>JAYTLO010000105.1:0-1572 GCA_043729385.1 Akkermansiaceae bacterium
ACGGTGGATGCCGAGACCCTCGGCATTCGTCCGCACGCCCTGGTCTTCGCGCTGCGGGTCAAGGGCGATTCCATGATCGGCCGGCACATACTTGAGGGCGACATCGTCGTCATCGAACGCGGGCCGCAGCCGTGTTCCGGGGAAGTGGTGGCCGCGCTCATTGACGGGGAAAGCACGCTCAAGACCTTCGTCATGGAGAAGGGCCGCCCCTGCCTGCGCGCTGAAAACCCGAAATACCCGAAGCTCATCCCGGCGGAGGAATTGATCATCCAGGGTGTCATGGTGGGTTTGCTTCGCCGTGGCCCGGCGGAGTCCAGCCTGCCGCAAACCTGGCCCACTGTCCGGCGCGGTGTTACTCTCACAGCTCAAACTCAACATACGAAATGAAAATGATTCTATTGGTTCTCGGTTTTTTTCTCGCCTTCAGCCTCGCGGGCATGGTGTCCGGCGCGGAGTCCGGTGGGAAACGCCTGCAACACGTCGTCTCCCTCAAGTTCAAGGCCACTGCGACCCCGGCCCAGATCGACGCGGTGGTGAGCGCCTTCCGCGATCTGAAGAAGAAGATTCCCGGCATCCACAAGCTGGAATGGGGCACCAACGTCAGCCCCGAGAAACACGACAAGGGCTTCACCCACGTCTTCGTCCTCAGCTTCGCCAGCGACAAGGATCGCGACGTGTATCTCGTGCATCCTGATCACAAGGCCTTCGGCAAGGTGCTCGGGCCGGTGATGGCTGACGTCTTCGTCCTCGATTTCTGGGCGCAGGATTAGCCCCGAGGCCGGGGTTGAACCGCTCATCCGCGCTGATAAACGCTGATGAGGAAAGAGTCACATGAACTGTGACTTGAATGAACCCACCCGTCTCCGCTCTTCGCCAGCTTTTTGGATCAACGAAGATGAGCGTTGATGAGCGGTTTTAACGCCTTCGCTCAGGCGGGCTTCGGGTGGAGATCCTTGCGCGGGAAGAGCGGGGCTGGTTCGCCGAAGGTGGAGTCGCTCGCGCGGCGAGCGACTGGTCCTCGCCGCGCGAGGACCACCACCCGTCCACATTTGGGACGCAAAAATTCCAGAAACGGGACACCGAGTCGCTCGGAACACGCAAAAACACGGTCGGGACCCAAACATTGTTGGTCGGGAGGCTCACCTTTGTGCTCGGGACGCGAACTTGTGTCCTCGGATGAGACACAAAGCCGCTCGGGAGACGCACTTTTGCAAAAAGTCTCACTCCCGAGCGACCCTGCGAGCGTCCCGAGCGGCCTGGTGAACTTCCCGATCACCTCAGTTCGACCACCGAGCGCGGGTGAAACATTCCCGAGCGCCTCGATCCATTTCCCGATGGCCTCAGTGTGTCTCCCGATTGAACCCGAACGCCGAAATAGAAAAAGGGTCGCCTTGCGGAGGGGGCTGTGGGCATAGGGATTGATGCTTAAACAACCCGACCCGACCCCGCACAAAACGATCCGCACCGAAATTACCTCCCCCTTCGGCGGCCTGGCCAGCTTCATCTCCTTCCCCGGCTCCATCGGCTTCGCCCAAGAGGTGCAAAAGCATCTGCCCTTCGCCGCACCGACCT
>JAYTLO010000106.1:0-41015 GCA_043729385.1 Akkermansiaceae bacterium
GCCTCCAGACCGGCGGCGTGACCGCAGGTGCCGCCTATCAGGGGATTTCCCTCGAGAAAAGCTCCTTCAGGTAGCCGCCCGAGAGCAACTCGGGAGTCACGATCGGATCTTTTCCCGGGACGATGAGGACGTTCACTGGGATAGCCGAGCGGCCGAGTTCTTGAAGTTTTTCCTCGATCTTGGGGTCCGGGCTGGTCTTGTCCGCTTTGAGCGCGACGACGCCTTTTTGCTTCATCAAGGCGATAACCTCGGCGGTGTAAGCAGTCCGCTTGTTCACTTGGCAGGTGGCGCACCACTGGGCGGTGAAGTCGATGTAAACGGGCGTGCCCGCCGCGAGCAAGGCATCGACGCGTTCCTGTGACCAAGCTTCCCAGACGAGCGCGGATTTCTGTGGTGGCTTGACGAGTAGAAATCCTCCGATGGCGAAGAGGGCCGTTAGAGCAATGGCGGTCTTGCGAGTCCGCTGCGGGCGGTGGGGCAAATTCCAGCGACCGTAAATCCAGGCTGCCACGGCGATGCTGCTGAGTCCGAAGATCGGTCCTAGCAGATTGTCCAAGCCGATTTGCCCGGCGTAAACCCACAGCAAGTAACCGGCGGTGGCGAATAGGAAGAACGACATCGCTTGCTTGAAACTCTCCATCCACGCACCTGGGCGGGGGAGCAAGCCGATCAAGCCCGGGAAAATTGATAGAATCAGATAGGGCAGTGAAAGCCCGATGGCCATCGCTGCGAAGGCCGCGAAAAATTGAAATGCGGGGAGTGCGATGGCCGCGCCGATGGCCACTCCCAAGAATGGCGCGGAGCAAGGTGTGGCGACGATGGTTGCTAGGACGCCGGAGAAAAACGAGCCGCCGAGTCCTTGTTTGGACTGGAGTGAACCGCCGACGGACGTGGCTGAGGTGCCGAGTTCGAACAAGCCAAACATGTTGAGCGCGAGGACGAACATGAGCAGCATCAAGGTGAGGACAATCCACGGATTCTGGAGTTGATAGCCCCAGCCGATAGAATTTCCGGCGGCGGCGCGGGCGGCAAATAAGATTCCGCTGATCACGCCGAAAGATGCGAGCACGCCCACCGCGAACAGGACGCCATGGAGCGCGATCTTGCTGCGGTCTTCGCCAGCTTGTTGGACGAAACCCATGATTTTTAAGCCAATCACTGGAAAGACGCAGGGCATCAAATTGAGGATCAGCCCGCCTAACAACATGCCGCCGAGGATCGGGAGATATTGCGAAAATGGCAGCGGCTTGGCGGGTGGACTGCCGATGATGGTGTCTGGAATTTCCACGGCGTTAGGTCCTGCTAGAATCCCGGAAAATGCTTTACCTTGGGGAACGGCTTTTTCAAACGGGTCGATCTTGATGCGCTTCAAGTTGACGAGCCAGGCATCGCCATCGCGCTGGATGCTGCCACCGGCGCTGGCGGGTTGGAGGAAGTTTTGGTTAGGGATGAAATCGGTGGGAGTCCCCTTGAGCGCGCTGGTGGGGGCGATCCGCAGCTGGATGTCGCCGCCGTCGGATTGCGCGGTGATCTTCAACGAAGGAATGCGGGACGGCAGGCTGGTGCGGGCCTTTTCAATGAGGGTTGTATTCGCTAGCTCCAGCTCACCGGCGGCGGTTACGGGCAGGACGAGGGTGAAGGATTTCTCCTCGTTGATGCAGCTATCCTTGCAGATTTGCCACTTGGCATTGGCGGTCAGTGTGACCGACCCAGCCACCTCCAGCGATGCGGACGGGGTGATGTCTATCAGGAAAACCGGGGTGCCAGGATAGACGAAATTTTTCCCGAAGTAGCCGTCCTTCACCTCGGGAACTGGCCACTGGATCGGTCCGGCGGTGAATCCATCTGGCAGCTTCCATTCGATGGACGGCGGGAGTTCGACGCCGCCGGAATTCTTGTAATAGCTATGCCACTCCTCGGGGTGGGCTAGCTGCAAGGCCACGGTGAAGGACTTGCCGGGAGCGATGGAAATGGCTCCCGCTAACAATTGCGCGTCGGAAGCCGTTTTTCCTAACTGTGCATAAGACGTGGCGGTGCAGATGTAAATGGCGGTGAGAAAAAGGGCAAAGCGATGCATGGGGAACTCAGGGTAATCGACAGTGGGAGGCGCAACGGCGGATGTTCATCCCAAAAAAACGGGACGCCCGCAAACTGGACGCCCCGTGTGGGAAAAAAAGCCGATTCTGCTAACGATCTTGCGTTTTTAGCGCGCACCGCCTGATGCACCGCCAGCCGCCGAACCGACGGCCGCACCCATGGCTGCACCTTGGTCGGCGCCATCTGAGGATTGACCGACTGCGAACGAACCGGAGCAGTTAGAGAGAGCGAATGCCGAGGCGAGGCTGACGAAGGCGATGAGGATTGGTTTCATGGGAGTGGGAAGATCGGCAACCATTGATTCAAAAGCGGAACATTTCAACTGATAAAATGGCAGGCATTTCAGCGGCACCGAGCGCGCTGAAGCCGTCAGTTAATTTTTCCGAGTTGGCGCTTCATCGGGCGAATCGTTCCTGACTAGCTTGCGGCATGACGCTCGAAGTCTCCACCCCGGCCCTGTTGTTTCCCGCGATTAGTTTGCTGTTCTTGTCATTCACTAACCGATTCCTCCATCTCTCGGCGTTGATCCGCAGCCTTCACCGGGATTGGCTGGAACAAGGCGACGCGGTCTTGCGGGCGCAGATCGAGAATCTCCGGCGGCGGCTCACGTTGATCCGGACGATGCAACTCTTCGGCGCGATGAGTTTATTCCTATGTGTGATTTCCATGCTCAGCGTGATCGGCAGCTATCAGATCCTCGCCGTCGGTGCTTTCCTGTTAGCGCTGGGGCTGATGGCGGTATCGCTCGGCTGCTTGATCTACGAGGTGTGGATTTCCGGCGGGGCTTTGCGGATCCTTCTAAATGCGTTGGAGGATGATCACAGGCCTTCGCCTTGAGTTGACCAACTTGACGACACCCGCGGATTGAGTTCTGTTATGAATCAAGCGGCGGAAGTCCATCCGCCGCAATTTTCCCTAACACTCCGATGAACTCTAACGACACAACCAAGGCCGCATTCAGTATTCCCTCGATCCTCGCCTTGGTGGCGGCGATTTTCAGCTTCAAGGTAGGGGCCTTTTTCGGCTTCGTCCTTGCCGGGATCGCGATTCTGATGGGGATCATCGGGGTGGTGCTTTCCCTTTCTCCAAGCAAGCGCGGCGGGATCTTCAGCGTCATCGGGGTGCTTGGTGGCGTGGTCGGCATTGTCGCTGCGGTGGTGAAGGGGATCCTCTGGATTGCCAATGCTGGATAAGTTAGAGACGAGTGGGGATACCGTGCATGTATATCCTTGTCGTAAAATGACGTTTGTTTGATCTAGAGGATCATAGGAAAAATAAAATGCGTCTTATCTAAATTTGTTCTTGCGGCGAGGTCGGTCGGCAGGTAGTTCTTCCGCGTCGCAAGACAAGGCGGTCCGACTGAGATGCCTCCCGGGTTAATGGGTTTTTCCTAGGGGGATGATCAGCCGGGCCGCTTCTTTTTTGTTCATTTTTTCGTCCCCATCCGGGGATGGGGGACGTGCGGAAGATTCGATTTCCTCAATCCAGATAGATTTGCTACATCGCGCGCATGAAATTGATTCGGTTCGGTGACGAGGGGCGTGAGGAGCCGGGAGTTCTGCTAGAGGATGGCCGCAGAATAGACGCGAGCGGGGAGTTTAATGATTACGACGAAGGCTTTTTCGCGATGGGTGGTCTTGAGTCTCTAGCAGAATGGGTGAAGGACGGTTGCCCGGGCGGGAGCGAGGTGGATCCGCTGGTGCGGCTCGGTCCGCCGATCGAACGGCCTTCGAAGATCGTTTGCATCGGAAAAAATTATCTCGAACACGCGAAGGAGTTAGGTGAGGGAATTCCCACCGAGCCGTCGATTTTTATGAAAGCCAGCAGCGCATGGAGCGGGCCGACTGACGACGTGATCATTCCCCGCAGCTCGACGAAGCTGGACTACGAAGTGGAACTCGCGGTGATCATCGGGCGCACGGCGTCCTATGTGGATGAGCGCGAGTCGATGAACTATGTGGCCGGTTACTCGACGTTTTGCGATTTCTCCGAGCGGGCATTTCAAAAGGAAATGGGCGGGCAGTGGACCAAGGGAAAAAGTGCCGACAGTTTCGCGCCGATGGGACCATGGATGGTGACGGCGGATGAAGTGAGCGACCCGCAAGGGCTGCGCTTGTGGTGCAAGGTCAACAGCGAGCTGCGGCAAAATAGTTGGACCGGAGATATGTCTTTTTCCGTTAGGCAGCTGATCTGTTATGTAAGCCGCTTCATGACATTGCTACCCGGCGATGTGGTGGCGACTGGCACTCCGAGCGGTTGCGCGATGGGAATGAGTCCACCTCGCTACTTGCAAGCGGGCGATTTTGTGGAATGTGGTGTCGAGGGTTTGGGCGAACTTGCACAACGGGTCGTGGCTCTCCGCTAAAATGAAGGCACCTTTTTTACGATTTCGTAGGCATTTGCATCCATGGCCTAAGCCGCGGGGCGGGCCGCATTATTCGGTTTGTCATTTTTGCGACACTCTGCACGAGGCTGCTTCGTTGCCCGAGGGCACGGCCGCACGCTGCAGTTGCTGCGGCGCGGTCCTCTATCAGAATCGGCCTGCCTCGCTGGTCCGTGCCACGGCGTTTTCCGTCACCGCGCTCATTCTGATGGTCGTTGTGCATTCATTCCCATTTCTCGTGATGGATGCGGCAAGCATCCGCACGTCACTGAATTTAGTGTCTGCGGCGAACGCGCTGATCCACCAAGGCAGCCCGGTTTTGGGCATGGCCCTGGCGTTGTTCACGATCGTCACGCCGCTGGCGATGGCGGGGGGATTGATCTATGTTTGCGGGCCGCTGATGTTCGGGCGGATGGCACCGGGCGCATCCCAAGTGGCCAAGTGGATGGGCAAGTCCGAGCCGTGGAATATGATCGAAGTCTTCTTGTTAGGCGTACTGGTCAGCCTTTTGAAACTCGGAAAAGTGGCGGACGTACACTTCGGCATGGGCTTCTGGGCATTTGGCGCGTTGATGGTTTGCATGGCTGCGGCGGTGGCTAGCATCGACCGTAACGAGCTGTGGGATCGGCTGGAGGTGGCAAAATCATGAGTGACCCACTGCCTCGCGCCGCCCATGCCGGCTTGGCCGGATGCCACACTTGCGGGAAAGTTTCACCCGTGACACTCGGCGCCTGCCCGCGCTGCGGTGGGCATTTGCATTTGCGTAAGCCGAATAGCATCCAGCGCACCATCGCCCTGATGATCGCGGCAGCCGCGCTCTACATCCCCGCGAATGTGCTTCCGATCATGACGGTGGTGGAGCTGGGCGACATCACGGAAAACACCATCATCAGCGGGATGATGACCTTCTGGCGGCAAGGGGCTTATCCCATCGCCATCGTTATTTTTACCGCCTCCATCCTCATCCCGATGCTGAAAATCATCGCGCTCACTTGGCTCTGCCTCGCCGCCACCGGGCGAACCCATCCGTCGCCTGGTATGTTGGGGAAAATTTACTGGTTCACCGAACTGCTAGGCCGCTGGTCCATGGTCGATATCTTCGTCGTCGGAATTTTGGTGGCGCTGGTGCAGCTTGGCAATTACATGACCATCACGCCCGGCCCCGGTGCGCTTGCATTCGCCGGGGTGGTCGTGCTTACGATGTTCGCAGCGATGAGCTTCGAGCCTCGGCTCCTATGGGATCGCCTCGAAATCCTCGGCATCGATCCTTCACCCCCTAACAAAGCAGACTCTTGAGCGATCTCGAAACTTCACCCACCCCACCCGCCGCCGTCCCGGAATACCGCGCGGCACAACGCTGGAACATCGTCTGGGTCGTGCCCATCCTCGCCCTCATCATCGGCGGCTGGATGATCTATCGCAATCTCAGCGCACGCGGACCCGTCGCCCAGATCGGCTTCGACACCGCAGACGGCATCGCTGCCGGAAAAACCGAAGTGAAGTGCCGCTCGGTCCGTGTCGGCTTCGTCAAGGAGGTGAAACTTGCTGGCGATTTAAAATCCGTCCTCATCAACGTCGAGCTCGATCCCGACTACGAGGGTCTGCTCCGCCGCGGCACTCGCTTCTGGGTGGTGCGGCCACGGGTCTCGACCACCGATGTTTCCGGGCTGGGGACCTTGCTCACGGGTGCCTACGTCGAGCTTGACCCCGGTCCGCCGGACGGAGACCGGTCGTCCAGTTTCGTCGGCCTTGAAAAACCGCCTGCCACCAGTCGCGACATCCCGGGTCGCCGCCTCGTCCTCACCGCCGAGCAGGCCGGCTCCCTCGTCGCCGGCTCCCCGATTTACTACCGCGGCTTCGAGGTCGGCCGGATCGAGAACCGCATCCTCGACATCGAATACAAACGCGTCACCTACGATGCCTTCATCCGCCAAGAATACAGCGACTTGGTGAAGGAAAATACCCGCTTCTGGAACACCAGCGGCATCGACATCAGCGCTGGTTCGGATGGCTTTAAACTTCGCACTCCCTCCTTCCAAGCCATGTTCTCCGGCGGTGCCACTTTCGACGTTCCCGAGGGCAGCGTGCCGGGCGATTCCGTTGCCGACGGCAAGGTTTTCAGACTTTTCGAAGACGAAGACGCCGCCACTGATTCCACCTTCAATCCCACCCTGAAATTCGTTCTGCTCTTCGATCAATCCGTCCGCGGTCTGGCCAAGGGCGCTCCCGTCGAGTTTCGCGGCATCCCCATCGGTCGCGTTGCGGATATTTCCTTCGACTATCTAGCGGCTGCCGAGGAGCCGCGCATTCCCGTGCTGGTGGAAATTGACCCGTTGCTCCTGCGGCCCGACGCCGCTGAAAAAATCGTCAAGCCCAACAGCGATTTCCTCAAAGTTCTCGTCAGCCGTGGCCTCCGTGCCTCCCTTAAAACCGGCAGTTTCCTTACTGGCTCGATGTTCGTGGATCTCGACTACTACAAGGACGCGCTCCCGGCTGAAATGGGCATCGTCGGCGAATATCCCACCCTGCCAACCGTCTCCGGCGGATTGGCCCAAATCACCGCCGTGCTCGAAAAACTCAGCCTCGCTGCCGACACCGCCATGAAAAAAATCGGCACCGCCGCTGACGAAGCGTCCACCACCTTGGCCGACGGTCGCCAGACTTTGAAGGAAATTGAGCAAACTGCCACCGCCCTCCGCAAGACGCTCGATTCCCCGGAATTCACCCAGATTCCTGCCGATCTGCGGGTCACCCTTTCCGCTCTGGAAAAATCCGTCAACAGCGTCGGCCCCGACGGTGCCATCCAAGGCGACCTCCTGCGTACCCTCGACGAACTCCGCGCCTCTCTGCGCACGATGAAATCCCTGATGAACTCCATCGATGAAAAGCCCAACTCGCTGCTCTTCGGCCGCGACTCTTCCGGCAATCCCATCCCCCAAGCCCCCAAGGGCAAACGCTGAACCGCTATGAACCGACTTCTCATCCTGTTAGCCGCTGTCCTCGTCGCCGGTTGCGCCCAACCTAGCAAAACTTACTACGTTCTAACTGCCGGCGGCCCCGTTCCGTCCGGCGGCGGCATCGGCATCGGCGTCGGGCCCATCACCGTCGCCGAGTATCTGGATCGCCCTAACCTCGTCACCCAAGAAGCCCCAAACCAACTCGGCGTCGCCGAAGATCACCGCTGGGCCGGCGATCTAACCGCCTCGATCATCCGCGTCACCGCCGCGAATCTAGGTCGCCAACTTCGCACCGGCAATGTCCGCTCCTATCCGTGGCAGACCGACAGTGAGATCAGCTATCAGGTCACCCTCGACATCCGCCAACTCCATAGCGAGACCGACGGCTACGCGGTCATCGAAGCCGGCTGGCGCGCCTACTCGCTTCCCGACCGCCGCCTCAAAGCCTCCAAATCCTTCACCGCTCGCGAGCCGCTAGAATCCGCCGGTTACAACGCCAGCGTCGCCGCCCAGTCCCGCCTGCTAGAACGCCTCGCCGAAAACATCGCCAGTAGCTTGCGCTAAATTCAAGGAGCGGGGACGCCTCGTCCCCGAGCATGAAAGTCCATGAAAGAACTCTTCCGCGAATTAGACATTACCCGAGTCAGCTACTACAAAGCCGTCTTGGAGAGTTATGGCATTGCGACCTTGATCCGGAATGAGTTTCTGACCGCCAGCGGACTCACGGACATCCCGATTCCCGAGTTCTATCCAGCGCTTTGTGTCATGAACGACGAGGACTACCTGCCTGCGGTGAAAATCATCCGGGAACATTTGACCGCGAACCAAGCGCACGCCGACGAGGAGATCAAGTGCGTCGGCTGCGGAGAAACGAACCCCGGTAATTTCGAGACGTGCTGGTCATGTGGCAATCCAGTATCAGGGATCCAAATCTCCGGAGATAGCGATGGGTCCACTCTTTAAACTTCACGAATTACCCTTGATAGAAGTCTCAAGGATTCAGCGGCAAGGGCGGTAGGCCGTGGAGGTATTCCTGGGCGTTAGAAATCCCATCGCCATCGGGATCGGCGGCGGGACCGGAGATGAGTTCATCGGCCAATTGCTCTGCAGTGAAGTGGCTGGTTTGCCAGATGGCGAAAGTTCCATGCGCGGGCACTAACAATTAGCTAGTTCTCGCAGCGGCCGCCTTGACGGTGACGACGACAGCCTTGGAATTGACGGTTCCCGCGAGGTTGGTGACGCGGACCCAGAAGCTGGTGGTCGCATTGAGCGGGGGTGTTGTAAGGGTAGCGGGCTTCGCGCCTTTTACGGGAGATTTGGTGTTTCCCGCCGCCCCTCTAAACCATTGGAAGCTCGGTGTGGTGCCGGTGGCGAGAACCTTGAGCTTGGCTGTTTTTCCTGAGGCGATCGTCACGCGCGCGGCTTGCCGGGTGATGGCGGGAGGGATGCGCACGGTGACGATGGCGGTGCTGGCGGCGGCATTGATGCGGGAGATCAGCGAGTTGGCTTGGAAACGGGAGAACTTCGCCTCGAATTTCCCAATCCAGCCGAGTGCTTCCGCCGCGAATACCAACGCAGCGCGCTCGTCTGTTAGCCTAAACTTGATCGAGCAGTTAGTGCCCAGCGCCTTGAACTCCAGCTGGCGGATGCCATGCGCATCTGCCTGCAATGGCGGGGCTGGCCATTGGAAACGGACCGATGTGGCATCAATGATGTCCACCTTGCCGCGGAGGTAGTGGGACTCGATCTCGATCCGGTCGTCGCCTTCTTTATATAACTAATAACTGTAATCGTAAACTTGAGGCATGATTTCCCCTCGGGTTTGCCCGCTCGGGATCAGCAACGTGGC
This sequence comes from Akkermansiaceae bacterium, assembly GCA_043729385.1. Classification (GTDB taxonomy): domain Bacteria; phylum Verrucomicrobiota; class Verrucomicrobiia; order Verrucomicrobiales; family Akkermansiaceae; genus Luteolibacter. Next base: position 9,287 of record JAYTLO010000106.1, read on the forward strand.
GAGGAGAAGAGGATGTCGCGGTCTCATGATGAATTAAAGATTTCAGCGGATGGTGGAGATGGATCATGATTGAGATTTCCCCCAAGCATCACGACGACGGCCAACTTACGGACCGCGATCCGGCGCGCAAACTTCCGATTGTTTAAGTGGGGTTACCATTCAGAAGTTCCCGGTGCTCGGCTGGGCCAGCCTCGCTTGGAGCAGCTTATCCACGTATTTCGCGAGGAGATCGATCTCCAGATTCACCGCTTGCCCGGACGTCGCGCGGGAAAGATGAGTGTGTGCCCAAGTGTGCGGTGTGATCCAGAACACCGCGCCAGTTTCAGTCAGTTCTGCGATTGTTAGGGAAATGCCATCGACGGTCAGCGAGCCTTTGTCGATGCATAGCCGGTGGATCTCCGGCGGCAGGGAAACACCGACAATGTGATCTTGGCCGCTGGCTTCGAGCCGCGTGATTTCCCCTGTGCTATCGACGTGGCCTTGGACGAAATGCCCGCCGAAGCGTTCGCCCACCATCATCGCGCGCTCGAGGTTCACGATCCATCCGGTGGCAAGTCCGCCGAGTGACGTGACGCGCAGTGTTTGGGCTAACAGATCAAACGCGACTCCCTCGGACGTGAGTTCGGCGACGGTTAGACAGCAGCCATTGATCGCCACCGAGTCGCCCAGTGCGAGTTCCTCAGCGAAGGGGATTCCGAGAAGCAAGCGTGCTTGTTCGCCGTTGGTTTCAAGACGGATGACGCTGCCGAGTGCTTCGACGAGACCGGTGAACATAATGGATCAGGGGTGGATGGATTGTGGAATGGCAGGCGGGCTTTCAGCTGCGATCTCGTTAGGAAGGAGGACGAAACAAAGGTAAACGACAAGCGTCGGGATGAGCGCGCCGAGCAGCAAGCCGAGCGGGGAAATGCCATCTTTGAAGAACCGCGAGAGGATGCTCTGGCCAGCGGGGTTCGGGGCGTTCGCGATCACCGTGAGGCCGCCGCCCGTCACCGCGCCAGCGACCACGGCGTGCTTCGCGGCGAGTGAAAGTCCATCCACCTGCGAGGCGAGGTACGTGATGGCTGCGTTGTCATTGAAGGCGGTGAGCAGCGTCGATCCTAACATAAGTGCCTGGTTCGGCAGCGCGGTGATCACCGGCGCGATCCACCACGCTTGGCAGCCGCCGTGGATCACCAGACCTGCTAGGAAAAAGCCGACCAGCAGCGGACTCTTCAGCGAGATCGGATTCTGGTGATGCGCGGTGGCGTTAGAGAACGCCATGAAGAACAAGAAGCCGCCGATGAACAACACCGGATAGTGCGCGGTGTAAACCGTCCAGCCCAGGAAACCGAGATGCACCCACGTCACCCAAGCGGGGATCGCGGTTTCACGCTCATTCCACACTGGTGCCTCGATCACGCCGTCCTCATGGCCGTCCGCCTTATCGGAAATTTTCAGGAGTTCTTTGCGAAACCAAACGAAGTAAAGCCCGCTGGATAACAGAATTCCGATCACGGCCTTCCAGCCGAAGTGCTCCAACATGAACGCGGTGTCCCAGCCCCATTTGCCCGCCACCATCAGCACCGGCGGCGCGGCGAAATGGGTGAGCGTGCCGCCGATGGAAATATTTACGAACAACAATCCAAGCGTGGCATAAGCCAGCTTGGCCGATGGCTCGTAGCGATAGAAACGCTTGGCCAACAAGAGCGCGGCGATGGTCATCGCCGCAGGCTCGGTGATGAATGAGCCGAGTACCGGTGCGATGATCAACACACTCAACCACCACGCGGCGGGCGAACCTTTTCCCAGCGCCGCCGCCTTCGACATCAAGATTTCAGAGAACCGCAACACCGGCCGACTTGCCGCGATGGCCATGATCACAAACACGAATAACGGCTCGGTGAACACCCGGTCCTTCGCCAGATAGAGAATGAAATCATGCCACGAGTGATAGTAAATCGCCGCGCCTGCTAGAGCGATCACCCACATCCCGAACACTGCTTCCACCTCGCCGAGATAGTGAAAAACTGTGGCGGAAAAGGAAACCTCGGCCACGCCATCTGGGTGCAACTCGTCCCGCACTCTGCGCTGCTTGTGCGCCTCCTCGCGCTGGTGAGACAACTTGGTAAATGAACTCGCGGCGAAGGTGTGGAGGATGGCTAGCAGGAAAATAACAGACGCCGCGACATTGAAGGGTTCCGCCTGCGCGCGTGTCCGCAAGGTTTCCATGATCCCACCACTCGGCGGTGGATAGCTTTCCAGTGGTTTGGGAAACGCCGCGTATTGAGTGCTGCCATCGGCGAGTTTGGGGTAGGCCGGCGCGTCATCTCCTGCGGCCACCGCGCACGATGCGGCTAGCAGAACCAAAGCGAGCAAGCGAAGGAGAAATCTCATGGCGAAAACAACCCCCGGTTCTTAGGGACGCGGCAAAGCAGCGGCAAGCGGAACTTGCCAGCCTCATGCTGCTCGACGTGCCACTCCGCTGAGTGCTATTCCCATTCCCGATGAATCCGCCCAATCGAATTGCCCGCTATCTCTGGCTATTGCTGCCCGCCGTCGTTTGCGGGGTTTTGCTGCTGGCGTCCATCCCGTCGCTGCTCATCGCCAAGAAAGTCATCGGGCTGTTAGTCCTGCCCTCGGGCATCGTTTGGTTGGGGCTGATGGCCATGGTCGGCTGGCCCGGCTTGCACCGTTGCGGGCGTGCCTTCGCGGCGCTGATTTTGATCGTTTACACACTCGCAGGAAACGCTTGGGTCGGCGGTTGGTTGTTGGCCAAACTCGAATCTCCCTACGCCGCGCTGGCCCACCCGGCGGAACCCTTCGATGCGATTTGCGTGCTCGGCGGCGGCTCGTCCGCCAGTCCGGACGGCGACGCCCAACTCGGCCCAGCGGGCGACCGGCTCATCGTCCCAGCCCGCCTATTTCTATCAGGAAAAACGCGGCACCTCGTCACCAGCGGCCTCAGCGTGACCGACATCGCCGGCGGTCGTTCGCTGGCCGATGACACGGCGGCTGTGTGGCTTGACCTCGGCATTCCAGAATCCGCGATCACCCGGCTATCAGCACCGCGCACCACCGCTGAGGAGATCCAAGTTTACAAGAAAGTCATCGCCGCAAACTCGTGGCGCCGCGTCGGCGTTTGCTCCTCTGCCTGGCACCTGCGGCGGGTCGAGAAACTCTGCCGAAGCCATGGCATCACGCTGATTCCCGTTCCCGCCGATTTTCTATCAGCCCCACTGCCAGCCTCGCCCATGTATGCCGTGCCTCAGGCGCGTGGGTTTCAAAACGTCCAGAAAGCGCTGTGGGAATTCTTGGGCAGCGCCCTCGGCGGGTGAGACTTTGCGGATGGTCCGCCGCTTGTCCTGACCGAAAGATCAAGGCGAGACACGGACTGCGGCGGAGCCATTTCCACCGCCTTCGGCTTTGAGCCGTTCGGCAAGCCAGACCTTAACGATGGACTGCCGGGTGACGCCGACCCGCTTGGCCTCGCCATCAAGGGACTCGATCATCCACAGGGGAAGATCGACATTTACCCGGCGTTGTTCGAGACCGGGACGGCGGGCCGTGCTCCAGTCGAGGAAGCGGCTCACGTCCTCCCCCTCATCGAACCTGCGGTCAAGTTCTTCAGCAGTGATGGTATCCTTGCTCTTCTTCATGGCGTGATCTTCTTACGGATATGATGCGAATGCGCTGTTCGCGCCGGGTGAAAATGGCTGTCCACAGCCGGTTCTCGTGACTGGCGATCAAGGCAAACCGGGGCTCCGATTCACTTCGAGCGGTGACTTCAAGGCGGTTGGGATCTAACCAGAGTGACCTGGCCTCCGAGAAATTCATTCCGTGCTTTTCGAGATTGCTACGGGATTTGTTTTCGTCGAACTCAAATTCCACTCCAGAGTAATAAAGGTGCCATTTTTGACGTCAAGTAGCGATTCCTCGGGTCCGCCGGAGATCGCACTTCCTTGTCCTTTGTAAGCACTTTGGGCTCACATGCGGAAAGGGGAGAGTTGACGATTTCACCGCCGCAAGCCAGCCTTGCGGCAGCGAATTGCGGAGAAGTTCGTGCTCCAAGCCGGTCGTGTGGAAATCATGCGGCCTCTCCGGGGTTACCCCGGGGGATCGACTAACAAGGCATCACGAGGCGAGGGCACCATCACGCTTGCGCGTGAAAATGCCCGCGCCGGACAGGACGCGTTGGGGCGTGGGGCTTCTCCGCATTCGCCATTTTTTCCATGTCCTCGCAAGCCCATCACATCCGCCGCCTAGCCACCGCCCTCGCGGCGGGGCCGATGGAGGATCGCGAGGCGCTGCTTGCACGGGCGAAGCCGTTGGTGGGGGACTTGAGGAAAGCGCGTTGGCTGAAGGCGTTGGTTAGAAAGCTGAGCCTGGAATTCGCCGAAGCACCACGGCCGACGGTGCGGCGGATCAGTGAGCGGATCCGCGAGCACGAGGGATTCATCAAAGCGTGGGCGGATGGCCGAGGCCGGATTTCTATCGGCCAAATCGCGCCGCTAATGGCACCGGCGGCGGGTGCTCCGAGGTTGTGGGAAATCCCGGAAATTACGACTCTGGGTGATCTTGCCGACACGCTGCGGCTGCACCCGGACGATCTCGGCTGGCTGATTTCCCGTGGCAAAGCAGAGCACTACCGCCATCGCTGGCAGGTGAAACCGAAGAGCGGGCGCTTCCGGTTGATCGAGAGTCCGAAGGTGTTGCTGAAGTTTGCGCAGCGGCAGGTGGTGCGGAAAATCCTCCACGCCATCCCGCCGCATGAAGCGGCGCGGGGATTTCGGGCGGGTTGCTCAGTCCGCGATTTCGTGGAGTCGCACACCGGCAAGACGCTGTTAGTCCGGCTCGATTTTGAGGACTTCTTTCCTTCGATCACTGCCGCGCGAGTCCTGCAAATTTTCCTAACGGCTGGCTATCCAGAGTCCGTCGCCCGCGCGCTGACCCGGCTGACGACTCACGCCGCACCGCCTTCGGTCTTGGAGGAAAAAACGCTCGCTTGGCCGGAACGCCGACGGCTCGCGACACCGCATTTGCCGCAGGGCGCACCGACTTCGCCTGCCTTGGCCAACCTCAGCGCGTTCCGTCTCGACTGCCGTCTAGCGGGTCTCGCGAAAGCCGCAGGCGCGGATTACACGCGCTATGCCGACGACCTCCTTTTCTCGGGCGACGAGGATTTCGCGCGGCAGGCGCGGCGCTTCGAAGTGACGGTCGGCGCGATCATCATCGAGGAAGGTTTCCGGCCGAACCACCACAAGACCCGCGTCCTGCGGCAGGGCCAGAAACAACACGCGGCTGGCCTCGTCCTGAACGAAAAGCCCAACATCGACCGCCGCGAGTTCGACCGTCTCAAGGCCATTCTCACCAACTGCGCGCGCCACGGTCCGGCGTCGCAGAACCGGGAAAATCATCCCGAGTTCGCCGCCCATCTGCTCGGCAAGCTGGCTTGGGTGCGCTTCATCCATCCGGGAAAGGAAGCGAAGCTGCGGGCGATCTTCGAGCGAATCGACTGGAAATCCGAGCGTCTCTGAGAACTTCGGGGCGGCTATTTCCCAATCCAACCTTGCGCCCCGCGAGTTTTAACCGCCATTCTCAAACTGCGAGTCCGAGAATTAAGCGTCCGCTCTGATGTCCGAAAAACCCACCAAGCCGCCGGAATCATCGCCCACCTTGCTTGGACGGGCAGAGGGGGCCGCCCAAATGCAGCCGGGGGAGGCGGAGCGGATGGTCCACGAACTCCAAGTCCAGCAGATCGAGCTGGAGATGCAGAACGAGGAACTGCGCCGCACGCAAGAGGAGTTGATCCAGTCTCACGACGAGCGCAACCGGGCCGAGGTGGCGCTGCGCGCGAGCGAGATGCAGATGCGGATGTTCATCGAGAATGCTCCGACGGGCTTCGCTATCTTTGATCGCGAGATGCGCTACCTCGCGGTGAGCCAGCGCTGGGTTGAAGATCACCGCGCCACGGGCGATCTCATCGGCCGCATGCACTACGAGGTCTTCCCGGATTTACCGGAGCACTGGAGGGCCATCCATCGACGTGGCCTAGAAGGTGAGGTCATCACCGAGGAGGAAGACCCATTCTCCCGCGCGGATGGAGCGAGGCAATGGTTCAAGTGGGAAGTCCGCCCGTGGCACACCGGCACGGGCGAGATTGGCGGCATCATCATCGCTGCGGACGAGGTCACCGAACGCAAACTTGCCAAGGATGCGCTGCGGACCAGCGAGGAACGACTGCGGCTGGCGCAGGACGCGGCGCAAATGGGTTCGTGGGATTGGGACATGCGGACGGGCGAAATTCTCTGGTCGCCGCTTCACGAGATCATGTTCGGCTACGAGCCGGGCACGCCACGCCGCACGTTTGTTGATTTTCAAAATCGACTGCACCCCGACGATACGGCGCGAGTCGGGGCGACGGTGAATGATGCCATCGCGAGCCAGACGGACTTCCGTTGCGAGTTCCGCGTGGTGTGGCCCGACGCCAGTGTGCATTGGATTTCCGGCTTCGGGCGTTTCCATTTTGGGTCCTCAGGCCAGCCCGTCCGCATGCTCGGGATGATCGAGGAAATCACCGGACGCAAGCAGACGGAGGCGGATCTCCAGAAGGCGCACGACGAACTGGAACATCGCGTGGCCAAGCGCACTGCCGAGCTGCTCACCACCAACCGTAAGCTGTCCACCGAGGTCACCGAACGCATCCAGTCCGAGGCGGCGCTGCAAATGATGCGCTTCTGCGTGGATCACGCGGGCGACAGCATCTTCTGGGTGAACCGCGCAGGCTACATCCTTTATGTGAACGACGCGGCTTGTGTGGGCCGGGGCTACTCCCGCGAGGAGCTGCTCAGCATGAGTATTTTCGATCTCGATCCCGACTACCAACCCGGCGTCTGGGGTACACACTTCGAGGATCTCAAACGCCGGGGCACGATCACCCTGGAGACCCGCCACCGCGCCAAGGACGGGCGCGTGTTTCCCGTGGAGGTCAATGCCAACTACGTCCAGCACGACGGCGAGGAGTTTAACTTCGCCTTCTTGCGCGACATCACCGAGCGCAGGCTGTCCGAGGAACAACTCCATCATCAGGCGGATGAACTGGCCGCCCGCGCCTGGCTGTTGACCGGGCAGAATGCCGAGATCGAGCACGCCCGCCTCGCGCTGGAGGAGAAAGTCGCCGAGCTGACGTTGATATCGCGCTACAAATCCGAGTTTCTCGCGAACATGTCCCACGAGCTGCGCACGCCGCTCAATCCCATCCTCATCTTCAGCCAGCAGCTCGCCGAAAATCAAGCGGCCAACCTCACTGCCAAGCAGGTCGAGTTTTCCCAGCACATCCACTCGTCCGGCACCGACTTGCTCCACCTCATCAGCGACATTCTGGATCTTTCGAAGATCGAGTCTGGCACCGTCACGGTCAGGGTGCAGGAAATTCCCTTCGCCGAGCTGCATGACTCCATCGACCGGAACTTCCGGCACGTCGCCGAGGCCAAGAATCTGCCCTTCCACGTAACCTTCGCCGCCGACTTGCCGCAGGTCATGGCCAGCGACCCGCAGCGCCTCCAGCAGATTCTCAAAAACCTGCTTTCCAACGCCATGAAATTCACCGCGCACGGCAGCGTGGAGGTGCGCGTGGATTTAGCCACTCACGGTTGGAGTGTGGATCACCCGGTGCTCGGTCAAGCCGCGCAAGTCATCGCTTTCGCCGTGGAGGACACCGGCATCGGCATCGCGTCGGACAAGCAGCAGCTCATCTTCGAGTCCTTCCAGCAGGCGGATGCCGGCACCGCGCGGAACTACGGCGGCACCGGTCTCGGCCTCGCCATCAGCCGGGATCTCACCGCGCTGCTCGGCGGCGAAATCAAACTCGCCAGCAGCCAGGGGAATGGCAGCATTTTCACCCTCTATCTGCCACTTCACTACGCCGGTGCGGGCCGCACGCAGATCCCGCCGGTCCTGCTCCCGCCTCTCGAGCACGTAGAGCATCTGGATGTCTTGGAGAAAACTCCCGAACCTGCGCACCCGGTGTTCACCGGCGACTTGCTCGGCTGCAAAGTCCTCTTGGTGGATGACAATCCGCGAAATATTTTCGCCATGCTCTCCCTGCTCGAAAATCACGAAATGGAGGTTTTTACCGCGATCGACAGTCACAAGGCTGTCGAAATTATCCACAGCACGCCCGATCTGAGCGTTGTGCTCATGGACATCATGATGCCCGGCATGGACGGCTACGCAACCTTGCGCGAAATCCGCCAGTCGCCGGAATTTCGCAACCTCCCGATCATCGCCGTCACGGCCAAGGCGATGCCCGGCGACCGGGAGAAGTGCTTGGACGCAGGAGCCAGCGATTACATCGCAAAGCCAGTGAACACCACGCAGCTGTTGGCGCTGATGCGGCGGTGGATTTTCCGCTGAACCTCCAACTCCTGAAAGATCCGTGTTCGACAATCATTCACCGCCTCAGGAACGCCCCCACCTCGCGAGTGTGGCCACGGGCGGCGCGCTGGCAGTGATGGCGCTGGGACTCGCTGTCATGGTCGGTTGGCTGTTTGGCATCGAGCCGCTCAAGCAGGTGCTGCCGGGGCTTTCCTCAATGAAGTTCAACACCGCGCTCGGCTTTTTTCTCGCTGGCGGAGCGCTTTGCTTCCGGGGGAAATCCGCGCTTCGGCTCGGCCTCGCGAGCGCGGTTGCGCTGCTGGGGGCACTCACACTGGGGGAGGTTTTCGCTGAGTCGGATTTCGGGATCGATCAGCTTTTCGTCCGCGCGGATGTGGTGGCGGGGCAGCCGCCGGGGCGGATGTCACCGGCCACGGCGGTGTGCTTACTTCTCAGCGGCGCGGCATTGGCGCTGCTGGGTCGCTGGGCTGCGGAGTCACTGGCGATCGGCGTGGGGGCGGTCGGTTTCATCGCGCTGCTCGGCTACTCTTTCGGCGCGCCGAATCTCTACAACATCCCCGGCTTCGTCTCGGTGGCCCTTCACACGGCGGGGGGCTTTGTGATGCTCGCGGCAGGCATCCTCTGCGCGGTGCCGGGCGGGATTCTCGCAATGGTTTTGCGCACGCGCGGCAAGGAACGACTGTTGTGGCTGGGCTTCGGCGTGCTCGCGGGTCTTCTGATCATCCTCGGCGTCATCACTGCCAGCGGGCTTCAATCCATCCGTGCCGATGTGAATGCGCAGGCCGATGCCGCCCAGCCGCGCTCGGTAGGCACCCGGGAGCTTGAGGTGAATGTGCTCGATTACGACCTGGGCGTGCGGGGCTTCCTAGACGGTGACGCCGCAGCCCGGGAGCGCGCGAATGCCGATGCACGCGCCGTCGATGCGTATCTGGCGGAATACGAGTGGCTGATCGAAACGCCGCGGCAACGGGAATTGGCCGCGCGCTTCACCGGGCAATGGCTTCCACTCCATACGCACGGAGAAACTCTCATGGCAGCGGGCACTGCCGCGCCAGAGGAGTTGGCACGGCTGGCCGGACTCCGCCTCGCGCTGGAGAATTTCCTGGATGACGAGATGCAGCCCGAGTCCGTCGCCGCTTTCGATTTACGCGAGGCATCCACTCAGGAAACGCTGCGGAAGACCGAGGGTCTCACGCTGTTGTTGCTCGTCGGCGGAGTCGTGCTCGCGCTGGTCACCAGCGGCGGCGTCATCCGGGCTGTGATCGGCGGCAAGGACGCGCTGCGCGAGAGCGAAGAGCGCACGCGGCTTGCCACCGAGGCGACGGGTGTGGGCATTTGGGAATGGAATGTCCACACCACCCAGATCCGCTGGAATGCGACGATGTTTTCCATCTTCGGCGTCACGCCAACGCCGGATGGAATCGTACCCTACGAAGCCTGGCGCAACGCGGTGCTGCCGGAGGATTTGCCGGAGCAGGAGGCGGTGCTGCAAGACACCGTGCGCCGGAGTAGGCACAACGCCCGCGCTTTCCGCATCCGGCGGGCAAACGACGGGGAACTTTGCCACATCGAAGGGGTGGAAATTGCCCGCACCAATGCCGATGGCGAAGTGGAGTGGGTGGTGGGGACGAACTTGGACGTGACCGCGCGGAAGCGTGCGGAGGCGAGTCTGGTTGAGAGCGCGGAACTGCGGACCCGGACCCGACTGCTCGCCGAGCGGAATGCCGAGGTCGAGCTGGCTCGCCTTACACTTGAGGAAAAAGCCACCGAGCTGGCGCTCACCTCGAAGTACAAGTCCGAGTTCCTCGCAAACATGAGCCACGAACTGCGCACGCCGCTCAATTCCATCCTCATCTTCAGCCAGCAGCTCGCCGAAAATAAACCGGGCAATCTCACCGGCAAGCAGGTCGAGTATTCTGGCCACATCCACTCCTCCGGCACCGACCTACTCCACCTCATCACCGACATTCTCGACCTTTCGAAGATCGAGTCCGGCACCGTCAGCATCGACATCGGAGAAATCTCCATCGCCAGCCTGCGGAATAATATCGACCGTAATTTCCGGCATGTGGCCGAGGCCAAAAACCTGCCATTCCACGTCCACTTGGCCGAGAGCCTGCCGGCCATCATGCACAGCGACCTGAAGCGACTTCAGCAAATTTTGAAGAACCTGCTCTCCAACGCCGTGAAATTTACCTCAAGCGGCAAAGTGGAAGTGCGCGTGGACATCGCCACCCACGGCTGGAGTCCCGATCACCCGCTGCTCAGCAAGGCCACGCAGGTCATCGTTTTCGCCGTCGAGGACACCGGCATCGGCATCCCGCTGGAGAAACAGCGGCTTATCTTCGAGGCCTTCCAGCAGGCGGATGCCGGCACCTCGCGCCACTACGGCGGCACCGGCCTCGGCCTCGCCATCAGCCGCGAATTGGCCGTGCTGCTCGGCGGGGAAATCAAACTCGCCAGCGTCCACGGCCAAGGCAGCATTTTCACCCTCTACCTACCCGTTCACCACTCCGGCACCGAGTCCGTGCGACTCGCGCCGGTCAGCCTCCCACCCGTCGCTCGCGAAATCGTGGTGAAGCCGAACGCCCTCCTCCACGACCCAGCCCTACACGGTCGCAAAGTGCTCGTGGTGGACGACGACGCTCGCAACATCTTCGCCCTCGTCGCCCTCTTGGAGAACCACGAGATGGAAGTGCTCACCGCGACCAGCGGCCGCCAAGCGATCAAAATTATCCAAAATACGCCCGACCTAGCCCTCGTGCTCATGGACATCATGATGCCCGAGATGGACGGCTATGAAACGATGCGTGAAATCCGCAAAGCCCCCAAATTTCGCACGCTCCCCATCCTCGCCCTGACCGCGAAAGCGATGAAAGGCGACCGCGAGAAATGCCTCGACGCAGGCGCAAGCGACTACATCGCGAAGCCGGTGAATACCGACGTGTTGCTATCACAAATGCGGGTGTGGCTGGGTGCAGGACAAAAAAGTTCAAGGAGCGGCGAAACGTGTTCGCCGTGAGGATGAGATGACGATGAGAAGACCCTTTGGACCACGAATCGGCTCATCATCCGCGTGGGCGGACACGTTCCGCCCCTCCTCGGGGCCAACCTCAGACCACTTCATGTCTAGGATAACTTTTTTGTCCCGCACCTAAATCGGTCGCGAGGTGAAGGTTTCCCGCATCTAGCAGGGGGGAACCGCGTTCTCACGCCAGAAGGGGTTGAGGCTACGTGGCGCAGGGATTTCTCGAAAAAATCCACCAGCGCGGGGCGTTATGTTGCTGTAAGCGTTCCCACGTCTCCTATTTATGAAATTGAACCTCACCACCATGTTAGCAGCCCTTGTCTTAATTGGGGTCGGCTCATTCATGGCAGGCCGCGTGTCGTCCTCGAGTGCCCCAGTGGCCACTCGCGACGGCCCAGCCGAAACCCGCTCCACGCGCTCCGCCAGCCGCAATCCCGGCGGCGAAGATTCCTCCAACCGGAGAGTTTCCCGCACGCTCAAGTCAGAGCGTGGCGAGGCAGGTGCCTCGAAAGATCGCCTCGCCAAGCTCGAAGCGATTGTCCGTGGCGAAAATCCTTTGGAACGCAACCGCGCGTTGCTCGCATTTATTGACAAACTCGGACCCGGCGATTTCGAGAATGCCGTCGCCCATTTCCGGGGCCTGGGCATCACCGATAGCCGCAACGGCGAATACTCGTTGCTTCTAACCGCTTGGGCGCAAGCCGATGCTCTAGCGGCTCTCACCTACGCCAAGGCAAACACCAGCGGCGGATTTGCCCAAGACACCATCCTCACCTCCTGGGCCTCCACCGACCCGGAAGCCGCGATCCGTTGGGCGCAATCGAACCACGAGGGCGACGAACCGAATCCCTACCTGCCCGGCATCATCCGCGGTCTCACGCAAACTGACCCAGCGCGGGCCACCGAGCTGCTCGCCAGCATGCCCCGCAGCGAAGAACGAGGCCGAAGTCTGAATTTCATCCTGCCCCATTTGCTGGAAAAGGGATCGGAAGCGACTCGCGCATGGATCGCCTCTCTCACCGACGATGCCCTGAAAAATGGAGCCATGGAGCGGACGGCGGACAGACTCGCCGCCACCGATCCGGCCGGAACCGCCGCTTGGCTACAGGAAAATCCCGGCGAAGCTGCCAGCCGCCGGATGGACGACGTTTACAGCGTGTGGGCAAACAAAGACCAACTGGCGGCCTTGAATTCCTTCCGCTCCCTCCCCGCCGGAGATACTCGCACCAACGCCCTTCGCGGCGTGATCAGCAGCGTGGCCTCGACCGACCCGAACGCCGCCATTTCCCTGATGAATCGCTATCCGAACGATGTGACTGACCGAGTCGTCCAAAATTTCGTGTGGCACTCATTCGGTAACGACCCCGCCACCGCAGCCACCCAGATCGCCCGCATCGGCGACGAGCAGCAGCGGGAGCGGATGTATCGCCGGACCCTCGATGTTTGGTTAGACCGCGATCCGGCGACCGCGCAGGCATGGATTCAGTCGAATCAAATCCCAGATTCCGTCCGCGAGCGCATCGCCAAACGCCAATCCGAGCAACCCTAAACCTGTTATTTCTACAGGGTTCGCCGCGCGTTGACATCCACCGCGTAGCCAGCCACGGTGCCGCCCATGGACACGATGAAACTTCTTCTGGGCGCCACCATCGCGCTCTTGCTCGGGGCACTTGCGGTCTCATGGCAAGGCATGAAAACGGGTGTTAGAAATGCCCCTCAGGACGAAATTGCCCGCCTTGAGAAGCAGGTGAAGGAACTCCGCGCCGAGCAAGACAAGCTCCAGCTCGAGAAGCAAATGCAGCAACTCCGCGGCAGTGCCAGCGACATGCCCACATCCTCCAGCGCCGAACTTGAAGCAATGAAACTCAAACTGGCGCTCGAGGAGTTAGAAATAGCCAAGGAGCGTGAACGCCGTGACAAAAAAGTCGCCCAAGATGAGGAAGGCGAAACGGCCGTGCGTGGTTTGGAATCCAAAGACTCCGAACTCCGCCGCGCCCGCATGATTTCCCAATCACTGCTGATTGGCCGCGTCCAAGAATACGTCGAGAGTCCCCAAGGCGGAGATTTCATCACCTTCGAAGTCCTGCTGCCGGAACAAGTGCAAGTGGGTGGCATCGTCGCGATCCGCCGCAAGACCGGCATCCTCGGCCAGCTCAAAGTCTCCCAAGTCGAAGCCGATGGCGCGATCGCCAACCCCCTACCCGGCTTCGGCCCGGTCAAACCCCAAGCCGGCGACGAACTCATCCTGCCACCGCAGTATTGAAATGTAGTTAAAAGTTATTCGTTAGAGGTTATTTGTTTAAAAAGCCTCTTCCCAATAACTTTTAACCAATAACTTTTAACTTTCTCCAAAGCATGTCCACCACCGTCGGTCTCATCTCACTCGGCTGCGCCAAAAACCTCATCGACTCGGAAGTCATGATCGGTCACCTCGCGCAGGCCGGCATGTCTCTAACTCCTGATCCCGAGCTCGCCGATGTGCTCATCATCAACACCTGCTCGTTTATCGACATGGCCAAGCAGGAATCCATCGACGCCATCTTCGGTGCCGTGAAGGACCGCAGCGATGACCCAGACCGCGCGCGCCAAAAGATCATCGTCGCCGGTTGTCTATCACAACGTTTCGCCAAGGACCTTCCCGGCATCATGCCCGAGGTGGATGCGTTCATCGGTCTCGATCAAATCACCAAGGTCGCGCCGATCATTCAGAACTTGTTAGGCAAGGACAACGCCTCGGAAGTCACCAAAGACGAAGGCCCATCTGCCACGGACGATCCCCGCGATTTCGTCACCCTCAAGCCGCAATACGTTCCGGACTACTCGACGCCACGCATCCGCCTCACACCGGATCATTTCGCCTATGTCAAAATCGCCGAGGGCTGCAACCACACCTGCACCTTCTGCATCATCCCCACCATCCGCGGCATGCACCGTTCGCGGACTCAAGATTCCGTCGTTAGAGAAGTGCAAGCGCTCGTCGCATCGGGAGTTAGGGAAATTAACCTCATCTCACAAGACACCACCTATTTCGGGATGGATCAATGGGAAGGCAAACGCCCGACGCCAAGTTCACCCGTAGATTCTACCAGAGGCGAATCGCTCTCCACCTTGCTCCGCGAGATTAACAAGATCGAAGGCGATTTCTGGGTCCGCCTGCTCTACACCCACCCGGCGCATTGGTCGGACGAACTCATCACCACCATCGCCGAGTGCGACAAGGTCGCGAAATATGTCGATATCCCGCTCCAGCACATTTCGGATCGAATGCTCACCGCCATGAAGCGCGTGACCAGCGGCGACTACATCCGCGACCTGCTGCGCCGCATGAGAGCCGGCATCCCCGGCCTCGGCATCCGCACCACCTTCATCGTCGGCTTCCCCGGCGAGACGGAAGAAGATTTTCAAGAGCTGCTAGAATTCATCCGCGAGTTCCGCTTCGAGCGTGCCGGCGTTTTTCAATACTCCAAAGAAGAAGGCACCCGTGCTAACAAAATGGACGGCCACCTCCACCACGCCACCCGCAAGAACCGTTGGTCCCGCGCCATGGCCGAGCTTCAACGCATCGCCGGCGAAACGAATCAAGCCCAAGTCGGCAAAGCCGTCCGCGTGTTAGTCGAACAACCCGGCATCGCCCGCACCCAGTGGGATGCCCCGGAAATCGACGGCTCGGTGATGGTGGATGAGTTAATCCCCGTCGGCGAATTCGCCGACATCACCATCGGCGACTGGCGGGGGTATGACCTCGTGGCGGCGCGATGACAAAAATGTGAAGCACCCGCGCTGCTTGAAGTTCAGCATTTTGCAATACAATGGATCGATCCCAATCAAAATTTAAACACGTTTGAATTGACGTATGTTTTAAGTAACGTATGTTCGCACCATGAAAGCAAATCCAGGAGGCCAGATTGACATCAAAGCGGTCGTGGGCCGCGACCAACTTATTCGCCAAATCTGGGATACGATCGCCCAGCAGAGTGTGGTGATGACGGCAGAGCGCCGGATCGGGAAAACGACGATTATCAAAAAGATGCTGGCGGAGCCCGATTCGGGATGGACTCCGGTGTTCCAAGATCTCGAGCGCTGCCACACGGCTGCCGAATTCGCCATGGTGGTTTATAAGGAGATCCACCAGTTTCTCAGCAACAAAGGCAAAGCGGCCCGACGGGCGAAAGAATGGTTTACCGCGATGGGAGGAGCGGAAATTGGCGGCCTTTTCAAACTTCCCGAAATGAAAGGCACGCACTGGAAGGACATCCTGACCCGTGCGGTGGAGGATCTCATTCATGAAAATGACGATTCGGGCGCGAAGCTTTTGTTCCTTTGGGACGAGGTGCCCTTCATGTTTGCCAACATTCGTGACCGTGAGGGTGAGCAAATGGCCATGGAAGTTCTCGATGTCCTCCGGGCTCTTCGCCAAACCCATGCTGGCCTCCGGATGATCATCACTGGGTCCATCGGCCTTCACCACGTTCTGACCTCGCTGAAAGACAAAAACTACGGAAACTCGCCCGTGAACGACATGGCGGCGATCAACGTGCCCGCATTGGATATTCCGGACGCCATTCAACTTTCCCTGCAATTGGTCGAAGGCGAGGGCTTGGGAAATTCCGATCCGGAACTCACTGCGGCTGCCATCGCGAACGAGGCTGACTACTTTCCCTTTTACATCCACCACATCGTCAAGGCTCTGAAAATCCGCAGCCTCGCCGCGACTCCCGAGAATGTGGTACAGGTGGTGTCCTCACAGTTGGTCGATCCCACAGACCCATGGGAGCTTCTTCACTACCGGGAACGCATTCCCATTTACTACGGCGACGATCGGAAAGCCGTGTTTTTGCTGCTCGACGAGCTGGCATGTGGCGATGGCCTCGCCTCGGTGAATGAATTGTTCGGGATGCTCAAGTCATCGAGTCCATTCGATGACCGGGAGCGGCTGCTCCGGCTCTTATCTTTGATGGAACGTGACCATTACCTCCACCGCGATCCTGAGGGGCGTTTCCGCTTCAGTTTCCCGCTGATCCGCCGCTGGTGGAAAATCAATCGCGGACTCTGATCCCAAATTCACAAATAGGCACTATCATGAGCGACCGGTCCCTCTCCGTTTTCACTCCCAGCAACACAGCTCCGGAAGACTTGGAATTCATCCTCGTCCAGCGGCAGGCAATATTGGAAGACGCCGTCGAACGCGTCAGGGAAAGCGCCCTAACCGGTCACAAGCATCATCTGCTCTTCGTCGGTCCCCGAGGCTGCGGAAAAACCCATCTCATCACCCTGATCGTCCATCGCGTCGGACTTGACGGGCAACTTGTGGATCGGTTGAGGATTGCTTGGCTCAATGAGGATGAGACCTGCACGACACTACTGGAGTTTCTGCTCAAGATTCATGCGGCGTTGGAAAAGCGGTATCCTGCGGAATTCAACGACAGCATGCTCGCTCCGGCGTTTGAAATGAAGGCGGATGCGGCGCTGGAGTTCGTCTCCAAACATGTTCTCGAAGCTCTCGGTTCTCGCACCTTGATGGTGGCCGCCGAAAATCTGGACGCCATTTTTGAAAATCTGGGCGATGCCGGGCAAAAGCAACTGAGGGCGTTCATCCAGGAAAACCCCAGACTCACCATCGTCGCCACGGCCCAAAGGCTGGTGGAAAGCCTCTCCGATCGCGCCAACCCGTTCTATGGTTTCTTCCAGACCGAGCATCTCAAGCGGCTCAATGTTGAGGACGCAACCGAGTTGCTCAAGAACATCGCCCTGCTTCGCGAGAACGGAAAAGTCGTGGAATTCCTCAACACCCTCCGTGGACGCTCCAGAGTGCGCGCCCTGCACCATTTATCCGGCGGCAATCACCGCATTTATATTGTTCTCTCCCAGTTCATCACTCGCGACAGTGTGGATGCACTGGTCGCGCCGTTTATGAAAATGGTGGATGAGCTCACGCCTTACTATCAGGAACGTGTCCGCTGGCTGCCTCCGCTACAGAGACGAATTGTGGAATTCCTCTGCTCTTGTGATACCACCGTGCCGGTGAAGGAGATTGCCAAACGACTCTTCTCCACCTCGCAGACGATCTCCAGCCAGCTTCAGGGGCTGCGGGAAAAGGGATACATCGAATCCAACCAGCGAGGACGTGAATCGCTTTACGAAATCAGCGAACCCATGATGCGCATCTGTGTCGAGGTGAAGGAAAACCAGCGCCTCAAACCCCTTCGGCTGCTGGTGGATTTCCTCCGCGTCTGGTACGACGATCATGAATTGAGTGTCCGCCTTGGCCGGCTCGACCTTGCGACCACCTCGAAACTGCATCTCGAATCGGCGATCGAGAGAAACCAGACAGAAGGCAATCTTCGCAACAAGATCCTCCTGGACGATTTTCTTTCTACGCTGCCTGAGGGAATCAGTCCGGAGATGCTGGAGGATTTGGCGAAAACATGTGCGGGAATGCCCGAAGCCGTAATCACCGCAATGAGATGTTTTGCGGAAGGAAACACGGCAGAAGCGATCTCTTGTTTGAACGAGGAAATTGCCGCATCAGCCGAAGTTTCCGAAAAGGTGGTTCTCTTGCATTCATTAGCTGCTTTGCATAGCTCCATGGGCAATCGCCAAGGTGAAATCGAAGACTATACGGCATTGATCGAACTTCCCGGCGCGCCGGTTGATGAGGTCGCCAAGGCTCTCTTCAACCGTGGTGTGATTCTCGGCCTGATAAATGACAGCCAAGGGGAGATCCGCGATTACACGACGATCATCGAACTTCCCGGAGCGTCCGCCGATCAGATCGCGAAGGCTCACATCAATCGTGCTATCACGCTTAGCCAGACAGGAAACAGCCAAGGAGCGATCTATGACTATACGTTGTTGATCGAACTTGCCGGAGTGCCACTCGACCAGGTCGCCAAGGCTCTCCTCTATCGAGGCATCACGCTCGGCCAGACAGGCGATAGCCAAGGTGCGATACGCGACTACACAACGTTGATCGAGATTTCCGGTGCGCCGATTGATCAGCTCGCCAAGGCCCTCCTCAACCGTGGCGTCACGCTAGGCCGGACTGGCGACAGCCAAGGGGCGATTCGCGACTACACGACGATAATTGAACTCCCCGGTGCGCCGGTCGATCAGGTCGCCAAGGCTCTTCTCAACCGTGCTTCGAAGCTGAGCCAGACGGGTAACCATCAAGGTGAAATCAGCGACTATACGGCGTTGATTGAACTTCCCGATGCGCCGGTCGATCAGGTCGCCAAGGCTCTTTTCAACCGTGGTGTGAGACTCGGCGAGAAAGGCAACCATCAGAGCGAGATTCTCGACTACACGAGGATCATAGAACTTCTTGGAGCGTCAGCTGATCAAGTCGCCAAAGCCCACATTAATCGTGGTATAACACTTGGCCAGATAGGCGACAGCTTAGGTGAGGTCAGCGACTACACGGCAGTGCTCGAGCTTCCTGGAGCACCCGTCGATCTGTTCGCCAGGGCTCTCTTCAATCGCGGCGTCCATTTGTTCCGAGCCAATCAAAAACCAGAGGCGAGGACGGACTTCGATACGTTGATACGGCTTGAAGATGTACCAATTCATACGTTGGTGGATGCCCTTTTAGCTCTTTCCGAACTCCATTGTAGTGACGCCAATTGGTCGGACGGCCTCCAAGCGTTGGATTCCGGACTTGAATGTGGAAAAAGAGAACAACCTCCTTATTTTGGAACATCGAATGATTTGATCAGCGTGGTTTTTCTTGCGGGTTTGAGTCCCGAGGCCCGCCGCTTCAAAGTGACCGAGCTTTTCGGAGTCTATCAAAAAAATGGTGCCTTGCCGGTGCTGGGCGATGGGCTGGTCAAACACTTGGGGGCGGTTTTCCGCGCCGGCGCGCCTTTTCCACCTTCGGACAATCTCAACTCATGGCTGACCGCTTGGAAACAAGCGGCGGTGGAGGCCGATGAATTCCGCCTGCCACTTCGCCTCCTACAGACAGGCGTCGAGTTCGTGATCGCCGGAGGTAAGGATGTGGGCATCCTGCTCGACCTCACCTCTCCCGAAAGGAAGATCCTGAAACAAACCTTCGGATTGACGGAGAGAGAATAACGATACGCCGGTCAGGCAGCCCGACATCGCCCGCACCCAATGGGACGCCCCAGAAATCGACGGCTCGGTGATGGTGGATGAGTCAATCCCCGTCGGCGAATTTGCGGATATCACCATCGGCGACTGGCGGGGGTATGATCTGGTGGCGGCGAGGTGAAAATCAAAGTGTCCCGGCTGTCTCATTAGGATTCAACCGCATCGCCCCCGGCTGAGACAGCCGGGACACATTCCGCTACAAGTCCATCAACTCCGCACACTTCTGTGCCCGCCCGGCGATCATGGCAAATGGACAGACTTTCGGTCATGTTCCTGCTTCCTGCCCCTCACCCAGTGGGACGCTCGGAAATCGACGGTTCCGTGATGGTGGATGAATGCCCGGATACAAAAATTGAGCATCACTCACCCGCCGGCGAAGACTGGCTTGAAGCCGGCTTCTGTCAGGATGCGCTTCATCTCTTCTCGCTTGTCGCCTTGGATTTCGATGCAGCCATCCTTGACCGTGCCGCCGACACCGCAGGCTTTCTGCATTTTCTTGGCGAGTTCTTGTTTCTCGGCCAGCCCGATTCCGGTGAAATTTTTAGCGACGGTGACTCCCTTGCCGCCGCGGTGCGCGGTCTGACGGACGATGTCCACCCGGCCACGGTTGGTGTTCTTTTGGCCGCGTTGGGAGGTCTTCGCTGGGAGGTCCGGTCCGGCTGGCAGATCGCCGAGACCGGCCAGCGCCCCGAAGGGATCGGGCGACGGACCTTCTGCTTCACGCGTGGTTTTGGTTCCTATATTTCCGCTCATCCCGGCCATTCAATCACGGATGCCGCGAAGTTCACGGAATTTCTGGCCAATCATTTCTCATTATTTCCATTGCTTTCAACTCGCGCCGCACGGTATGAGGCCGCGAATTCAGCAACGAAGAAAGACTTTATTTATGGCCGTCACACCAAGCAAAGATTACAAGCGCCGGGAGCGCGAGCAGAGGAAACTGGACAAGCGCATGGCTCGCGATGCCGCAAAGGACCAGGAGTTTGCTGCGCAGCAGGCGGCCGCGCAGGCAGCTGCTGATGACGCTTATAATAATAGCGAAGAAGGCATCCAGGCCAAATTGGAGGCGGAGTTTGAAGCTGAACTCGAAGCCGAGCGCGACGCCCAAATGGTGGCGTGATCGTCGGGTTTTTCAGGAAAACTGCCGATAGAACGTGAGCGCAGAAATGCTGAAGCCGATGGCGAGCACGATGCGCCGGACCCAAACTTGCGGGATTTTCTGCGAGTAGTGGGAGCCGAAATAATAGCCGGCGACCGCGCCGAGCGTCATGATTCCGACCTTCGGCCAATCGACGAGGCCACGGCAGATGAACATGATGGCGGCGACCACGTTGATCAGGGAGCCGAGGATGTTTTTCAGAGCGTTCATCTGATGGATGTCGCTGAGGCCGATGAATCCGAGGGTGGCGAGCATCAGGATGCCGATTCCCGCGCCGAAAAATCCGCCGTAGATGGCGACGAGGAATTGAAATAACTGCGCGGGCCAAACGAAAGGGCGGCGCTGGTTTTCCCCAGCCGAACGGCGGATGAGGCGGGCGACGAGGCCTTGGGCGAGAAACAACAAGGTGGCGAACAGGATGAGAAAGGGAACTAAGCGGCTGAAAATTTCGTTGCCGGTGATGGTGAGTAGCCAGCTCCCGATTAGCCCGCCGAGCAGGCTCACCGGGACGAAGCGCCAGAGCCATTCGCGGATCGAAGCCAAGTGCTGGCGAAATCCATAGACCGAGCCACTGGTGCCGAAGACGAGGGCGACGGTGCTCGTGGCATTCGCGACGACGGGCGGCGTGCCGAAGGCCAGCAGAGTCGGGAAAGTGAGGATCGTGCCGCCTCCCGCCACGGCGTTTATCGCTCCGGCGGCGGTGGCGGCACCCAGTAGGGAAAAAATTTCAGAAGCCGTCATCGCTGCGAGCAAAGACTAAGCGGCTCGCTAGGGCTGACAACTGTCGATTTTCCGCCAGTCGGGCGCGGAGAAACTCCGGTTGCAAGCTCTGGAACAAGGCTCTTAGTTCGTAGCTCTAACCCAATCACTAACATTTCCATGCAATCTCAAAAAATTCTGATGGTGCTCACATCGCACGACCAACTCGGCGACTCGGGCAAGAAGACCGGCTTCTGGCTGGAAGAATTCGCCGCGCCCTACTACGTCCTCAAAGATGCGGGTGCGGAAATCACCTTGGCCTCGCCGAAGGGCGGGCAACCACCGCTCGATCCCAAGAGCGATGCCGCCGACGCTCAGACTGATGCCACGCGCCGCTTCAAGGTAGATCCAGACGCCCAGAAGGCTTTGGCATCCACCGTCATTCTGGGCGAGGTGGATGGGGATGAGTACGACGCGGTATTCTTCCCCGGTGGCCATGGACCGCTGTGGGATCTAGCTGAAAGCGAGGACAGCAAGCGGCTGATCGAGGCTTTCGCGTCGAGCGATCGGCCTATCGGTGCCGTGTGCCACGCGCCGGCGATTTTCAAAAACACCCTCTCCGCTGACGGCAAGCCGCTGGTCTCTGGACGCCGCGTGACCGGCTTCACCAATACGGAGGAAGAAGCAGTGGGACTCACCGAGATTGTGCCATTTCTGGTAGAAGATATGCTCAAAGCAAACGGAGGACTCTACGAAAAGGGCGGCGATTGGGGTTCCTTCGTGCTGGTGGACGGCAAGCTCGTCACCGGCCAGAACCCAGCCTCATCGGAAGAAGCTGCCAAGGAATTGCTGAAGCTGCTCTAGCAGACGGGGCCTGGAGACCACCTCATTTTCCGGGAAATAGCGCCATTTCCGCGTGGCCGGTGGTGAGACAGCGACTGCCGCGATCGGTGTAGCTCATCAAGCACCCATCGCGGGTGAAGCGAAGTTCACGCTCGGTGCCGGGGACGAAGTAGATTCCCTTGTAGTGGGGGTAATCTGAGTAATCGAAAGCTCCGGCTCTGACTTTCCAAGTGAGGCGTGAGAGTTCGCCGGGATTCTCGACAATGATGGCGGCCGCCCCAGCCCACGATTCGCGGCGGGCGATCTCCAGTTGGGATTGTTTCAAGATTTCCCGCTGCGTGACGGAGTGGCTGCCGAAGCTTGAGCAACCCGTCAGAACGGCTGGGAGGAAAAATAGGAGGGCGCGCATGGTTTATTTTGGTTTGAATGAATGGCACCGACGAATGCCCAAGGCATTTTCCGAAGCATCGACATCTAACGCGGAATCGTCTGAGCTGCAAAAGGAAACTCAATCTCCCGCTGAGGAGATCCGAATCAACTTTCGACACCTACTTCCCAAATTTGTTGATCAATGGCCGGATTTGGGGTCACTTGGCCGGTATTGGGTCATCAATATTGCTTCACTTTCCTAAACTTTCAGCCATTGTCCCGCGAAGAATTCCGAATATAAAACATTCTTCTCCTCAAACGATCCTCGTCATGTCGCTTCGGATGGATTTTTAGGGGACTTTTTACTTCAGCCAAAAAGCGGGTCTTCGCTGTCCATTGCACTGCCCGCCGCTTTCCCGCAACTTCATCCAAACCAGCCCATGCAACAATTCAAATCCAGAGAGGTCGCCGGCGCGAAAACCGCGGCGATCGTGAGATTGGAGGAAGAAGCTAGGGAGGTCATTGCAGAGGCACAGGCCGCTGCCGAAGCGAAAGCCTTGGCGCGGGCTAAGGCTAAGGCAGAAGATCGAATCAATGACGCCGAGGCGATGGAGCGGACCAAAGCAAGAGGCGAAGCCAGAGCTAAGGCAAGGGCCGAGGAAGAAGCCCGCATCGAAGCCGCCGGGGCAGACCAGTGGTTTTACATCCAGAATGGGGAACAACTCGGGCCGGTGAGTTTGGCCGAGATAAAGGAGAAAATTTCCGACATCACCATTGAGCCTCCTCTGAATTTGGTTTGGACCGAGGGGATGGATGGTTGGAAGCCCGTGTATGAGGTGCGGAAATTGTGTGAGCCTGTCCCATCAAGCGAAGCCGCTAAGAACGAAATTTCCTCTCCCTCGGTCGAGCCAGAAACCGAGGCGGAAGTCAGGCCCAAGGAGATCTCAGAAGCACGAGCTGCAGAGGAAGCCATGTTTGCCGCTGCGGCGAAAGCCGAAGAAAGTCTGAGAGCCGCAGATGCCCGGGATGCCAGACTCGCCGCAATGGAGAGGGCTCAAGCCTTGGCTGCGAGAGAATCCAAGCTGCGTGGAGATGCGGGTGCCAAACCCATAGAAGGAGCGAAGCTCTGGACACCCGCCGACGCGAAAGCCGAGGAGGAAGCCAGGGCTGCCGTGACTCGGGCGAAAGCCGAGGAAGAGGCGGTTGCCAAAGCCAAGTCGGAAGCTAAGCTCAAGGCTGCCGAAGAAGCGAGGGACGCCGCCGAAGCGAAAGCCGCCCAACAAGCCAAACTCCGGGTCGCCGCCGAGGCCAAGGCTGAGTTGGAAACCCAACTCCGGGCCGCCGCCGAGGCCAAAGCCGACGAGGAAGCAAAGATCGCCGCCGCTGCCAGAGCGCGGGCGAGAGCGGAGGAGGAAGCAAGGGCCCGCGCCGAGGCTGACGCTAAATTTAGAACGGCCGCTGAGCTTCAAGCCGCAGAAGCGGTCAGCGCCGCCGCAGAAGCCAGTGCCGTTTTAGAAGTCAAACTCCGGGAAGCCGCCGAGGCCAATGCCGCGAGAGAAGCCAATTTACGGGCCGCAGCCGAGGCCAATGCCGCCGCAGAAGCTCTGACAGCCGCAGTGGCCGTGGCTACAGCCAAAGCCGAGGAACAAGCGCGCACCGACGCCGAGTCCAAGGCAAAACTCAAAGCGGCCGAAGAAGCCTTAGCAAATGCTGAGGCCATCGCCGCCGAGCAATCCCAACTCCGAGCCGCCGCAGAAGCAAACGCTGCTCAAGAAGCGAAACTTCGGGCAGCGGCTGAGGCCAAAGCCGCCGAGGAAGCAAAAATCGCCGCTTTCGCCAGAGAGCGTGCGAAAGCCGAGGAAAAAGCGCGAGTCACCGCCGAGGCAGAAGCGACGCTCAAAGCCGCCGCCGTTGCCGCCGCCGCTGAATTGGCGAGAGCCGCTGCGGAGGCAAAAGCAGCTCATGAAATCAAACTCCGCGAAGCCGCAGAGACCAAAGCCGCCGCTGAGGCGAAACTCCGGGCCGCCGCCGAGGCCAAGGCTGAGGGAGAAGCTCGGGCCGCCGCCGAGGCGGTCGCAAATGCCAAAACCGAGGAACAAGCGAGAGCCGTAGCCGCAGCCCACGCCAGACTCGAGGCTGCCGAAATGGCTAGGGCATCTGCCGAGGCACATGCGGCGGAACAAGCGCAACTGCGGGTCGCTGCGGAAGCTTACGCCGCCGAACAAGCCAAGCTCTGGGCCGCCGCCAATGCCAGCGCCGCCGAGGAAGCCAGAACCGCCGCCGCCGCCAGAGCGCTCGCGAAAGCGGAGGAAGAAGCCAGGACGCAAGCCGAAGCAGAAACGCAAGCGAGAGCCGATGCCGAGGCCAAAGCAAAACTCGAAGCATCTGAAAAGGCCCGTGAAACCGCCGAGGCCAATGCCGCAGAACAAGCCCAACTCCGAGCCGCCGCCGAGGCCAATGCTGCGGAACAAGCGAAGCGCAGGGAGGCGGCAGAGGCCAACGCCGCCGAGGAAGCCAGAACTTCTGGCCGCACTGAGCTGAACGCCCGCGCAGAAGCGAAGCTCAAAGCGGCCGAAGAAGCACGCGCCACCGCCGAGGCAAACGCCACCCAACAAGCACACCTCCGCGCTGCCGCCGAGGCATACGCAGTGCAAGAAGCCAAACTTCGCGCGGCCGCCGAGGCCAAAGCGGCTGAGGAAGCCAAGATTGCCGCCGCCGCCAGTGCGCGGGCCAAGGCCGAGGAGGAAGCACGCCTCAAGGCTGAGGCCGAAGCGAAAATCAAAGCCGCCGAAGCTGCGGAAATCGCCCGCGTCACCGCCGAAGCCATCGCTGCGGATCAAGCCCGCACTGCCGCTGCCAAGGCAACCGCCAAAGCTCACGAGGAAGCGCAGGCCAAGGCCGCAGCGGAAGCGAAACTTAAAGCTGCCGAAGAAGCACGCGCCACCGCCGAGGCCAACGCTACCCAACAAGCGCAACTCCGCGCCGCCGCTGAGGCAAGCGCCGTGGAAGAGGCCAAACTCCGGGCAACCGCCGAGGCCAAAGCTGCCGAGGAAGCTAAGATCGCCGCCGACGGCAGAGCGCAGGCAAAAGCCGAGCAAGAAGCACGTGCCGAAGCCGAGGCCGAAGCGAAATTCAAAGCAGCCGCTGCTGCGGAAATCGCCCGCATTGCCGCCAAAGCCCTGGCCGCCGAGGCTGCAAAAACCCAGCTCGCTGCCGCTGCCCAAGCCGCCGCGAAAGCCCAGGAAGAGGCGATTGCCAAAGCCGCGGCGGAAGCGAAACTCCAAGCTGCCGAGGCCAAAGTCGCCGAAGAAGCCAAACTCCGCGAAGCCGCCGAGGCCCATGCCGCTCAAGAAGCGAAACTCCGTGCCGCCAGCGAAATCAAAGCTGCAGAAGAAGCAAAGCTCGCCGCCGCCGCAAGCGCGAAGGCCGAGCAAGAGGCGAGAGCCAAGGCCGACCGAGAAACCAAACTCCGCGCCGCCGCCGAGGCTAACGCCGAGAAACAAGCCAAACTCCGCACCGCCGCCGATGCCAATGCCGCGAAGGAAGCCAAACTCCGCGCCGCCGCCGAGGCAAAGTCGAAAGCCGATGAGAAAGCCCGGGCTGACCAAAAGCGCAAGACCGCCAAGGATTCCGTCTGGTTTTACACCTGCGTGGGTGATCGTCTCGGCCCGGTGAGCTTCGAGGAATTGCGCTCGATGGTCGCCAATTCGTCCTTAGATCCACGGCTGGACATGGTTTGGAAAAAAAGCATGGACGCTTGGAAGCCCGCCGGGCAAATCGATGGATTGTTCGAGCGGACAAACGTCCCAGTGGCTCCCAGAGAACCACTCGCCGCCCCAGCGGAGCCGATCCGCACCGCGACGAAGCAGATTCCCCGGACTCCGATAACCCAAAATGGTGCCGAGCCAGGCGGGCGGCGCCGGAGCCTCATCATCGCCACTTTGGTTTTCCCCGTCCTCTGGCATTTTGCGCTGAAATTGGCCAGCCCGCTTCTAATCAATCAGTTTGGCCCAGTGCTTATGGGTCAAATTCTACCGTTCGCCGGATTTCTGCCTCTGCTGGTGATTCTCCATCTCGGGTTGAAACGGTTACGCAATCTCGGCATGAGCCGCTTCTGGTTCCTCGCGGTTCTTGCACCTTTTCTCAATCTCTGGCTCGGCTTCCGCTGCTTCGCCTGCCCTGCTGGATACGCTCGCCACAAGAAACTCGACCCGCCGGGCATCGTCCTCGCGATCCTTTATTGGCTCGTCGTCCTGTTCTTGGTGACCTATGCCGTCCTGCTTAGCGGGATGATTCAGAACCCTGTCCTCCTCGAAAAATTTCGCAGCTTAATCAGCCTTGCGAGAAGCTCCGGCACCCGGCCCTGAGGAAACTGGCTCCCCCCAACCTTCTCCGGAATCGCCGTCGATAAAGGCGCGCAAGATCGGGTCCTGCGTGGCTTGGAGTTCGGTTGAGGTGCCGGTCCAGTGAATGACTCCTTTTTCCAAAAACACGATGCGATCCGCGATGCGAAAAACGCTGCGCAGCTCGTGAGTGATGACGATGTTTGTCACGCCCTGGTGGCGCTGGATATCTTTGATTAAATGGTCAATGGCGTCGGCGTTGATGGGATCGAGGCCGGTGTGCGGCTCGTCGAAAAGCACGCAGCCCGGCTGATGGACGATGGCGCGGGCGAGGGCGGCCCGCTTGCGCATCCCACCTGATAGATCGGGCGGGAGTTTGTCCCCCTCGCCCGCCAAATGGACGATCTCCAATGCCTCGGCCACCCGCGCCGCGATTTTTGCTTCGTCGTTCCACCCATTTTCGCGAAGCGGGAAGGCGACATTTTCCCCGACAGTGAGCGAGTCGAAAAGTGCGCCTCCTTGGAACAAGACGCCCATTTGCCGGCGGATCGGTCCGAGTTCCCGCTCGCGCAGGCCGGTGATTTCCACGCCATCCACCGTGATCGAGCCGCCGCTGGGCTGAAGCAGTCCGGGCAGGTGCTTGATGAGCACGGATTTGCCGCAGCCGGAACCACCCAAGATGACGAGCGTTTCTCCTCGGAAAACGTCCAAATCCACACCCCGCAGGACTTGATTGTCGCCGAACCCCTGCGTCAGGCCGCTGATGCGGATGAAGGGCTCTTCGGGATTTGGCACGGCGGGATCAAGCGCACAAGAAGACATTGGGATCAAGGCGCTTGCTTGGAGTTACCAAATCCAGACTCGCCAGATTTTTCACCACCCATCACCTTCGCCGCCATGTCTTTCACCTCGCTCGGCCTCGCTCCTGCCTTATCGAAGGCTTTGCAAACCGCAGGCTACACCGTACCGACTCCCATTCAGACTGAGGCCATCCCGGCAGTGCTTGGCAGACGCGATG
This sequence comes from Akkermansiaceae bacterium, assembly GCA_043729385.1. Classification (GTDB taxonomy): domain Bacteria; phylum Verrucomicrobiota; class Verrucomicrobiia; order Verrucomicrobiales; family Akkermansiaceae; genus Luteolibacter. The sequence goes on from JAYTLO010000106.1 coordinate 37,228, forward strand.
TGTTAGGAATTGCCAAGACCGGCTCGGGAAAAACGGTTAGTTATGTGTTGCCGATTTTGCACAACCTGCAAACTGCGAGTTCCCGCTACCGGGAACCCACGGTGCTAGTGCTGGTGCCCACGCGCGAGCTGGCGGATCAAGTCCATCGAGTTTTCCATAACTTCCTCCCCGCTCTAACTGCTCGCCTGACGTGTCTCGCGGTGTCTGGAGGCGTATCCATCAACCCGCAAATGCAGGAAATCGGCAAGGCAAACATCGTGGTGGCCACTCCGGGGCGGCTGTTGGAATTGATTGAGAAAAATGCTCTGCGGCTGTCATCCATCGCCACGCTAGTCCTCGATGAAGCGGATAAGATGCTCAACCTCGGTTTCAAGGAAGAGGTGGATCGCATCCTCGCCTTGCTCCCGCCCAAGCGCCAGAACTTGCTATTCTCAGCCACTCTCGGCCACGATCTAACACAGATCCAGCAAGTCATGTTAAATGATCCGTTAGTGATCAAACTCGCTACTGAAACAAACGACATCGAATTAATCCATCAGTTAGCCTATCTCGTCTCTGAGGAGAAGAAGGGGCCATTGCTGCGCTATCTGATTAAGCATGGAGTTAGACAACAAGTCTTAGTCTTCGCATCGTCCACCATCAAGGCGGATGGTATCGTTCACAAACTGCTCAAGAACCGCATCCACGCTGCTGCCATACATTCCAGACTCAGCCAACAAGCGAGACGCGATACCTTACATCAATTCAAAGCTGGCGAATTGCGAGTGCTCGTCGCCACCGACCTGTTAGCGCGGGGTATCGACATTGAGTTCCTGCCCTGTGTTATTAACTACGAACTCCCCCGCTCGCCCAAAGACTACATCCACCGCATCGGCCGCACCGGTCGCGCGGAAAATCCCGGTGAAGCCATTTCGTTAGTTTCACCAGCAGAAATGAGTCATTTCCAAGTCATCCAAAAGAAGATGGGGAAACAGGTAAAAATCCTGAGCGGCGACCTTATCGACATGCAGGGGTATTGAGAAATCCAAACCTGCTAGATCGACTTCCCCCGTCGTTTGTCAGCTGGCTTTTTGATGGCGCGGACTCCTGGTTTCGCGACATTCTTCGCCTCGATCTCACGAGTCCGTTTCCGCCAGTCGCGCTTCGCAGTCGCTTCACCCGGCTGGGACGTGACGATGGTCGCGTGGTAGTCGAAGCCGCGCAGCCGTTTGCGGTCGAGGCGCTGGCCGATGAAGAATTCCAGAATGCCTAGCAGGTTGAGATCGCCCTTAGGCACGAAGCTAACAGCCTCGCCCTGCGCCTCCGCCCGGCCGGTGCGCCCGATGCGATGCACGTAGTCCTCCGGGTTCACCGGGAAGTCGAAATTTACCACCTGCGAGACGCCGTCGATGTCGATGCCGCGCGCCACGATGTCGGTGGCAACGAGCACTTGGACTTTCCCGTCCTTGAAATCCTGAAGCGCTTGCAACCGTTGTTCCTGCGAGCGACTGGAGTGCAGCCTCGCGACTTTTACGCCGGCGAGTTTGAGGAAATTCGTGAGCAAGTTAGCGCCGTCTTTCATCCGCACAAAGACGAGCACCCGCGTGAATGACGACTGCCGCAGGAGTTCGAGCAGGAGGTTGTTTTTTAAATGCGCGGGCACTTCATAGACGCATTGAGCGACCGTTTCTGCCGGATTCGAGCGCTTGCCGATCTGGACCATTTTCGGCTGATAGAGAAACCGCCGCGCGAGCGACTCGACCTCTTTGGAGAGCGTCGCAGAGAACATCAGCGTCTGCCGCCGCTTGGGTAAACCACTGACGATGGTCTCGATGTCGGGCAGGAAACCCATGTGCAGCATGCGGTCCGCCTCATCGAGCACTAACATTTCCAGCAGACTGAAGTCGATCTTCTGGCGACCCATCAGATCTAGCAGCCGCCCCGGTGTCGCCACGATCATGTCCACGCCTTTTCTCACGGCCTTGATCTGCGCCTCTTCCTCCACGCCGCCGAAAATAGCTGCCACACGGATGGGCAGGCCGTTTCCATAAGCCCGAATGTTTTCCATAATTTGAAGCGCAAGCTCGCGGGTGGGAGCGAGGATCAGCGCCTTGGTGCCACGCGGTTGGCCCTGTTGATTTGCTAGAGAAATGCGGTGAAGCATCGGCAACACAAAAGCCGCAGTCTTGCCAGTGCCGGTCTGGGCGATCGCGATCACGTCATTTCCCTGCATCACCTTAGGAATGGCCGCAGCCTGCACCGGCGTCGGGCGGACGTATCCTGCCTTTTGAATCGCGCGGAGAATTTCATTTCCAAGTCCGAAGTTGCTGAACGGCATGGGCGGAACGTAAGACCCCGGGGGAAGGGTGACACGGATATAAATTCGGATAACGTCCCACTGACTTTTCGCGAATGGAACTTAGTACGAATGGTTGTTCGCACGCGGCCTTTGGTGAGCTCTGAGACGAGCTTGATGCGCTGGACTTCGCCGCCTGATAGAGTGGGGCGAGTCCAAGAAGCCTTGGATCCGACATGCCCTCGGCGATGTCTCCTTCGCCATCCACCGCGCGACCAAAGACGCCCTCGATCCAAACGGCATCCTGAATCCCGGAAAGTTTCTCGATTGAAATAAAAAAGCCGCGGCATTCCTGCCGCAGCTTCCATTCCATGATTCATCCGCCGTTCAAGGAGTGGGCGGCGTGGCTCCGCCATTTCCAGAACGCGCGTCAGACACCTTGAAGCCGAACTCGCCCAGCGCGTCCGGGTTGTCCCGGTTCAGGCCCATCAGCACGTCGCGGGCGGAGCGGATCGAGTCCTTCACCAGAGTCATCTTCGCATCGCGGGCACCGGTGGCCGCTTCCGCCTTGCTGCGGAATTCATCGCTCAGCTTGTCCTGCGCGTCCGCCACCACCAGCGCCGGAGAAATCTCCACCCACTTCAGTCCAGCTAAAGGTGAGGCAGCGCCCAGCGCATCATGCTTCGCCTCGATCGCGGCCAGCAGCTTGATGGTTTCCGTGGGGTCCGCAGGGATTTCGACTCTGAATTGGTTGTTAGCCATGATGGTTGATTGGTTAGGTTTCTGTTTTTAGTGACTGAAAGAATTGCGCTGATAGTTCGCAGCATGGCGAGGCGAAAGTTCAGGAAAAATAAGCCCGCCTCCTCACATCTTGCCCATCTCTGCCCGTGTGCCGGAGAATCCAGCACACGACCTCACAAATCGTCCCCGCGACTTGTGTCCTCTTGCCCACGACTTCGGTATTCCTGCCCGAGCGCACAAGAACCGTGCGCGCGACCTCAAAAATCGTGCCGCAGACCTGCAGATAGATGCCCAAGACTTGGGAAATCTTGCCCATTTCCCCAAGAATCAGGCAGAAAACTTTAAAAATTGTTCAATAACGGCCAAGACCAATCGTTTTTTCTAAATCTTGGCATGAAACAGCAACTTGACCGCCTCATTGCAACTATGGGCGAGTCACTGAAAAACCCATAAACAATCATTTACCGGATCACAGCGTTTCAGTTGATTGGACACCACCAAGCACCATGCCAACCGCCGACCTTTTCCCCGACCTCTTCGAACCCTTCTCCACTACCGCCCATTTTAGCGAGGCCACGCTCCGCGCTGTGGAGAAGCTCCTGAGCGAGAAAAACGGCAAGCCTTACCTGAAATGCCTTGTCCGCGGCAAGGAGATCATGGCCAAGCCCGAGGAAGTCGTCCGCCAGCTCTGGCTGGGTAGTGTAAATCTTTGTCTGTAAGTTCGCGAGGCACCAGCCCGCCGCAGAAGCGGCCGATGGAGCGTAGCGGAATC
>JAYTLO010000107.1:0-19114 GCA_043729385.1 Akkermansiaceae bacterium
CGACAAGGTGAACGAAGCCGACGCGATGCGCTCGATGAAGCGGATGCAGGAAGGCAAATTCGATTTCACCGACTTCCTCGACCAGATGAAGATGATCCAAAATCTCGGCCCGCTCGAAGGCTTGTTAGGGCTGATGCCAGGTTTCAGCAAAATTAAAAAGCAGCTACCCGCAGGCGCGTTCGACACCAAGAAGATCAAACGCACCGAGGCCATCGTACTCTCGATGACGATGCATGAGCGCACCCGTCCAGAGATCATCAAAGGCTCCCGCCGCCAGCGAATCGCCGCCGGTTCCGGCACCTCGATCATGGAGGTGAACCAGCTCATCAAACAATTCGGCGAGATGCGGAAGATGATGAAATCGCCCACCAAAATGGGTGCAATGATGAAACAAATGGGCGGCGCCGGCGGCATGAAGGACATGATGAAAGGCCTCGGCGGCGGTAAATTTCCGTTTTAAGGATAGGGACGTTCCTGTTTCTACAAAACCCATCACCTGACGACAAGAGTGTCGTCACTCCTTATGCCCGAATTCTATCGGAATCCACTGATTCTAATGAGTCCGGCGAAGTGAGGGAAGGAAGATTCACCCAATGGCAAAGCGAACGAGCACAGGCGATCTGATCCCGAGTGGGGACACTCTTGTCCCCCCAGGAGCTTGTGACGACAAGAGTGTCGTGACTCCTTTCTACATCTGCGGCCCCACCGCTTCGGGGAAATCCGCGCTCGCTTTGGAAATCGCGGCGAAGCTCGATGGCGAGATCGTCAACGCAGATGCCTTCCAGCTCTATCAGGGGTTAGAAATTGTTAGTGCCGCACCGTCTGCCGACGAACTCGCAAGTTGGCCGCATCATCTCTATGGCGTGTTAGAGCCTACCGAATCGGCGGACGCGCAGCGCTATGTGAGTCTCGCGAAGCCAGTCATTGCGGAAATTCAATCGCGCGGTAAAACCCCGATCGTCACCGGCGGCTCTGGACTCTATCTGAAATTCCTCACCCATGGCGCCGCCCCCCTGCCCACTGGCAATGCTGCGCTGCGGGCGGAAATGGACGCGCGTCCGCTGGAGGATCTCGTCGCTGAGCTGGAATCGTTAGACCCGGTGGAAGCGGCGCGCACCGCGTTGCAGAACCGCCGCTTCGTTTCCCGCGCGTTGGAAATTTGCCTCCTCAGCGGACAAAAAGCTTCCGACCTCCGCGACGGCTGGGAAGCACAGACCGCCGCGATTTCCTCGCAACTCCGCGGCGTCGTCATCCAGCGCCACCGTGCGGACCTCCACGCCCGCATCGCCCTGCGTACCCGCGCGATGTTAGAATCCGGCGCGCTCGAAGAAGTCGCGGCTCTCACTCGTGTTTCCACCAACTGCGAGAAAGCCATCGGCTTCCGCGAGATCCGCTCGCTGTTAGCCGGAGAGACCGACCGCGCCACCTGCGAAGAGCGGATCAACGCCGCCACCCGCCAATATGCGAAGCGCCAAGAGACTTGGTTCCGCCGCGAGAAATGGCTGCTGCCGAAAATCACGCAGGATTGATTCAGGAGTTTGCCAGCCGTCTGGTGTTTTACCTCGCCACAAACCGTCCGGTTCCTGAGAAATAGCTCGAACCGTTTCGGCGCAGCGCGGAATCGGAGACATGGGATTTCGAGTCGGGTTTCGTTCGTGCAACCCGCCAAAGGGCGAGCAGGACTTGAGCGGCTGAGCATCGTGATTCGGCGGGGCGAGAAACAGGACGAAGTCATGCAGCGCTTCCGGCGAGTTTTGTGGCGCATGGATTCAGGCGCTGCCAGCGGACCGCGCGGTCCTCTCGACGAAAGTGGTGATCATCTGCCGACACCGGGAAGCGACGATGGCAAGAGTCTCTGGAGAAGCAAGACAGGTGGGAAAGCCAAGGAAAACCAGCTTTCCTGCCGGGGTTAGCGGCGGCTACAAAGAGTTAAACCCATGAACGATGAAGATTTCCAGAAGTTGGTGCTGAGCGTGAAGTAGATGGGCACCATCATGCAGGGCGGAAAGCTCGCGCACTTTGAGCGCGCTTTATGAATGAGGTGGAAGAAGAAACCTTTTTTGAGAATGTGAATCCGTGAGCAATGACCTCATTCACGGTGCTTCCGCAGGGTTCGCTGGATCAGGGTAGCAGTTGCGGCCGCGCATCACTGTGCCCGCCATCCGGCGGAGTCTGGCGGATTGGACCGGTGGCTTGGTGTGCTTTGAGCCGCAGGCCCACGCTAACAATGGCTTCGAGAGCGGGTTTGAGTTCCATCCCAAGGGCGGTGAGATGATATTCCGCGGTGGGCGGCGAAGTTTCCCGCTCCGTGCGGCCAACGATTCCCGAGTCCATCAATCCCCGCAGCCGTTGGGTGAGCATCTTGGCAGAGACGCCCGCAAGATCCTGTTTCAGCTCGGTGAAACGGCGGGGCGAAGCGCTAAGATACCAGATGATATTCGGTGTCCATGCGCCTCCGAGATAACTCATGCAGACCTTCAGTGGACAGCTCGCAGGAGGAGGCGGGACGCGATTCTTTCTTCTGGGGACCATGGCGGATGGGGGAATGGTTACCGGACGGTGACCGCAATCCATGGTGCGGTCAACCCGCGTGGTTTACAAAAGTAACCACCCGGCCAAATCTACGCCACCGGGAGCCGCTATGGGCCGGTAACAACATCGAATCCGAAACCATGAATGTCATCGAATCCATCGAAACCCGCCGCTCTATTAAACACTATCATGCCGACCATGTGATGCCGGAAGAGGATATCGCCCGGCTCATGCATCTCGCGAAGTTGGCCCCGTCCTCCTTCAACATGCAGAACTACCGGTTTCTCCTCGTCCGCGACAAGGAACTGCGGCAGCAAATCCGGGAGGTGGCGTGGGGCCAGGCGCAGGTGACGGATGCCTCCTTGCTGGTGGTGATGGGTGCGGACCTGAGGGCGCACGCGGATGATCCGCAACGTTATTGGAGTCACGCCCCGCAAGCGGTGCAGAATATTCTGGTGCCGGCCCTGACGCCTTTTTACGAAGGAAATGAGCGCCTGATCCGGGACGAGGCGATGCGTTCCACGGGATTCGCCGGCATGACGCTGATGCTGGCGGCGCAGGATATGGGCTACGATTCCTGCCCGATGATCGGCTTCGATGCGGCGGCGGTCGCGAAGTTGATTCACTTGCCGGACCACTTTGCGCTGAGCTTCATTTTGGCGATCGGCAAAGGCACTACGGCCGCCTGGCCAAGAGGAGCGCGTCTCGCTGATAGCGAAACGCTATTCACCGACCGCTTTCCCGAATCCGCCTGAGCCATGAAGTCCGATCCTGACCATAACGTGATGCGCCGCCTGGGATTGCGCTATCCGATCGTGCAGGGCCCTTTCGGTGGTGGATTATCCACGGTGGCCTTGGCGGCGGCGGTAACGAATGCGGGCGGACTGGGGTCATTCGGAGCCCATCGACTGGAGCCGGAAGCGATCATCCGCCTTGCTGGGGAATTGCGGGCCGCCACGACCGGTCCGTTTAATTTAAATCTATGGGTTTCCTCACATGATCCGGGGGGCGAGACGATATCGCCGGAGCAACATGCTGCGGGCTTGGCGCAATTCGCGGGCATCTACCAGAAGCTGGGAATCGCGCCGCCGCCGGTGGCACCGCCTAGCCGTTTCACGTTTGCCCAACAAGCCGAAGCGATCCTCGAAGCACGGCCTGCAGTCTTCAGTTTTGTCTTCGGCATTCCGGACGTGGAGATTCTCAAGGATTGCCGAAAACGTGGGATCCTGACTCTGGGGGCTGCCACCACGGTGGAGGAAGCCGTGGCGCTTGAGGAGGCGGGCGTGAATTGGATCGTAGCGACTGGTTGCGAGGCCGGTGGCCATCGGCCTTCCTTTCTGCAGTCGGCGGAGCAATCGCTGACCGGCACCCTGACGCTGGTGCCGCAAGTGGTGGATGCGGTCGGCATTCCCGTGATCGCTGCCGGAGGCATCGCCGATGCGCGGGGCATGGCGGCGGCCCTGCAGCTGGGAGCGCGGGCGGTGCAGATCGGCACGGCCTTTCTGGCCTGCGGGGAATCCGGGTGCGCCCCCGCGCATCGCCGGGCATTGTTTTCCCCAACGGCCAGCCACACCCGGTTATCGCGAAAACTAACCGGACGCCTCGCCCGCTTCATGGTTAACCCCCTATTGGAAGCCCTCGAAAATCAGGAAGCGGAAACCCTGCCCTATCCGCACCAAGGATGGTTCAATACTCCCGTCAAAACCGTCGCGTGGGAAAAAGACGATGCGGATTGGCTACCGCTGTATGCCGGCCAAGGGGCGGGATTGCTGCGCCACCACACGGTGGATGCGTTGATGCGGTCGCTGTCGTGTCATTTATTACCTTTGGCATGAGGACACGGCCTTCATGCTGGCTGCCTATCCGAAGAATCAGCAAACCGATCTTGCTCCCTCTCAATTGAAGATCCTCAAACAACTCATAGAAGCATACACCCATGAACGATGAAGATTTCCAAAAGCTAGTGCTGAGCGTGAAGCAGGTGGGCAACGTCATGCAGGGCGGAAAGCTCGCGCACCGGCGGACCACGCTGACGGATCTGAATGTGAAGGGACTCAGGGAACGGACCGGCCTAACCCAGGCGGACTTTTCACAAATGATCGGCGTCAGCATCCGGACGCTCCAGAACTGGGAGCAGGGACGAAGGGAGCCCGAAGGTCCGGCCAAGGCATTGTTGCGCGTCGTCGAACGCAATCCGCAGGCGGTTTTGAGCGCTCTTCATGAATGAGGTGGAAGCCGAAACGCCTTGAGGTTGTGTGAATCCGTGAGCAATGACTCCATTTATTAGCGATCCAATTTAGGAGATTGAGGAAGTCCCGGTTGTCCTTGGCTACAAGAGGAGAATGGATTAGGTAGTAATGTCGATGCCAGCTTCGATGTGCTGGATCGCGGCCTCGATTTCGGTGTAGATCGGGAGGTTCGCCTCCGTCTCCAGGCTAACGATTAGTGAGTAGTTCACGGACTTCAGGTGGCAGCCGTGCAGCTCGTGCCCCGGCTTGAAATTGCGGTAAGCCCACCAGCCTTTGGCGGGGTAGACGCCTATGTGGCCCATATCGGCCAACTGGCCGGTCGTACCCCGCCAGACATCCTGTACCAGGGATCCGGACTTGCCACGGCGCGTGCCTCCGACGGCCCACCCAGGATCGGTGGGTGCGGAGCCACCCATAGGGGAATCCGCGTCGAGGCCGTCGCGAAACTGCTCCACGGTGAGGTCCTTGTGTTTGGGGCGAAAACGCAAGAGGCAACTGGCATAGTGATACTTTTGGCTCCGCTCCCATGTCCGGGTGCCTGGATTCGGTTCGATGAAATATGAGAGGGTCACCTTCAGCGTGACAGGCAGGTCTGGGTTCTCCACCAGTTTGCTTCTTGGCCACGGAAGGGCGATCAGGTGACACTCATTGAGTTTTGTGTCGTTCCACGCACCCCTATATGGTTGAAGTGAGTTTTCGATAATGAACGTGGCCTGATTGCGAAGGCTCTCGATCGCTCTGGACTCATCGACGACACCGTAGCCGATGCTGCGCATTAGCCGTTCCACATCCTCGGTCCTGCCAGCGGCGTAGGGGTCGATTCCTTCCCGCGCTAGCAGCGCCTGGGGCCACTTCGCCGCGTGGACGATCAAGCCGCGCACTGTTTCCGCGCGGTAATCCGGGTAAAGTGCGGTGATCCGGGCTCCCACTCTCGCCGCTTGAGCCGCCGCCGCGCTGGTGGCATTGAAGGGGACAAGCGGGCGTATTTGAAAAGTTGCCGACGTGCTGAGAGGCTGGAGAGAATCCCAATGAGGACACGAACCATCTTGGGCGCGTCCGAGATTCCCTCCCTCCATTACCACGTCAGGACCAATCGGCCAATCGGGTCGCCACGAATGGGCCGTGCGGGTGAACGGACTCAAGCCATGCCGGAGAGCGATGGCGGTGCATGCTTGGGCCTCGGCATCATCTTCCTCGATCTGGATGCGTTCGGTGACGGCGCCCACCGTGATGGAGTTCCACGCTTGTGCCGGATCCTCGATGGATGCTCTCAGATTGGCAGTGGGATAGACGAATCCATCCGGATGTTGGCGGACATTCCCGGCCGCGAGCACGATGACTTTGGGCACTCCGCCTCCTTCCTCCACGCCGGCCGCCGCAATGTCGATAGCGCTCGACCATGAGGTGGGGTTTCCCCGGGTGTCCGGTCCCGGGGCCGTGATCGCCATGCAGAAGACGCGGGGTCGATTCGGCGAGGCGATGTCCGGCAGGGCAAGTGCCTGGAGGGTGACCGCACCATAGTTCTCGGGATTATGGTCCGTGCTCAGGCGGACAAGCTTGACGGATTCCAGCCGGTGAAGCTGTTCCCATGCCCCGGTGGAAAGCATGAGGCGGCGCAGGTCACCGAAGGCGGCGAGCCCCGCCATAGGCGTGCCATGTTTCCAGTCATCCGAGCGGTCGCCATCGGCGAAGACGGTTTCCATGTTGGCGTCGTAGAGAATCGGCTCGATCAGAGGGTGTCCGCGGTTCACGCCGGAATCGATCAGGCAGACGGCTGGAGCGTCGTCATCCGGCCACTGGATTCGTTCCAAGGCTTCATCAATCCATTCTTCCTGCTCGATCCCCGGCAGATCGGTGAGGCCCACGCTGCATGGACGCGCGATGCGGACTTCCGAGAGAGCGTTGAGAAGGCCCAATGAACTTTCGAGCAGGCGACGTGTGGCACGGACCACCATGACGATGTGCTCCGGCAACGAGAGCTTGATTGTCGGCAGCTCCAGTTGGAGACGGCCGGCCTCATGCTTCAACTGGGCTTCCCAGTCCTTTTCGTCCCTGCGAATCCAGAGTTCGAACCACACCACTTCGTCGAGACCCGGCAGATCCGCGGGATCGGTCCAGAGAGCTTCAAAAGCGGCGACGGAGATCGACGCGATATTGGCGAGGAGCACGGAGTTTGAGAGACCCTTCTTTTTGTCCTTCGAAGAATCCGAATACGCATCGATTTTCTTCTGAAGGACTTTCAACTGTCCATACGGCACAAATACCGCGGCCTTTGTAACCAACCCCCGATCAGTGTCTTCAAAGCGGAGGTTCAGAAGGACGATGGATGGTGTATTGCCAGTTCCCACATTGTTCAGACTCCCGAAGGCCAGTGGCACTCCGGGTTCGGAAACGACATTCAGCGTCAGGCCAAACTCACTTGAGAGACTCAAGGCTTCCCGATACTGGACGACCTGATCGAAGATCAGTTCCACCCGTGCGACCTCTGATTTCAGATATCGTGCATGGCTGTCACGATCATGATGAAACAATGGGGTGTCCCCACCGCCTCCGCCAGGTCTTCCGAAAGGCAGCGACTCAGCGGGAGCGCGAAATCGCAGATGTTTCAGAGGGGGCAGATTGTCAGCCATGCTGGAATCGTCGGTTTGAGGATCAGTGGTTCAGATGAACCCGACGTTCCGTCAGCGCGGTGACCAGTGCCTTGTTAGTGACCTTCGGTAGATCGTGGATGAGCATTTCCTTGATGGACTCCTCACATGCCCGGGTGATTTCAGCATAGCTCAAGCCCTCCGCCGCATGCTCGATTTTGGACCACCCCGGTTGCTCCTTGTCGATGTTCCGAAGGAGGCGCTTCACAGTCTCCCGGATCTCGGGCGGCTGGGGTAAGCCGAATTCCACGAGATCGTCGAAACGGCGGAACAGGGCTTTGTCGAGGCGCTGACCGTAGTTTGTCGCGGCAATCACCAGACTGTTGCTCCTCATCTTCTCGATGAACACGAGAAAGGCGTTGAGGACACGCCTCATCTCGCCGACGTCTCCCGCCGCATCGCGGGTGAAGCCAATGCTGTCAAACTCGTCGAACAGATAGACAGCGCGGGTGGACTCGGCGGCATCAAATATGAGCCGTAGTTTGGAGAGGGACTCGCCCAAGTAGCGGCTGAGCAGGGAATCGAGTCGCACCACGAATAGCGACAAGCCTAACTCGGATGCCAAGGCTGATGCGGTGGCTGTTTTCCCGCAGCCTGGCGGTCCGGTGAAAAGTAGGCGCTGGCGGGGCCGGAGGCCTCTCTCTTTCAACCGGCTGAGATTCTGCTGTTCCTTGAGAATTCGATCAATTCTGTCTTGGAGAGTGGGATCAAGGACGAGATCCGCGACCTTCACGGAGGGGGCTACCAGCTCCAACAAATCGGCCGCCTCACCCGCAGGTGTCGAGAAGCTGAGGACGTTTTCCTTGAGAAGCGACTCGTCGGTTTTCTTTCGGGACTGACGAACAAGCTCCCGGAGTTCCTTCGCCAGATTGTCGTGTCCCTTCCGTGCTTCCGCAGCGGCCACCTGGAGGGCGACGGCGCGAAACCGCTCGTCGTCACCAGCACCGTGACTGGAGAGAAGAGCCTTGATTTGGGTTGCTGTGGCCATGACGGGATCCTTATAGAGACTTTAAATTATTAAGAAAACTTGAATTTATAACCTAAATCACTGTCGCCCATTTTTGGATCTCCGCCTGCACATTCGCAATGGACGGCGCACCGGGATTGGTGCGGGCGGCGAGGGCGGTTTCCAGGGAAAAAACGTCCCTCGCGTCCGGGCCATAAGCAGAATCAATGACGGTTAGATCGAGCTGATCGAGCGGGGTCTTGGTGGCGATGGCTTGGGCGACGGCTTTGCCGACGAGTTCGTGGGCGTGGCGGAACGGGACGCCTTTTTTCACCAGATAGTCGGCGAGGTCGGTGGCGAGGAGCATTGGATCGGAGGCGGCGGCCTTGCAGTTTTCCTCGCGCAGTTCCATGGCGGAGATCATCTCGGTGTTGACGGCGAGGATGAGGTTCAGCGTGTCCACGGAGTCAAACAGCGGCGGCTTGTCCTCCTGGAGGTCGCGGTTGTAGGTGAGCGGCAGGCCTTTGACGGCGACTAGCAGGTTCATCAAATTTCCAACGAGGCGGCCGGTTTTGCCGCGGGTGAGTTCGCAGACGTCGGGGTTTTTCTTCTGCGGCATCAGCGAGGAGCCGGTGGTGTGCGCGTCTGATAGAGAGGCGAAGGCGAACTCGGCGGTGCACCACAGGATGAGGTCCTCGCTGAGACGCGAGAGGTGGACGCCGCAGAGCGAAATGACGAAGAGCAGCTCAGCGATGTAGTCGCGGTCGGCGATGGCGTCCATCGAGTTGTGAGTGACGCCGTCGAAGCCGAGTTCGGCGGCGATGGCGCGGCGGTCGAGGTTGATCGTGGAGCCGGCGAGCGCGCCGGAGCCGAGCGGGGAAATATTGAGGCGCTTGCGGCAATCCATTAGGCGGGATTTGTCGCGTTCGAGCATTTCGACGTAGGCGAGGAAATGGTGGCCGGCTGTGACCGGTTGGCCGCGTTGGAGATGGGTGTAGCCGGGAATGACGGTGGTAGCGTATTTTCCCGCGCGGTCAAGCAGGGCCTTTTGCAGGCCGGTGATGGCCGTGAGCAACCCGTCGATCTCGGTGCGGGCGTAGAGGCGGGTATCGGTGGCGACCTGGTCGTTGCGCGAGCGGGCGGTGTGGAGTTTCGCGCCCGCCGCGCCGATGCGCTTGGTGAGTTCGGCCTCGATGTTCATGTGAATGTCCTCGAGCGAGGTCTTGAACTCGAATTTCCCAGTCTCGATGTCGCCGAGAATTTCCATCAGGCCGTTCTCGATCTGAGAAAACTCCTCGGCAGTCAACAGCCCGGCTTTCAACTGCGCGCGGGCGTGGGCGATGGACCCTGCGATGTCGTGCGGGAACAAGCGCCAGTCATAGGAAATGGATTCGCCGAATTGCTGGACGAGTGACGAAGTATCTTGAGAGAAGCGGCCTTTCCACATGGTGCTGATTACTGTTAGTTTTTTGCACAGAGGGTGCGATGCCGTGGAGTTGAACTCGAACACGGGCGGATGAAACGAGAAAATTTTCCCAATCGGACAACTTTTCGCCAACCAAGGATTGCATTGCTCCGCGATTCACTGATGGATTCGAGCGTGGTGCTACAGCCATGCCTCCTCATTTACCCCAATAAACCATGTCTAACTTCATCCCCATCATCAGCTCCGGCACTGCCGGTCCCCTCGGCGTCCTGCACCTGCCACGTCTTTGGCTCAAAGCTTCGCTCGGCGCCGCTGGCAAACTCCACTCGGATTATCCGTCCTGCGGTCAGGGCTACGATGGCATGGTTCTCGCCGCCCTCGGTCTGGACAAGGCTGCGTTTGAAGCGTTCATCGCTGATAGCAAACCGACCTATTCCGAATTCGAAGCATGGGTGCTCGCTCAATCCGGCGGTGCGCTGGACGCCGCTGCCGTCGCGAAAATCAATGCCGACATCACTGGCTACATCCACGCCGACGAGGTCCGCGCCACGATCCTCGCCGCGAACGGAATCCCCGACGAAGGGAAAATCCGCGACGCCGTCATGCTCAACAACCTTGATGACTGGCACGCCTTTCATCAGCAAGTGATCGCTTGATCACTGTGCCCTAAGGAGGGTGGACGTCTCGTCCGCCCTCCTTATCGGCTTAGGCCGTAAACTCTCGCCATCTCCAGCAGCAGTTTTTCTAACTGAGCATAGTATTCCTCCTCCGGGATCTCCGACTTCCGCTTGCGAAGCTCGCTTATCGCCAGTTCCAGCTTGGCCCTTGCCTCCTTAGCCAGCGGCGTGAGCCGGTCGCCCTTGGATGTTAGGAAATAAATTTCGCGGGCGATCTCGCCATCGGGCTGTGCGTCTTTCGCCCCCTTCAGTCCATCCACCGGGGTGCCGCGACCGTCGCCGTTGTCGTCGATCACGGCGTGCTCTTGGACGACTCGTTGGGCGTCTTCGTAAAACGCCCGCGTCCCTGCTGCGGCGTGGAGCGTGGCTTCTAGCAGCGAGAGCTGACCGTCGAGATCTAGGTCAGCATCGGCGGCAGTTAGAGCGTCCGCCAGTTTCCCACCGAAGCGGGTGAAGTTGCGTTCGCCGCCGCTGCGGGTCGAGGAAATGATCACGCGGTCATTGCCCGCAAGCGCGGCGAGAAATGGGTGACTGGCGGAGAATAAGTTGAGGATGACCAGCCGCCGCGTGAAGGGTTTTAGGAAATCTCTAACCGCAGCCGAGTCGATGTCCGGTCCACGCAGATTGAAGTTCGCCGTGCGTCCGTCGAAGCTGCCATGGCCGATCCACACCAGCCACAATTCACCGCCCTCCTTGGGCAGCGCGGCGATGGCCTTTTCCACCGCAGGCCGATCTCCTTCGGGGGAAATTTTCTCTAGCCCGATGGTGCTGACCTCCATTTTAGCGTTGGCCGCAAGCTCCTGCCACGCCTTGGCTTGGCGGCGGAAGTCCTGCTCGTATGTGACATCTCCCGGCTCACTAACAACGATCAACATCGCGCGTCCATCACCGGCGGCGTGCGCGTCACAGAATAACAGAACCAGCAGACACAGGAGTTTCATGGCAGTTTTTTCCAGCGCCGCAGCGACCATTCGCCGATGAAACAAGCCAGCGCGACGACCAACCACCACGGTGAATGCCACAGCGGCTCGGAGCGCGTTTCCGTGATCGGCATCGGCAAGTTTTTCAAGCCCGCCACGAATGCGTCGAGGCCGGCGGGTGTTAGGACGCGTCCGCCCGTCATGGAGGCGAGGCGCTCCATCGCCGCCGTGTCCGGCTTGATCGCTAAATACTCGTCGCGCAGGGCATTGACCACCCAGCCGGTGCGGGCAGTTAGAGCCGGTTTTCCATCTACGGCACGAGTCGTAGCTTCCGCCAGATAGGGTCCGGGTTCGGTGGCGGTGTGCAGCGCTTCGAGCGTCCCCGCCTTCGACGCGTGGGGGCGTGGTGAAATGTTAGCCCAACTCCCATTCGGTCGCTGGACGCGCAGGGTGACGCCGCCGGCTTCGTTGGGTTGGAAGTCCTCGCCTAGCAGCTCGGTGGTGATCCTCTGCCCGCCCGCCGCCGTTTCCGCCTTCACGGCTAACGGGCGCGGCACGTCGGCTAACAACCAGCGCGTGGTTTGCCGCCAAGTCTTGTCCAGATCGGCGCGGTCCTCGGGACTTCGCAATCCCCACCGCCAGAGGTCGCCGATGGCGAGCACGGCGGTGCGCCCACGCCCGTAGCGGCGGACCGCCAGCGCCGGGCTGGCACTATCCGTTAGTTCGAGTTTCCCCACCTCCATCGCGCCGGGCCGGACGGCGGGCAGGCGGTGGACGTTTTGAAATTCCGGCATCGCGTCAATCCGTCGCGCCTCATCGTCGTCCGTCGCGCGCAATCTCGCCCACGGTTCGAGGCGACCCTCGCGGGTGAGCTTGAATTTTCCGGCCACGGGTGCCCCCACCGGCGTTGCGGGGTCCAGATAGACCGGCAGCATTTCGCCGATGGGCGTGCCGTTGTAGCCACCGGTGTCGAGCGACTCCGCGCCACCTAACACGATCACGCTGCCGCCGCGTTCACTCACGAAGCGCTGGAGCAATCGCTGCTGATCGCGGTCGAAAAATCCAGCCTCCACCGCATCAATGATCACCGCGTCGAAGGGAAAAAGCTCGCCCGGAGTTTTCGGAAATCCGGCGGCGAGTTCGTTAGAATCCTTCGTATTCAGGCGGATGAAAACCGGCTCATCGAAGCGCTCGGCTTCTTCCTGCGCCTCGAATCCACGGTAGAGCGGATTGCTGCGCTCGCCCTCGCGACTGCGGTAGTCGAACTTCGGCTCGCGCCGCGCGATCCGGATCAAGCTGGTCACCCGCACCTCGGGATCTTCCTCCAGCGCACGCTGGAGAAACTTGTGTTCGTAGTTCGGCCGGCCTCCCAGATAGAGCACGCGATACGGGCCGGTCTCGCGGTTAGCCGCCACGATCCGGCGGTTATTTTCGAGCGTCGCTTCCTGCAAATCACCGGGATTTTCCAACACCACCTCCACCTCGAGAAACGCCGTGCCGAGCGCGTCTGGGCGCACTTGAAAGCGAGCAACCCACGTCTGGTCCTCCTTGGAAATGACCACCCGTTCTTGCCCTAACAATCTCCCACCATGCTCGCGCACGCTGGCCACCACCGCCCGCCCGACCACTCCACGAGCGGCGACGGTGGCATCCACCATCACCGGCGCATCCTCGAACAACGTCGCCTGCGCCGTGGCGGCAGTGACTGATAGATCCACCAAGCTCTGCTCCGGCGCGATGACTAACGGAAACGTCGGCGGCAGTCCCTGAAGTTTTAAATCAAGCGCAGCGCCGTCGGTGGGGCTGCCATCCGTGATCACCAGAATCCCCGCTAACGGCCGCCCTTGATAGCGGTCGCGCAAATCCCCAAGTGCCCGCGCGAGGGCCGAGCCGGGACCAGTGAATGAAAGGGGTTCGCCTTCCAGCGGCTTGCCGAGCCGCACGTCGAAGGTGAATGAATCGACGACTAAATCCGCCGCCAGCTTTTTTTGCCAGCCACCTGGGTCCGGCCGGATAATCTCATTCAGCCGGTCCGCGCGGGAAAGAGAGCCACGTTGATCCTTGAGCGTCATGCTCGCGCTGGTGTCTAGCAGCACGGCCCAATGATTGGCGCCGGGTCGACTGAACGATCTAACCACTTCCGGCTGGAGGATGAATCCTAGCAGAAACACGAAGCCAATCCATTTCAACGACCCCGCCAGCCACCGGACGCCGACCGGCATCGAGTCCTTCCGACGATAACTGAAAAACAGCCCGATCGCGACAACCGCCAACCCTAACAATCCGGGAATCAGCCACTGAGATTCGGTCCAAACGATCTTCATTTGCCGGGTTCCTCGGGAAAGAGTGATTTGACAACATCGCCAAAGAGCAGGTTGTGGAGCTGCAAGCGTTCGAGATATTCGAGGGGGGAAGCCTTGGCATCTTCATCCTGCCGATGGACGACGAGCATTCCGAAGAAGTCCCCCAAAGTGGCTTTGAGGTAGGTATGGGAATCCCGGTCAAACCAGACCTGGCGTTCATTTCCCTCGTCATCAGGTGTGCGGCTCAGTTCGGGCGGCGGACTGGCGAGGTAGAGGCCTTTTTCCTGTGCATAGCTTCGGAAGATTCCGAACTCCTCGATGAAACTGGTATGACCTCCCTGAAAACGCGCAACTGCTTCACAGCGTCTTCGTAGCTTGTCAGCGTGTGCTTCAAGCGCGATTCCCGCAGTTGGTTCAGTTGATTCATGAGGAAACATTGGTGCAAATCGTTCGGTGGATCAAGATGGGTTTGAGAACGGCTTACTTGCCGAGTTCCTCAAAATATCGGCGCACGATTTCCGCATAGCGCTCCGGCACCGGATCGCGGCACACCGGGGCGAGCGGGTCCTTCCGGTCAAGCTCATGCAAACGAGCATCTAACTTCCCGGCCGCTTCCGTTAGTGGTCGGAGCACGGCTTCTGCTAGAGCGGCTTGGTCAGGCTCCACCGAGTGGCGTTTGAAATCCTTCCGCAACTCGCGGCTGGCCTTGCGGGCGCGGGCGACGGCGGACTGCGCTTCGGGATCTTCCACCACGGCTTCGAGATCGGAAAGCCGTTCGCTCCATTCCTTGAAATTTTCGCCCGTGATCGCTGACTTGCCGCGCCCCGCACCACCGGCTCCTTGCCCTTCCGAGGACGACGATGCTTCGGCCTGACCCTTGCCTGCTTCGCCCGGCTTGCCATTTTCCGGCGGTTTGCCAGCGGCTTGGTCGGCGAGGCGTTGCAGTTCGTCGCGGGCGTAGCGGAGGGCCTGCGCTTCATTGCCGAGGATGCGTTCCGCCGCGCCTTCGATCTCGCGGGTGAGTTGGGAAATCCCTTCAGCTGCACGGTTAGATGCGGCTGCGGCGGGTGATTGCTCCATCTGTTCGAGCGACTTGCCGATCCCGCTTTGATCCGCCTGGCGCAATGCTTCGGCGAGATCGCGAGCGACGAGCGGCTCGGCCTTCTCGGCGGTCTCAGCGGTTTCGCGGATGCCATCGAGAAGTTTCTTCAAATCCTCGCGCTGTTGGCCGACTTCCGATTTCGCCTCGCCGCGGTTATCAGTTAGGGAGGGCGCTTTCGGCGCTAGCGGTTCGCCGAGTTGGCGCTGGCACTCGTCCAGCGCCCGCGCGTCCTTGCGGAGTTCGCGGAGTTGCTCGGCCAACTGCGCAGCACTCGTTTCGCGGAAATCATCATGCAGTTTTTCCAACGCCTCCTCGGCCCGACGGCCAGACGCGAGCGCTTCGCCCAGCTTGTTGTCCTTCAGCTCCTCATTGGCTTGGCGGGCCTTCTCGCGGGCATCGTCTAACGCTTTGTTCTGTTGGGGTTCCGTCGCTTGTTGCGCGGGATCGGAAGTCTTCTGCCGGAGGTCGTCCACATCGGCCAACAGCTCCTTTTGCTGCTCGCGGAGCTGCTTGAGCTGGCGCTCGATCTCGGCCTTTTTCGCGGCGGCATCGGCTTGATTGAGGGCGGCCTGCATCGCTTGCATTTCCTCGTTCAGATCGCGCTGGCGCTTGGCCAGCTCATCGAGCCGTTTGAGGATTTCCATCGCCTCGTTCGCCTTGCCAGCGGTCTCGGGCTTCGCCTCCTTCTCCGCCTGATAGGGATTGTCCATCGGCTTCAAATCCAGGTCATCCTTGGGCTTATCCTCGGCGGAGGAAGACTCCCCTTCCCCTTGCGATTGCATCATCATCGTCTTATTGCTCTTAAGCTGATAGAGATGCCGCAGCGCGATTTGCTCGTGGCCGATGGCCGGCTCTAACGGCGCGGCGGAGGTTTTCTCATGCGCCAGGGTGAGCTCGGCAAGCGCGTCCTTCATCGCAAGCCGCGCGTCAGTTAGAATCTGGCGCACGGCGGGATCGGCTTGTTCGGCCTCCATGGCAGCAGCGGTCTCCATGGCGATCTCTTGCGAGCGCCGCAGCGTCTCAAGATCCTTCGCAGGCGGCGGGGTCACCGCGATCTCGGTGTGGTCGCGACGGAGGTTCCAAGTGGAATTGAGAATGCCCGTCTGCGTCTTGATCAGATCCGCCGCCGGGTTCGCGCCGGGAGGACCGGGCGGAGCGGACTGCTGATAGAATTCCTCGTCGAAATCGCGGATTTCGACCTCAAATTCCGGGGTCGATTGCAGGGCGCGGCTGAGGAAATATAGACTCTCGCTCGTGTCGGTGATCGCCGTTTGGCCGGGAAACCAAACTCGCGCCACCGGGCGGTCGGGCGTCGTCCACGAGGCATCGTTGTCGAAGGTGAAATCGTCGCCAATCAAGGTGACTTTGCCAGCGGCGGGAAGATTAGGCGGGGCGTCGAAGATGGCGTTCTCGCCCGGCGGCACCGAGACCGTTAGAGGCTGGCCGTTCCACGAAAGGGTGAAGTCGGCTCTCGTCGAGCCTTCGGAATTCAACACCCGCACGCGTGATGTTAGTTTCTCGGGTGGCAGGATTCTAACACCGGCATTGGTCCAGCCTTTCGCCAACGCGATGGGATGCGGAATGATCTGAAGGTGGTCCGGCCATGCCTCCTCGCGCAGCCGGTCGAGCGTCGCGCCTTTTTGGAAATCGCTGATGACGTGAAGTTTCATCGGCACCTCGTCGCCCACGGCAGCGAGCAGGGCGGCGGCGAGATGGGTCGCATTGCCATCGGCTTTCACTGCCGAAAGCGCCGTCAGGGCGGCGGATTTCCGCTCGCCGGGTGTGAGTTCGCGGGCACGTTCCGGGCCTAGCAGCGGACGCAAGCGGTCGGAAAACGTGGCGACCGCGATCCTGTCGTTAGAGGAAAATCCATCGACGAGTTTGGCCGCTGTTAGTAATGCTTGGTAGAGCGGTGCGCCACTCATGCTGGCGCTGGTGTCGATGAGGATGAAGTTCATCACCGCTCCATCCGCGGGCTGGCCTCGAGAAACATCAGCGAGGAAAACGCGAGCGTTTGTTGCGGGCGATTTTTCCGCAGATGCAGCAGCACCGGCAGCGCGACGGCGACCAGTCCTGCTAGAAATAGTGGTGCAAGAAATGCCATGGCGATTTCAATGACTGCGGCTGCGAGAAACGCGCGGGCCACGGCTCTGGCGGTCCGATAGATAGGCGTGAAGCGCGGACTCAAGCGGCCGATCCGTGGGCAGAAGATGGTGGAGAATCCCCAGCGTGTCGCAGAGAGTTTCAAGCCCCTGCTGGTGGGCATTGAACTTCTGCAAATACCCGGCGCGGATCTGGTCAGGATCGGCGGGCAGCGTGCGCCCGGATTCCAGATCCTCGAAATTCACCGAACCCTCGAAGGTTAAGCCGATCTCCGCAGGATCGAGCGTCTGAAGCAATGTGACGTCATGGCCGCACGCAGCGAGGGACGAGAGCGGTGCCTTCAATTCCTCCAGCGGTGTTAGAAAATCTGAGATTACGAAGATCACGCCGCGCATCCGTCCGCGCGAGAGGATCGCCTCAACCGGCGCGTGCAGGCCTGCGGATTTCCCCAAAGCTGGACGACCGAGCGCGGCCAGAATCGCATGAAGATGCCCGGAACGGTGGCGCGGGGGCAGGTAGTCGCGCGGCACCTCGTCGAATGTTAGAAGCCCGATTTCATCGCCTTGCTGATGGAGAAAAACCGCCAACGTCGCGGCCAGCGTGCGGGCGTATTCGAGCTTCGTGTAGGTCAGCGAGCCGTAGCCCATCGAGCGGCTGAGATCTAGCAGGAGGTGGCAGCGAAGATTGGTTTCCTCGCGAAATTTCCGGATGAACGTCCGGTCGCGACGAGCGAGAACCTTCCAATCAAGGAAGCGGATGTCGTCGCCAGGGACGTAAGCACGATACTCCGCGAACTCGGCGGAGAACCCATGGCGCGGGCTGCGATGAAGGCCTTTCCAGTAGCCTTCGACCAGCGAGCGTGCCCGCAGTTCCAGATCGCGAATCCGCATCAACGCCGCAGGATCGGCGAATGCGGGCGGACGGGGTGTTGTGGAAGCGCGATCCATCAAGGCAACGGGACGTGTTTGAGCAGGCGATCCACGATGCCATCCGGCGTGACGCCCTCGGCTTCGGCGCGGAAATTTGTGAGCACCCGGTGCCGCAGCACGGCGTGGGCCAGCGCGAGAATGTCGTCCGGCGTGACATGCGTGCGGCCCGCTAACAGCGTGCGCGCCTTGCCGCCGATGACGAGGCATTGCGCCGCGCGCAAGCCGGCTCCCCAGTTCACCCACTCGTTGATGAAATCCGGCGAACCTAGACGGTTAGGCCGCGAGGCATTCACCAGCCGCACGGCGTAGCGGGCGGTTTCCTCGGCGATCGGCATCTGTCTAACAATCTCCTGAAACGCCAGCAGATCCTCGCCGGTGAACAGCGCTTGGATCGGCTCGGGGCGCACCGAGGTGGTTCGCGTCACCACCGCGACTTCGTCATCCTCGCTCAGATAGTCTATGCGGATGTCGAACATGAAGCGGTCAAGCTGGGCCTCGGGCAGCGGATATGTTCCTTCCATTTCCACCGGGTTCTTGTTCGCGAGGACGAAGAACGGCTCGGCGAGCACATACCTTACACCCGCTGCGGTGACTTGGTGTTCCTGCATCGCTTCGAGCAGCACAGACTGGGTTTTCGGCGGCGTGCGGTTGATTTCGTCGGCCAGAATGAGATTGGCGAACAGCGGCCTTTCACAAATTCCAGCCGCCGACCGCCCTCGGGTGTCTCTGCTAGAATCTCGGTGCCGGTGATGTCAGCGGGCATCAAGTCCGGTGTGAATTGCATGCGATTGAACGACAGATGGAAGAGCTGCGCGGTCGATTGGATGAGCAGGGTTTTCGCGAGGCCGGGCGCGCCGGTGATGAGCGCGTGCCCACCTGCTAGAAGCGCGATTAGGAGTTGCTCGATGACGTCGTCCCGACCGCGGATGACCTTCGCCAGCTCGCGTTTGATCCTGACTTTTCCTTCCGCGATGCGCCGGACGAGTGCTTCTTCAATGGCGTGTGAATTGTTTGCCGTAGTCATGAATTTGCTCAGTGGGTCATCGAATAGACGACGATGTTGATGCCCATCGGGTAGGCTTTTTTCTCGCTGAATTCCTTGAAATAGAAGGGATCTTCGCCCTCGCGTTCCCAGCCGTCGCCGAGATCGGTGTTGCGGCAGATGATCACCATCGTGCACCCAGGGTCCCTACACTAGGGAGAGCAGTTGTTCGAGGTAGGCGCTGTCTTTGTTGGCGCGCATTTCGCGTTTGGGCAGGCTTTTGCGCTTCTTGCCTTC
>JAYTLO010000108.1:0-1177 GCA_043729385.1 Akkermansiaceae bacterium
TCGGATCGTAGTTCGTCCACAGCACTTCGACGCGCTTGTCCTTGGTTGAATGAACGGTGCGGGGGGCGGTGGCGAACTTGTGCCACTTCGGAGCGGGGTAAAGCTCGTCGAGGATGTCCGCCTGATAGTTGGAAAGTGCGACCATGCCTTCCGCCCGATTTAAGACCTCCGCCAGTTCCGTGTGCTGTCGGTCGTTCATCTCGAAGCCGTAAGCCTTGGAGTCTCCCCGCGTGGAATGCACGTAAGGTGGGTCGCAGTAGAACAAGGTGGTGGGCGAGTCATAGAGCTGAATCACGTCGAGTGCCGGGCGGTTTTCGATCTGCACCCGAAGCAGCCTTTCGGCGACGGCGGGCAAATCCTCGACGGCCCCAAGCCAGCGACTAATCACGCCGCTCATGCCGGCGCGGCTGGTGTTCTTGCAGTTCGCCCAGCGCCCAATCGTCGCGGTCTGCGCCAGCCCGGTGCGGACTTGCCGAGCACGGACGTAAAAGCGCCGAGCGCGCTCCAACGCCGTAAGGTCGGGGGATATTTCGCACGCCTTGGCGAACTCTTCGCGCGCGAACGGTGTCAGCCCAATAGCCTCGACGAGGCGGTCCTTTGCTTCGCGCAGCACTCGGAAGAAATTCACGACTTCCCCATCAAGGTCGTTGAATGTCTCTACGGGAGCGGGATCGCGATTGAGCAAGACAGCTCCGGAGCCGGCGAACGGTTCACAGTAATGATGACAGTCGGGCAACAATGGTCGCAGCCAGTCGAGGTGAGAAAACTTGCCCCCATACCAACCGAACGGGATGAGTTTTTTTCGGACGGTTAGACTTGTGACCGGCGGCGGTGTCCTGCGGCCTCGGCTCGGTGTCGCCTCGTATTCCGTCGGCTCTTCGCGGAGCGCGGCGGTTTCTGTGGCACGAACATTAACCCGCTTGAGCGGTTGTTTTCGCTTGAGCAGCTTCTGTCGATAAAGCGGAGTCGGCTTTTTGTGCGCGGTTTTCTTTTTCATCTATGGCTGATGACTTCGCCGGTATCGTGTCATGATGGGAAGCGTTGTCGAGCGGCGGAGTGGTCCTCCAGATAGAACTGGAAGGATTTGGTGAGGAAGATGCCGTTGTCCTCGGCGAACAGGCAGAAGAGCAGGCGCACGAGGAATTGTTTCAGCTCGTGCCCGGCGCGGCCCGTGGCG
>JAYTLO010000109.1:0-13311 GCA_043729385.1 Akkermansiaceae bacterium
CGGCGAAGATCAAGCAGGGCAACACGCTTTCAAACCCGCTCTTCCTCAATGGCTAAGATCTCAAGACTTTCGACTACGTCGCCGCCAATCCGCCGTTCAGCGACAAAAACGCTGGAGCACCGGCGTCGATCCCGAGAACGATCCATGGCAGCGTTTCAAAGCGGCGTCCCACCCGCCAAGCAGGGGGATTACGCCTATCTCCTGCATATAATACGCTCCATGAAGATTACCGGCAAGGGCGCGTGCGTCCTTCCCCACGGCGTCCTGTTCCGGGGAAATGCCGAGGGCGTCATCCGGCGGAATCTCATCCAGCGCGGCGTCATCAAGGGCATCATCGGCCTGCCCGCGAATCTCTTCTACGGGACTGGCATCCCCGTCTGTTTAATCCTGCTAGACAAGGAGCACGCCCAAGCCAGCAAAGGCATCTTCATGATCGATGTCTCCAAGGGGTTCCGCAAGGACGGCCCCAAGAACCGGCTTCGCGAACAGGACATCCATCGCATCGTGGACACCTACAACCGCCAGTTGGAAACTCCCGGCTACTCCCGCATGGTGCCGGTCACGGAAATCAGCACAAAGCTGTTCGCAAAATGGAAAAAGGCTAACACCTCGCTCCTCAAGGGCCTTGATTTGGACAGCCATGCAGGGTGGCGCGGATGGAATTCGCGCCGAGCTGGGGCTCGGCGCTCCCGGGCATAAAGATCCCAGCGCCCCACCGACCGGCTGGTATTCCAGGGGCTATCTCCCTCATTACAACAACCCGCACACGCTGCAATCCGTCACTTTCCGTTTAGCTGATTCCCTTCCCCAATCGAAACTGAAAGAGTTGGAGCGTGAGATCCATGATGGGGATTCCACGAAATCCGACGCGGCACGACGCAAGAAAATCGAATCATGGTTAGACGCGGGAATGGGATGTTGCGCTCTAAACTACCTTTTGCTGGAAATCCATGAGGCAAAACAGTGGCGGAACCAGTATCAATCGTTGGAGGACTTCGCACAAATTGAGGCTGGGATTAGCGAGTCGCAACTCAGGAAGTGCATCGACTCTGCAACAGTCATGATCGACATGGTTGAGGCCGGTATGGAGCACATTGCTCCCAAGGGTCGGCAGATTGAAGAAGTCATTAAAGTTCCCCGCAGTTATCGGCCCAAAGCTTGGCGGCATGTTCGGAAGGTTTTTGAGCGTGATGGTCGATCCACAGATACCACTACAAGCGCGCTTCGCGACTATTGCCGGGATCGAGACCTCACCTTCGGGCGGCGTAAACCAAATGGGTCCAAGAACATCGGATTGCCCAGTCTTGTGCGCACCCGAGGCAGGGTTCTGAATAAAACGCGGGATGCCAGGCAGAAATCGAACGAAGCTGACTGGTTAGGGAATCTTTCGAGTTCCGAAGAATTGATTCTCAGCAAGCTCCACTACCCCACGAGTGGAGAAGAAACGAACTCCGACCCAACACCCGAAATTTCAGTGACCAGGAGTATTCAAGTTCTCACAACAATCGCTTCGACCCAAGCGACCCGCAATACAACTGATGGGATGGCAGCAGTCCTGGCCTTGATCGCCGAAAAGAATCCTAATTTAGCTAACAATTTAGTTAATGTGGCGTTGAGCGGGTTGCATGAGCTTTACAAAAAGCGACTCGCGGAGGTTCTCACCTCTGACACTGGCGCGGGAACAACCTCGGCACCGGAATGACCTCAGGAAAAAGGACAAGGAGTGCCCTCTCCAGAGCATCGGAAACTGACAGAAGACGTCATTCCCGGTCGAGAATATCGTAACCTAGGCCGCCGTCGGAACCCACAGCCTCACGCGAGCGCGCGAACACTAAAGCGGTGGGAATCGTCCTGCGGTATTCATCCGTCCGGAGGCCGATGCGGTCGACCGGAATCTCCTCGAAGCCCGGCAGGTCCTTGAGCAGCTTCGCATCCGGAGCTAACCGGAAATCCAGCGCAGCGGCATCTTTGAAAACAGGTTGCCCTTGATAGGCGATGTTGTTCCCCGTGGAGAAATCCTGGGTGGGAACCATTTTCCCGTTCTTGATTTCGCTCCATTTGAACGGCGTCTGGCAGTCCATGGCCACGTTGTTGTCGATCTTCCCCTAGTGCGGCAGCAGGCTTACAAATTCATAGCCGAATTTGCAATCAACCGATATGTTTCCAACGCAACGGAAGGGCTGCGACTTGCCGTCTTTGGGCATGTCGCCCTGTTTGAAAAGATATCCTGTGCCACGGGTGCCCGTGCTGCCGAGTGCGACGATGTTCCCGATGACCTTCATGTCCGGGTGGTCGTGGTCGAAGTAGATGCCATCGCCCAGTGGCGAGCTGTGGATGAAATTGTGGCGGAAGGTGAGATTGCCGAAATTGCGCTTCCCGTAGTCATAGGAATAGAATCCACCCATGTCGTTAGAGACGAGACAGTAGCGGTAAACCTCGTTGTACTCGAAGACGCTGTCCATGCTGCCGCAGAGCACGCCGACGTGCGGCGTGTCGTGGATCACGTTGTGGGCGACATACATGCCGACGGCCGGATGGTGTCCGCCTCCACCGCCACCGGTGAAGCCGCAGTTGATGCCGGCGGCATAGACCGGCTCGATCTGACCGAAGTGGTGGATGTGGTTGTTGACTGCCTGGTGCCCCGCCGGGACGCGCGGGCGGGCGGATTCGTCACCACCGCCGAGCCAGATGCCGCCGGCGCCGAGGTGATGGAGGTCGTTGCTTTGCGCGGTGTGGTTTTTACCACCGTCCAGGACGATGGCGTAGTGGTTGACGTTTCTCACGGTGCAACCTGCTATCAGATTCCCCTCTCCTTCGCTGACCCGGATGCCGTCGCCGAAATTGAATTCGACGGTGAGATCACGCAAGGTGATGTGAGACGCTCCGTTGAGGCTGACGACGGGGGCCTCCCGGTCCACGAGGATGATCTGGGATGATTCGAGTGCTGCGGGCGGATAGAAATAGATCATCTGGTCCTTGAAATCGAGACACCACTCGCCGGGCTGGTCGACTTCCTCCAGCAGGTTGATCAGCTGATAGGCCTCGCGGCCGTTGCCCTTCGGCCGGTTGTATTTGTTGCCGATGCCGTTCGGGATCGGCTTGGCGAAGGTGGCGGTGCGGGCGGAGTCGTCGATGTCGAGCACGCGCAGGGCGGAGTTTTCCCAAGCCACGCGCCAGTAGCCGCGGAACCACACGCCGCGGTCGAGTTGTTTTTCCCACAGCGCGTGTTTGTCGTGAAACTCATCGCGGTATTGGAAAATGCCACCCGTCGAGCCGGGGGGAGTTTTCTGAAAGGTCGCAGGCTCGTTCCAGCCTTCTCCCTGAGGTCCGCCAGCGGTGTGGATCACGGACTTGAAGGTCATCCAGCCATCGTTAGGAAACCGGGAAAGCGTCATGCGCTGGCCATTGCAAAACAGATCGACGATGCCACCGGCGTCGGTGAAGACATCCGGATAGGGTTTCGAGTGCGAGACTCCTTGGGCCTTGAGGTCGAGGGCGACGACCTTGCCGCGCGCGGGCCCGGCGATGCGGGCAAGAGCGGCAGCATCGGTGATAGACTGGAACGAGGAGGACGTGAGTTGCTTGCCACCCAGCAAGCGCGGGGACTGACCCTCCATCGCCCGATAGACGATGGGATGCTCCGCGGTGCCGGAGTCTTCCTTGCCGAGCTCGAAGGGCCTTTCGAAATGATAGTCGCCACCAGCAAGCCAGACGGTCACCGGCTTTTCGGTCGCGGTGCGGGCGGCGGCCTTGGCGCGTTCCAAGGTGGCGAATGGATGGGATTTCGAGCCATCCGCCGAGTCTTCACCTGCTGGTGAAACGTGGAGGTGCGTGCCTTTCTGGCAACTGGATAGCAGGACTCCAGCGGCGAAGATCGCCACGGTTCGGATCAGGAAATAGTAACGGTTTTTCATCAAATCAGTCGCGGTTTCAAGAGGCGCAATCCTTGATTCAACTCAAGGTCCATGGGACACGGCAGGGGCGATTTTGCGGCAATCAAGGGTTGTTTTGCAGCGGCCGGCGCATCATGGGCGGATCAATCTTACCCTAACGAAACGCCTGCCACCGGCACCTGCGAGCAGGGTGGAACGAACGCTTTCCCCGGTAGTCGAGAGCGACACCGGCGGATCGGTGAGGACATTTGCGGCCGACCAATCATCGGCAAGAGCGTCCGACCACACGACCTGATAGCTGGCCTCGCCGGTTGCGACCTTGCGGCGCGTGTAGGTGGTTTCGATAGTCCCCCCGTTGAGGATGAAGGTGGGTGTGAAAACGTCCGGCAGTTTCGGGTCGAGCAGCAACGCCCATTCAAGCAAGTTGTTTCTACCATCATGGTCAGGGTCGGCATCGGGTCCGACGATTAGGGGATCGGTGGTGCTGGGCCAGACGAGTGTTTGCCAATCGGTGAAAACTCCGGGATCCAGCGTCAGCGTGGGATCGGATAGAATCGTGCCGTTGTTGACGAGGCCGGGCGGCAGGCTTCCGGACCAACCGCGGATGTCGAGCACGCCGTTGTTTGTGAAAGTGCCGCCGACCGCAAGCTGGGCGGCTCCGGTGACGAGCAGGGTGCCGTCGTTGGTGATGTTTCCGGTGACGGTGAGTGAGCCAAGGTTTTCAAACCGTGCGCCGGCTCCGATGCTGAGGGAGCTGGTGTTGCCGAGGCTGCCGGTGAGGGTGAGCACGCCGCCGGTGACGCTGGTGGGGCCGGTGTAGGAACTAACACCGGACAGAACCTGGGTGGTGGCTCCGGTTTTGGTGAGGCCGGTTTTTAAATTCGGATTGGCGGTGGGAAACCGGGTGAGGTCGGTATCGACGATGCTGCCGGAGAAGTTGGAGCTGCTCGTCTTGATGCCGCCGTCAATGGTCAGCATGTCGGTGCGCGCGCCGGTGCCACTGGTGTTATTGAGCACGGTGCCGCCGCCCGCCAGCGAGAAGATGGCGTGGCCGCGGCCGAAGCCGCCGTCGGATAGAGAGAGGAGTCCACCCGCTTCGAGGGTCACGGCGGGGCGCGTGGCCGCGGCCGATCCGAAGGGTGTGCTGGAGAAGGAAGGCGAAATACAAACCCGCGGACCGATGATAAGCCCGGCGTTGTCGGTGAAGCGGTTGCTGTTTCCAAAGGTGGCCATCACGAAATCAGTGGCGGCGACCAAGGTGGCGGCGGCGAATCTCAAGGTTCCGTTGGAGAAGGTGTTCGTCGCGATTCCGCCGGTGACCGGGATGAAGCGGATCGAGTTGTTTCCACCGGAGATCACGACATTGGGTGCGGTGACGGGACGGGCCAGACTGAGCGTCCGGACTCCCCCGCCGAGATCGAACGCGCCGCTGGTATCGACGCGGGCGGAGACGGTGGACCAGGTGAAATTGCCGGGAATGGCGACGCTAGGATTGAAGAAAAACCGGTTTCCCGCGACCAGGGTGCCGCCTTGGATCGTCAGCGGACCGGTGCCGATGGGGCTGCTGGTTAGAAGCCCGTCTGTCGCGACGAAGGCTGCTGCAGCAGAGTAATCGAGGATCGCGCCGCTGCCGAGAGTGAGGCCGCCGCTGAAGGTGTTTGCGGCGGTGAGCGAGACGCCACGGCCAGCGGTTGCTATGATTGCCAATGCTCCGGAACCCGAGATCACGCCGCTGGCAGAGACTTGGGTGGAGCCTGCCAGGCCGGAGCTGCCGGTGGTCCATGTCTGTGCGGCGTCGAGACGGACAGGAGCGGTAAGAGCAAGCGTGCGGATGGACGTGGCGGTATCGATCCCGGCGCTGCCGAGTGCTAACAGCCCTGCGGTGCCGGGACTGATGGTGATGTTTCCGCCGGGATCGGTGATGGTGATGCCAGCGAGATTTTTACCTTTTCCGACGTTAGTCGTAATGGCTGCGGCGACCGTGGCGTTCCAAGTGGCGATGCTGCCATCAATGAGCGGGCTGGTCGTCCAGCTGGATGACTGGTCGAGCGAGTCCGTGTTGTTCGACTTGGTGATGGGGATGCTTTGTTCGAGGACGATGTGAGCCTTCGGTTGGATGGTTAGAACCTGGCCGTTCGTCAGGTAGGCGGAAACCAGCGGGCCGCTGGGGTCCGGCAGCCAGTCCGGCCGGTGGCGCGCGCCGCTCTGGTGGATGCGGACGGGGCCGGCCCATCCGAGGGCGGGCGTGTAGGTCGTCATCACAGTGCCGGGGTTGTAAACCACGCGGTATTTCCGCCCGGTGGCGGAATTCGCCACATCAAGGCCCATCAGCCCCCCAGCTTCGGCGACCTCCGTCACCGTGACTTCCCCGGTGGTAGATGCGGGGCGGATCTCGGCGATGAATCTCCGGCGGGTTCCGGCGGTGTGGGCGACGGGCGTGATGTTGGTATCACCATCGACCATGTCGCGAAGGGTGATTTCCGTGAAGGGCGCGCTCGGGTTGCGGAAAGCATAAACTTCCGGCGACACCTCGGCATAATTGTGGGAATGGAGTTTCACTCGCAGGTCGCCATAACTCCACGAGTCGGTCCCGATGGAGGCGAGCGTTTTGGGCGTGCTAAACGAGGTGCCGCCGAAGCCAAGACGGATGACACCCTGCACCTCGAAGGCCGTTGAATCGACATTGGGAGCGATATCCATCAGGCCGATGATGCGATCCGGAAGGTTTAACCAAACTTGGCGACCGGTCCAATTGTGAGTTGTTCCCTTTACCGAACTTGCGTCCTGATGCATCCCATATGAGGCTCCGATCGCGCTGAAATCACGGCTCACGGTGGAGTCACCGGTGAGGCCGGAGGTGATCCACGCGTGGCCGGCTTCGTTGAGTGTGCCATCTGCATTGCGTTCCGGGTCGGCGGTCACCCGGGGGCGTGGATAGATTCCCATCAGCGAGGCGTTGACGCGGAAATCCGGATCAGGATCGGCCACCTGCGCACCGATGAGCGTGGTGTGTCCCGACTCGGAGAAATTGATGTTGCGAAGCGAGGCGGAGTAGTTCCAGCGGCCATACCAGGCGCGCGGTCCCTGGGTGTTTCGGTCAAAAACGGTGTAGTCCGGACGGTTGAGAGGCGTGGTGCCGGATTGATACCACGCGAGATCGACGCGGGCGCGGCCATACCAGTTCGTAAGATTGGCGGCGCTGGCGATCCATGCGTCCAGCTCGGCACGGACGTAGGGGTTATTTCCGGCGACGGTCTCACCGCCGGAAAAGCTGCTGCGGATGTCGTTCCACCCGTGTTTCCAGGCGGGGCAGGTCCACCAATCGCCGATGCGGCCGTTGATCGCGCCATACCACTGCATTTTTTGGAGAATCAGGCCGGCGTTGGCGTTGCCGGTGGTCTCGAAGTAGCGGGAGACATACTCGGAAACGGTGGCCTGATAGTTGACGGTTTCGTTCTGGGTGCCGATGTAACCGACCGCGCCGTCCTCGAACATGCGATTCATCGTTAGAACGGAGTCGATGAAATACTGTGCCTTGGCGAGCAGCTCGGGACGGGCGGTCCAGGTGCCGAAGTTGAAGAGCTCGCAGGCGATGGCGACATCGGTGTTGACCCACGAGGCGACGCGATTCTGATAGGCAGCCCACAGGTTTTGGGCAGCCGTTTCCATGGCGTTATCCCACTCGGCGGCGGAGTTGGTGGGGACAAGCCCCGGATAGAGCGTGGGAAACTCGCGGAAGACGCTGGAGGCGGGAGCAATCGCGAAGTCGTCATAAATGCTGGCAAGCTGGCCGGCGGGAATCAGCGGGCCGTGGACATTGATCGCATCCAGATAGGCATAACTGCGACGGAGCAGGCGGCGCAGGACTTCATCATTGTTTTTCAGCGGGCTGTCCGGATGGGCGAAGGCCCAAAACAACGCATCCATCTGCTGGCCGGTGGTGCGGGCGAGGCTGAAATCCTCCAGCACATTTGCCTGCGGGGTGTTTTTCTCCCATGCGGGATCGGTGGTTGCGAGGAACAGGTTCACACCGTCGGTGACGCGCTTGAGATAGGGATTGGTGGCAGTGGTGGCTTGAAGCAGCGGGTGGAGCACACGAATGTTAGGAAGCCCGGTGATCTGTGCGGCCATCGTGGCGGCGGAGACTGGCAGTTTTTCATCCACATCGTCCATCATGAGAGCGGCGTGGGTGAAATTGTTGATGTTGATGGAGGCCTGTGCGCGTTCGATGGCGATATGGAGCACGGCACGCTTGATGCGGTCTTCCACAGTGGCGGAAGGAAGCGCCGCCACCGCCGTGCGCAGCGAGCCGATGCGGGTGAGGATGGTGGAGGCGGAGGCATCGTTGAAGAGCTGGATTTCCCACATCGAGACGCTTTTCCCGGAGAGCGAGGTCTGCGAGGTGAGGCGGAAATAGCGGGCGCTGCGGGGCTGGAAATAGAGATTGGTGCTTTGGAGCTGCGTGTTGACTTCGGAGCCGATCCCGCTGCGGAAATCAGAGGTGACCGATGTCCAGGTAGAATTGTTAGTAGAGCTTTCGAGACGGTAAGTCCTCCCGTGCTGATAGGTGATGAAGTTGAGGCGGTTAACCGTTTGAGCGGAGCCTAGATCCAAGGTGATCGAAGATTTCGTGCTGCTGTTGTCCGCATTGGCCAACCAGCGGGTGGTGAAAAGATTGTCGGTGGCATTCGTGGCCGGGAACCCCGAAGCGGCGCTGCTGGCGGTGGTGCTGGCAACCGTGTAGGCGTCGTTGGGGCTGCGGATGACGAGCGTAGGCCGGGAGGTGAGGTTGGAGTTCTCGCTGGAGGCGAAATAGCTGGGAATACCGCCGTTGGGAGTCTGGCGGAAGACGATGAGTGAGATGTGGGTGTTCCCGTTCGCGGCGATGAAGTCACGCAGGGCGATGCTGGTGAACTCGACATCGGTGGTGCCGGATACCGCAGCGGGCGTGAAGGTTCCGAGGGAAGTGAGGCCTGCGGGATTCAGGCTGCCGGGCAGGGTGGTGCTGGCGTTGGTGGCGTTCGAAAAATTGAGCAGCGATTCATCGAAGGCTTCGTTTGGATGGCCGTCGGGCAGGCCGAAGACCTCGAAGGTGAAGGGCGTGGTGCCGTCGCCGGGATAGTTGGTGAAGGAGAGCAGCAGGCTCGCGCTATCAACTGCAGCGAGCGGTCCACCGACAGCGAAGCGGAAGTAGCCGATGCGGTCGCTGCCACCGGAGAAATTCGCGCCGTCGCGCTTGACGAGGAAGGTGGTGGCCGCGCCGACATCTGTGGTCGTGCCGCGCTGGATGTAGGTGTCATGGACGGCGGTGTTGGCGGTCTGCCCGATGCCAGCGGCATGCAAGAGGCACGGCTTTGAGAGGGCAAGCCCGAGCGCAGCCGCCGTGATGAAGCGAAGGGCGGAGCGGGCGGCTGATGGACTGGGTTTCATGAACGGATATAGACTTTTGATTCACGATGAACTCCGACCGGGAATACCAATCGGCACTGGCGGCAACGGCCAAACAATGATGCCGCTGCCGACGGTCAGGTAGGCCGGCGCCGTATGATCACCACCACTTCCAAATGTTCGTCTCGCCCGGATGGGCTGAATAATAGGCTTCTCCCCTATCGCCCTGCAGACTCTCCACGTGACCGTCCAGAAACAGATAGAGGGCCGTCTTGCCGGGGCGACTCACCCGATAGCGGGTTTGCACGTTGTTCTCGAAGGTTGGCTTATCCTGCGGATGCATGTCTCCGCCGAGGTGGTTGGTCTCGCCGCAAATGACGATTTTCGACGTGTCTGGAACCTTTAGCAGATTGCCGACCCATTTCGGGTTGGGAAGATTCCGGTTGAAGGAAAACCACAGGGGGCCGGGAAGCTTGTAGCCGCCGCTGGGACTATACCCCTTCCACGGCTTGGCCGCTTTGCTGGAGTAGATGCTTTCCTTGTCATCGCGGGCCTGATAGTTATAAATGCTCGATGTATTGAAGTTGGAATTCGGGGGAAAGTAGCGATCCAGCATCTCATGGAAGTTGTAACGGTCTCCCGCTCCGGCCGCCGCCTCGGTGCCGGGGATCACCGCGCCTGGATAGAGAAAGGCACCACTGGAATCCTTCGCCAGATTTCCATGAGGAATGATCCCGTTGTTTTCCTGGGCGATGCTGGCCAAGGCGATGCCCACTTGCCTGAACTTGCTGGTGTCTGTCGCATTGATGGCTTGGTTCCTCACCCTGGTGGTCACCGTGAACGTGATCCCGGCAAGCGCTATAATGATCGTGATGACCACGAGAAGCTCGACCAATGTGAAGCCGTTTTCTGCGCGGCGTGTGTGGATTGGTGTCGGATTGGATTTCATCGGAATGATGCGAGGTGTGGGTTTGATCAAGAGATTCGCCGGAACTTCCGGTAGATTTACGATTTCAACAATGAGATCGAAACAGCATGATCCAAAGGGGCATATTGCGTCGGGAGCGGGTTGAATTGCGTCAAAATATACCGGTAAAAAACGAGGGGTCGCCGACTTTCCAGTCGGCAACCCCTCTTTCAATCCGGAGAGAAACCCATTAACTCCGGAAAATCATTCAGGCACTGCGGCGGCGGCGTAGCAGGCCGGCGGCGATCAGGAGCCCGGCCAGCGCGCTGCTGGGCTCGGGAACGGCGGACCATTTCAGGTCCGTGCCGCTGAAGGTGAATGCTCCTTGAGCCGTGGGAGCGCTGATGGACGCCAGCGTGGTTCCTCCTCCGTTGTAATACTGGACGGTGCCGCTGAAGATCGAGGCAATGCTTAAACTGGAAACCTCATCAACGGTCTTGAAGATATCCGACCAGGTGCGGTCGCTATCCCAGAAATTCGAGGTGAAATCCTGAGTGTCGTTCAACACCACCCGGAAGATGGCACCGGTCGTCGATCCCAAGCTGGCGGCATTGACCGCATCGTAGCTGGTGCCACGGCCTGTTTCGGAGGGCACTGCTGCCAGGCTCCACTCAAAGATGGAACCAGTGGAGTATGTCACCGTGCTAGAGAAACTCTGCTTGCCAACGCCCTCCGCACCACCCGTCGCCACAGCACCCACGGAATGGATGCCTCCGAATTGGACCGTGGCCGTCCCGGAAACCGTGCCTGAACCACCGAGTGTGGCCGCGTTTGCCACGGTGACATTCGATGTGGCGAAGGTGTCCGCAGTGGCGTCGCCCATGATCAGCTTGCCGCCGTTGATGTTGGTGGCGCCGGTGTAGGTGTTGGAGGCTGTGAGGGCTAGCGTGCCGTCGCCGGTCTTGGTCAGGCTTTTGCCCGTGCCGCTGATATCGCCGCCGATGGTCAGTGTGTTGGCAGCATTGGTGACAGAAGCCACCAAGTTGCTGTTAAGCGTGATCGGCACATTGACCGCGTTGGCCGTGCCACTGGTGCTGGTATCGGCGATAGTCGCCGAGGCGTTATTGGCTGTGTTATCCAGAATAACGGTACCGCTACCGCTGATTGTGTAGGCGCGGGAACCGACGGCGCTGGAGAACTGGATGCCTTGAATGTTACGCGTGCTGCTAAGCGAAATCCCGATGGCCCCGATCGACGCTGTGCCATCGGCGAACTGCGCGATGGCACCTGACGCTTGGGTGGCAGGCGTGGCGGTCGCACCCGGATCGAAGCTCGTCCATGCGCCGGCGTTGGCGGTATCCCAGGCCGTGCCGCCGGCCCCGGAGTAGGTGTTGGACGCCTGATAACCGCCGAGGGCCGTCGTCCGGGCAGCTACGCTGGTTAGGCCCCCTACAGTGGCTGCGGATCCCCCTGTGTTGGTGGCGATGAGAAATGAGGTAAGACCGTCTGCACCCACCAGGCGGCTGTTGCCAGAGGTTGCGACGACCTGATTGGTGAACGTGCCGGTCGCGCCAGCCGTCGTGCCGACGACGATATTATGATTCGTCGCTGACAATGGAGCGTAGCTGTTGGTGAGGCTGAAATTGAGCCGGCCCCCGAGCGCCGTCGCGCCAGTGACGCTCAGGTTGTCATACTGAGCAGCAGTTCCTTGAAAGCCAGTGGCTATCGTGCTACCGCCCAGGTCGATGGCCAAGGTGCCGCCCACGTTCTGCGTGTAGCCGCCGTTGATCGTCGTTCTGCCCGCCGTGCCGATGTCGCCGGGGGCGAGCGTCCCGCCCCCGCTTAGCGAACCGCCGTTAACTAATCCAGTGGTAGTTATACCGCCCGCCGTGGTTGGGTTGGCGTAGCTTCCGTTAAAACCAGCACTCGGAGTGACGGTGCCCGCGGTCAACTGGCCACCCGACCAGTTAAAGGTGTTGGTCGCGGTGTATGCGCCAGTGGTTGTTGATGCAATGGTACTTCCTGCCGTCACCCCGACACCGGTGGATAGTGTAATGGTAGTGCTAGTAGGAAAACCGATAATGGTGGTTCCGCCAGGAATATTGGGATTTCCACTGATAACTTGGCCGAGAGCGAGTCCGGTGGTGCTTGAGACTGTGGCGGTCGCGCTACCCGCAGTGGTGGTAATGTTAGTATTGGCAGTGCCAGTCCCCAAGGCTGCACTCACGGTGCCGCTGACGAGCAATTTGCCCCCCGACAAATTTGCCGTGTTCGTAATTGTAGTCCCGGTGACAGCATTGGTGGTATTACCCACTGTCAGGTTCTGGCTGCTGGCACTTGTCCCGATGGTCGCTGCGCCACTGCTGACCGTCAGCGTATTGGCTTGCCGGCCCCCTGACCCACCGGAGTTGCCGAGGTTAATCGCCCCGCCAGTCACTGTCAGCGTTCCACCGGCTACCGTAATAGCATTGGTTTCCAAAAAGGTATTGGCGACGTTTGAACCCACAGTGATAACACCACTGTTCGAGAACGTCCCTCCATTGACCTGCAATGTATTAAAAGTGGTCGTTGCAGTCTGGGCGGATGTGTTTCGAACGTTTAAAGCTCCCGCTGTAGTGACGTTACCACCCGAGTTCACGGTGAGCGAGCTGGTGGTTTGAGCCGTGCTTTGACCAACGGCTTGATTGGTCGCGAAACCCAAGGTGGATGCTGTCGTCGTCGTGAGCGTCCCGCCGTTACCCACTGTGAACTGCAGACCATTGATCGCCGTTCCTGTTGGGATTGCGCTAAGACCTGCGGTTTGCACAAAGCCGCCGGTGATATTCATAGTGCCCGCACTTGCGCCGCCAATGTTCCACGTGCCGTGCATATGCGCACCACCCTGGGAAGCTGGAAGACTTCCGGCCCAGGCATTCGTAGCAAGAGCTGCAAGATTGAACGTGGAACCGCCCAAAATATTGGTGGTGCCGCTCACGACCTTACCGGAATTGTTTTGCCCTACTTGACCTACATTCCAAGTGCCTCCCCCAATCAGGTTTATATTGAAAGCAGCTGATGTTACTCCTAGGCCTTGTCCGTAAGCGTAAACACTCACAGTTCCAGAATTACTCAGCGACCCCGATG
>JAYTLO010000110.1:0-1214 GCA_043729385.1 Akkermansiaceae bacterium
GAACTGGAGGAAGCCGCCAAGGAAGCCGCCAACACCACCACCGGGGGATTCCTCAATACCGGCCCCACCGAAATCATGGTGCGTAATCTGGCCATGACCGTGCAGTTGGAAGACTTCGCCCGAGCCATTGTAAAGAAGGTGGACGACCGCCCCATTTCCATTGGCGATATCGCCAACGTCGCCTGGGGCATCGAACCCATGCGCGGCGATGCTACCGTCAGTCAGTCACCGGAAAAAACGCCGACCTACGGCGTCATTATGTCCATCACCAAAGCCCCCGGCTTCGATACCCGGAAGCTCACCGAGGAAATCAAAAAGGCGTTGGATGAACTCAAAGCCACCTTCCCCAAAGGCGTCGAGACCACCCTGCTTTTCCAACAAAAAGACTTCATCGATCACGCCATCGGCAACCTCACGGAAGCCATCCGCGACGGAGCCATCATGGTCACAATCGTACTCTTCCTCTTCCTGCTGAATTTCCGCACCACGTTCATCACGCTCATGGCCATGCCGCTCTCCTTCGGCATCACCCTGCTGGTGTTCAAATGGTTCGGCATCAGCGTGAATTCCATGACCCTCGGCGGCCTCGCCGTCGCCATCGGCATGGTGGTGGATGATGCTATCGTGGACGTCGAAAACGTCTTCCGCCGCCTGCGTGAAAATGCCACCCTCGCCACGCCACATCCACGTCTCCAAGTCATCGCCAAAGCCTCGGGCGAAGTGAGGAATTCCATCCTCTATGCCACCGTCCTCATCATCCTCGTCTTCCTTCCGCTGCTTGGACTAACAGGCGTTGAGGGCAAGTTGTTCGCGCCAATCGCCACCGCCACGATCATTTCCATGATCGCGTCATTCATCGTTTCGCTCACCGCCATCCCGGTGCTGTGCTCCTTCCTGCTGCGGCCCAAAGCCGGCCACGAACACAAGGACGGCTTCATCACGCGCGGCATTAAGAGCCTGCTGGAGCACACCCTGCTCAAGTTCGCGCTTAGCCAGCCTTTGATCGTGATGCTGATCGCCGTGGTGATGCTGGTGGCTTCCTTCTCCCTCTATCCAAAGATGAACAAAGACTTCCTGCCCAAATTTGAGGAGGAAACCGCCTTGGTCGCCGCCACCTCCGCGCCCGGCACGTCTCTGGAGGAAATGAACAAAATCTCCGACATCATCGAGCAGCAGATTCTCTCCATCCCGGAAGTCAGGAAAGTCGGCCGCCG
>JAYTLO010000111.1:0-1061 GCA_043729385.1 Akkermansiaceae bacterium
TTCATACATCCGCAGCGTCGTCAGCTTGTCGATGGAAACGACCATCGCCTTGCCCTGATAGCCGCGGTTCAGGAAATGATGGACGATGTCCTTCGCCACTGCGTCCAGCCGGTCCTCGCGGGTGATCAGGTGATAGCGCTGTCCCAGCACTTTCCGCAGCTTCTCTTCCTGATCGTCGTCAAGCCCGGCGTCCTCGATCGTTTGATAGATCTCCTCGTTCAGTTCCGGGTTGGTGATTTGCAGCTCCGGCGTCCGGTTTTCATAGAACAACGGCACCGTCGCCCCGTCCTCCACGGACTGCCTGAAATTATAGACACTCACGTAATCGCCGAAAACCTCGCGCGTCCGTTCCTCTCCGGCGATCAACGGCGTGCCGGTGAAGGCCACGAAC
Organism: Akkermansiaceae bacterium; assembly: GCA_043729385.1. GTDB lineage: Bacteria > Verrucomicrobiota > Verrucomicrobiia > Verrucomicrobiales > Akkermansiaceae > Luteolibacter. The sequence continues at coordinate 392 of JAYTLO010000111.1, forward strand.
TTCGCGTTCGGCAGCGCCGTGCGCATGTTCATCGCCAGCGTGTCGTATTGGCTGCGGTGCGCCTCGTCCGTCAGCACGATGATGTCATCCCGCTCAGACAGCACCGGATGCAGCGTCCCTGGCTCCGTGCGGAACTTGTGGATCAGCGTGAACACATAGCGGTGATCCTCACCCAGCAGTTTCCGCAGGTGGCTCGCGCTCGTCGCCTGGCACAGCTCGGATGCCGCGCCGCAGGTCGAGAAGGTCCGGTAAATCTGCGTGTCCAGCTCCGTCCGGTCCGTGATCACCACGAAGGTCCAGTTCCCCTTGAGCTTCCGGAACACCTTCTCCGCGAAGAATACCATCGAGTAACTCTTCCCGCTTCCCTGCGTGTGCCAGAAGACGCCGATCCTGCCATCCGTGGAAACCCGCAATGCTTCCACCGCCCGATTCACTCCGAGATACTGATGGTTCTTCGCTAGCAGCTTGCTCACGCCGCCCTTGCTGTCGGCAAAGCGGGTGAAGTTTTCGATGAGATCCAGCAAGCGCCCTTTCTCACAAGTCCCGCGCAGCAGCGTCGCCAGCGAGATCGCCGCCACGTCCTCCTCGCTCGTCGCCTTCTTCCAATCGCCGAAATGCTCCCACTCCGCCGTCAGGCTGCCGATCTTGCTCTGCACCCCGTTCGAGACCA
>JAYTLO010000112.1:0-9847 GCA_043729385.1 Akkermansiaceae bacterium
TTGTAAAGTAAAGTTAAGGAAATGGCTGCTATTGACCTTGACGAGGCGGGGGGCGGGCGGGCTTGATTGCCCATCCACCACACCTGCATGCGATTTCCCAAATCTCCCTCACTCCTCATGCCGCGTGGCGTGGGCCAATTTGCCGCACTCACGTCGCTCTCCATTCTTTCACTCGCGGGCACCTTGCACGCGCAGGATTTCGAGGGGAAAAACATCACGGAAGTAACGATCCGTTACCGCGGTGCCAAGACGGTGGATGAAGCGCGTTTGCGCAACTTGATGGCGACTAAATCCGGCACGCCCTATCGTGCGGAGGGCTTGGACAATGACATCAAGTCGCTTTACGAATCCGGTCTGGTCGATGATGTGCGTTTCCTAGCAGAGCCTAACGGTAACAACGTAAAGTTGATCGCAGAAGTGACCACGCGTCCCGGCCTCGGTGGTGTGGGATTCCAAGGCAACACGATTTTCACCGATCAGAAGCTGGCCAAGGAATCGAAAATGAAAGCCGGCGGTGCGCTGAGTGATGAACAAATCCTCGAGGCGCGCCGCAACATCGAGAAATACTATCAGGGCTATGGTTACCCGGACGTCACCGTTTCTCACCGCACTCAAGCGACAGGGCAGGCGGGCGTGTCCGATTTGATTTTCGTGATCGACGAGGGGTCCAAGAATGAAGTCCGCAAGATCCGCTTTGAAGGCGTTAACGCCTTCACCGATCCTGAACTTCGCAAGGAAATGAAAGTGAAGGAAAAGGGTTGGTTCTCCTGGTTGACCAAGTCTGGCCGCTTCGACTCCGGCGAGTTAGACGCAGACCAAAACGCCATCTTGGACTACTATCGCAGCAAGGGCTATCTTCGTGTGAGTAGCCCTGGATTCCGCCGCGATCCCGTCGGCGACGGTCGGGTGGACTTGGTGCTCCCGATCAGCGAAGGCGAGAAGTACACCGTCGCCGGTGTGGGCTTCGGCAAGATGAGTGTTTTTAAATCTGAGGAACTCTATCCGTCACTCACGCTGGTGGGAAATGCCGCCTATTCTTCGAAGAAAATGCGGGATGATATCACCACCATTCGCAGCTTTTATGGCTCGCGCGGCTATGCCGATGCCTTGGTGACTCCCGACATCCGCGACGCTGGACCTAACCGAGTGAGCATCACTTATCGCATCACCGAGGGTTCTCGTTTCCGCGTGGGCCGCGTCAACATCACCGGCAACACCAAGACTCAGGACAAGGTGATCCGCCGGGAAATCCCGCTTAAGCCGGGTGACCAATTCAACTCTGTCGAACTCGACACCACCAAAGCGCGTCTCGAGAATTTGCAATACTTCAGCGACGTCCAAGCGACTGGCGCACCCGCCGGCTCCGGTTACCGCGATGTGAATGTGCTGGTGGAGGAAAAGGCCACTGGCTCCGTCGGCGTAGGCATCGGCTTTAGTTCGATCGATAGCATCGTTGGGTTCCTAACCCTCGAACAATCTAACTTCGATTTGTTTAACCCGTGGAATTTCACCGGCGGCGGTCAGCGCTTCTCGATGAGCCTGCGCGCCGGTTCCCAGCGCTCTGAGTTCACCGTTTCATTGGTGGAGCCATGGTTCATGGACCAACAGTTAGCTCTCGGCGGCGAGTTGTTCTACAAGCAATCCAACTATTTCAGCGACTATTACGAGCAAACGAACGTGGGCGCTGCCGTCTCGCTGCGCAAACCGCTCGGCAAGAAGAGTTCCATCAAGGGTGAGTATCGGCTAGAGCAAGTGACTATCGAATCGGATGTCTCTGCCAAGGATTACTCCTTTAACAGTCCTAACGACGGTGATAAGTCGGAACTCTCCGACAAAAACATCGGCGGTGATTTCCTGCGCAGCGCTCTATCAGCAAACTATGTGTATGACAGTCGCGACAGCGGCGTCCTCGCCCGCTCCGGCCACAAGGTGGATCTCGGTCTAACATTCGCCGGCTTGGGCGGGGATGTGGATACCTTCTCATTCTCCGGCCAAGGTCAGAAGTTCTGGAACCTTAAATGGGATTCCATCTTCTCGGTCAACGGCGAGTTAGCCTTTGTGGACAGCGTCAATGACGGAGAAGTCCCTATCTTCGAACGCATGTTCCTCGGCGGTGGCCGGACGCTCCGCGGTTTCGAATTCCGCGATGTAGGACCGCGTGATGATGGCTACACTAACGAAGTTTTCGGCGGTAAATCACTGGGTTTTGTTTCCTTTGAATACACCGTTCCCATCATCGAAACCGTGCGTGCCGCCGTGTTTTACGACACCGGTTTTGTGAACGCCGGAGCCTGGGATATTGCTCCCAATGACATCTACAGCGACGTGGGTGTCGGCATCCGCTTGAAACTCCCTATCAGCCCACTGCCGCTCGCCCTCGACTACGCGATTCCTCTGTCATCCCCGGACAAGGAAGCCGACAAGGGCGGTCAGTTTAACTTCTCGCTAAGCTCGCAGTTCTAACGATTTTAAGGTGTGGCTGCTCCCGATGAGTGGGGAGCGGTCACAGGCCTCGGCCACGCCGTGCAGAACGAAGCGACGCCAACTGATGAAACCCGGATGGGGGAAGTCAGCGATTTTTGGAGGACCATCAGCAATTTTAGCTGAGGCCTGACACGGCAAAACGTGAATCCCCAAGGCGACGTCTTGGGATCTGTGTGATCCCGACACAAAAACGCGGAGGCGAAGCGCGTCGCGCGGAATGACTTCCGCGCTCCTATCGCTTCGCCCCCGCGCCGGGGAGGAGGGGAGTTAGATGAACTCGTTGAAGAGTCCTTCGAGCATTTCCTGACGACCGCTGGCGATGGTAGGCTCGCCATTCGCGAGGGCGTATTTTTCGAGGGAGGCGAGGGTGGTTTTCCCGCCTTCGATCTCGATTCCGATGCCGTTGTCGAAGGTGCTGTAGCGTTCCTTGACGAAGCTCTCTAGGCGACCGTCGGCGCGGATCGCGGCGGCAGTTTTGAGGCCGCGGGCGAAGGCGTCCATGCCGACGACGTGGGCGTGCACGAGATCGACGGGTTCCCACGACTCGCGGCGGCGCTTCGCGTCGAAGTTAAGTCCGCCGGTGGTGAAGCCGCCCATTTTCATGAGGACGAGCATGGTGTGGGTCGTTAGATAGAGGTCGGTGGGGAATTGGTCGGTGTCCCAGCCGACGTTGGGCGTGCCCATGTTCGCGTCGATGCTGCCGAGCGCGCCTGCCTCGAAGGCGACGGTGAGTTCGTGCTCCATGGTGTGGCCGGCGAGGGTGGCGTGGTTGGTCTCGATGTTGAGCTTGAAGTGCTCTAGCAGATCGTACTCGCGGAGGAAATTGAGACACGCGGCGGAGTCCGAATCGTATTGGTGGGTGGTCGGCTCCTGTGGCTTTGGCTCGATGTAGAACTGGCCCTTGAAGCCAATTTCCTTCTTATAATCCACCGCCATGTGGAGGAAGCGGGCGAGGTGGTCGAGTTCGCGCTTAATGTTGGTATTGAGGATGGTGGAGTAGCCTTCGCGGCCGCCCCAGAAGGTGTAGCCTTCACCACCGAGACGGTGGGTGACTTCCATGGCTTTTTTCACCTGAGCGGCAGCGTAGGCATAGACTTGGGCGTTCGGGCTGGTGGCGGCTCCTTGCTGATAGCGCGGGTGGGAAAATAGGCAGGCGGTGCCCCAGAGGAGTTTTTTACCGGTTCGCTTTTGCTCTTCTTCGAGCACATCGGCGACGGCATCGAGCGCTTTGTTAGACTCGGCTAGATTTGAGAGTTCGGGAGCGACGTCGCGGTCGTGGAAGCAATAGTAGTCGATGCCGACTTTCTCCATGAAGTCGAAGAACACGCGGGCGCGGTTCTGGGCATTGGCGATGGAATCGGTGCTGTCGTCCCACGGATGGGCGGCAGTGCCTGCGCCGAAGGGATCTGAGCCGGTGCCGCGCATGGTGTGCCAGTAGGCGCAGCCGAAGCGGAACCACTCGGCCATGGTCTTACCGGCGACGACTTCGGTGGCGTTGTAGTGTTTGAAGGAGAGCGGATTTTTCGAGCTTGGTCCTTCGTAGGACACTGCTTCGCAAGGGAATGTGGTCATGGCTATCGGTGGTTATGGGTTGTTTTAAAAAGTCGGTCCAACGGGCACCAACGACCCCAAAGTAGCTGAATTTTCACTGGCGTCGCTACCGCAAATTCCGGTAGCTTCTTGATGCAATGCGACATCCTAAATCCGAGCCATCCCGCCGCATCGCGGTCGTCCAATCGTCGGTGAACGTGCGGCGGCTCACGCCCGGCCTCGCGCCATTTGCCGGAATGGGCTACGATTTCTGGATCATCGATCTCTATAGGCAACCGGAATTGTTGCTCGCCAGCCTGCGAGAATGGAAGCCCGGCGCGATCGTCACAGAATGGCTGCCCGGTCTAACCGAGGCGCTGGTGGAGCTGGGTTGTCCCGTCATTCTGGTGCCGTCGGACGAGCCGGTGGCTGGCGTTTATCGTGTGGACATCGACGATGTGGCGATCGGACGACTGGCGGCGGAGCATCTGATCGCACGCGGCTATCAGAATTTTGCGTTCGTCGGTCGGGGCGATGCGCACTACGCCAAGCAACGGCTGGAGGGGTTCCGAACGGTCGTCGGCGAGGTGCCGATTTACTGGGAAGAGTTCCGCGATTGGCGACAATACGACGAATATTGGCGGGAGCCAGACGAAGACATGGTCGGCTGGCTGGCGGCGCAGGCGACGCCGTTAGGGATTTTCAGCGCTCACGATCCAACTGGACGACATGTGCTTGAAGCCGCCGCGCAGGCGGGTCTGGAGGTGCCCTTCGCCGTCGGGGTGATTTCCGCCAACGACGATGAAACGGTCTGCGAAATGGCGCGGCCGGGGCTGTCGAGCATCCGCTTGCCATGGCGGCGGCTCGCGGCGGAGGTCGTGCAAACAATCGAGGCGATCTGGGCTGACAAGCCGCCCTCGGCAGCGATCCTGGTCCCTCCGTTAGAGATCGTAGCCCGGGGTTCGAGTTCCTATGAGGCAGTGGGAGATCCCTTGGTGCGGCGGGCGATGCAATATCTGGTGGCGCACATTTCCACGATCATTTCGGTGGACGAATGGGCCACAAAAGTCGGCGTCTCGCGGCGGGTGCTGGAGCGGCGCTTCCTAACATCGCTGGGCCGCTCGCCCTACGCGATGATCCAGCACGAGCGGGTGGAACGGGCGAAAAGCCTTCTAACCACCAGCGATTTGCCCGTCGCGATCATCGCGGAGCGCTGCGGCTACCAAAGCAACGAGCGTCTAACGGTGAACTTTCGCGCCTCAGTCGGAGTGCCCCCGGCCAGCTATCGGAAGAACTCGCGCGAGAAGTCTGCATGATGGATTTTGGGAAAATCGGCCGGGCGGTTGGCACGGCAGGTGCCGAATTTTGGTTGTCGTAAGACAAGGCGGTTCGACTGAGATGCCATCGGGTTAATGGGTTTTTCCTAGAGGATGATCGGTCGGACCGCTTCTTTTCCGGTGAGCCATGAGCGGCAGGTTGGCGAATTTGCGCGGAGCGGGAATGAGGCGTTACAAAATCTGTCATATTTTCTTTTTTCGCATTGCATCACTCCGCCTCGTTTGCATTCTCCCGCCGTCCAGAAGCTCCTTGGGTTATTTCTGGAAAACAGCTTGTGAAAAATTTCACAAGCTCCATTCTCCGAGCACTGCAACGCCCTCCTCATGGCAAATATTTTTCCCCGCTGGTCCAATCTACTGCCTCTCAAAATCGCTGTCTGCGCCGGGACCGCAGCGGCTGGCGTGGCCCTTGCATTTGCCTATTATGCAACGCCCAAGGCGCAAAATGTCGGCTACAAACCCTCCCAGCCGATCCCATTTTCCCACAAGATTCACGTCGATCAACTCGGCTTAGATTGTCGCTACTGCCACTCGTTCGTCGATGTCGCCGGCCACTCGAACGTGCCGACCGGCAGCACCTGTTGGAACTGCCACCAACACGTCCAGCGCGACAGCCCGAAACTCGCGCCGCTTCATAAGTCGATGGACCCAACCTACGCCGGCTACGACGGCAAACCCATCGAGTGGGTGCGCGTCCACAAGGCTCCCGACTACGTTTATTTCAACCACTCCGCGCACGTCAATCGCGGGATTTCCTGCCAGAGCTGCCACGGCAACGTTAACAAGATGGAAGTCATTTATCAGGCAGAGCCGCACTCGATGGGCTGGTGCCTCGATTGCCACCGCGAACCTGAGAAAAACCTCCGTCCGCTAGAAGAAGTTTACAATTTCGGCTACGACGCCAAGACCTACATTTCCAGCAACCCGCAGCTCGGCGTGAAGACGACCGAAGAGCTCGGCCTCAAGTTGAAAGAGGAGTTCATGGTGAAGCCCAAGGTCACCTGCGCCACTTGCCACCATTGATCCTTCCGCCCGTTTTTCCTATTTCCACAATTTCCGCAACCTAACATGAGCAAGCGCGTTTGGCATCACCCTGAAGTTCCCGCCGACGAAACCACCGTCGCCTGGCGCAGTGCGGGTCAGTTAGAAGACACCGCCGAATTCCGACAGTGGATGGATCGCGAGTTCCCGCGCGGAGCCGCCGAGCTGGCCAGTCCTGAGGCGGATGAGACGTCCCGCCGTTCGTTCTTGAAATTGATGGGAGCCTCGACCGCGCTGGCAGGTTTCGGAATGGCTGCTTGCCGCCGCCCGGAGGGCTACATCGTGCCTTACACCAAGGCTCCCGAGTGGGTGATTCCAGGAAATGCGACCTACTACGCATCCGCCATGCCACGGGCGAACGGCGCAACGCCTTTGGTGGTGACCACCTTCGAAGGTCGCCCGACCAAGCTCGCTCCTAATAAGCTCCATCCTGACACCGAAGGCACGGACGCTTTCGCCCAAGCCTCCGTCTTGGATCTCTACTCGCCATCGCGTTCGCGGGCCATTCTCAAGGCTGGGAAATCAGCCCTACGCACCGATTTTGAAAAAGTCGTGGCCACTCTAGCAGAAGACAAGTCTGCGAAAATCGGCTTCGTCTTCGGGGCCGATGACAGCCCGACCCGCGCTCGCCTGACTCAGGAACTCGCCGCGAAATTTGCTTCTGCGAAGTTCTATCAATACGAAGCTCTCACGGGCGACGCCTCGAATATCGCCCTCGGCGACGGCGTCCGTTTAGTCGCAGATTTCGCCAAGGCGGACCGCATCCTCTCGCTCGACTGCGACTTCGCGGGCACGGATTCGCAAGGTCCGGTCACTCCATTTTTCGACCGACGCAAGCCGGAAGGTAAAGCGTATGAAGCCACGCCCGATGCCGCTTCAATGAACCGCCTCTACGCGGTTGAAGCTGCGTTCACCCTGACCGGTGGCATGGCAGACCACCGCCTGCGTGTTTCTCCCAGCCAAGTAAATGCAGTGGCTGCCCAGATCGCTCGCAGTCTTGATGTGAAAGCCGCCGTCGCCGCCATTGTTCCCGAACTCACCGATCTCAAGCACGTCGAGTGGGTCAACGGCCTCGTCGAAGATCTCAAGGCCAACGCCGGAAAATCGCTCGTGCTAGCAGGTTCGCGCCAGTCGTTGTCGCTGCACCTGCTCGCCCATGCGATCAACGTCGCACTCGGGAATATCGGCGAAGGCAAGCCGCTCCTCGCGGTGCAGACCGAGACCAAGGGACTTGGAAATCTAACCACACTCAAGGTGGACATCGACTCCAGCGCGGTCGATACGCTCGTCCTGCTCACTCCGGCTAACCCTGTTTACGACGCTCCGGCCGATCTCGATTTAGCCGGAACTTTCGCCAAACTGAAGACCAGCATCCATCTCGGCATGCGCACCGACGCGACGGCCCATGCCGCGACTTGGCATTTGCCTGCCGCCCATTACCTCGAATCCTGGTCAGACGCCCGCACCGCGCGTGGTACCTACACCGTGATACAGCCGATGATTCTGCCGCTCTATCAGGACTGCGTTTCTGAGTTCGAACTCCTGCTCGCGCTTCTATCAGCCGACGGCAAGCTGCTCAACGGTGAAGGCGAAAAAGGCGCTGCTTCACCTGCCTACACCGCCGTCCGCACCACCTTCGCCACGCTCGGCGGGGAAGGGGACACCGCTTGGAAAAAGCTACTGCGCGACGGTTTCCTCGCCAGCTCAGTCTATCCGATTGTTAGCCCGGTCTCGCGCGGCGACATGGCCGTGCCGCTGATTGCTGCGGCTCCGACCAAGGAGTCGCTCGAAGTCATTTTCGCCACCGACTCTTCGATCTTCGACGGTCGCTGGATCGACAACGGCTGGCTGCAAGAAGCGCCTGATCCGATTTATAAACTCACTTGGGACAACGTCGCACTCGTCGCCCCCAAGACCGCCAAGGAACTAGGGATTTACGATCAAATCGTCGCCCTCGAAACCTGGAATGGCGCGAGAGCTGCCGGCGGCGATGACGAAGGTGAGAACCGCACCTCGCCGATGATCAAGCTCGACGTCAACGGCCAATCGTTAGAAATTCCGGTGCTCGTTTCTTTTGGCCAAGCCGAAAACACCATCATCATTCCGCTCGGCTACGGCCAAGGCTTTGACAAACACGACGAACTTAAGCGCGGCCCGAAGAACGCGGCTCACGTCGGCCTCGTCGGCATGAATCGTGGATTCAATGCCTATCCGCTCCGCATCGCAGCGACGCCCTATTTCGCCACTGGTGCCAAGGTCAAGAAGACCGCAAACCGCTATCATCTCGCGATCACTCAGGAGCACAGCGCGATGTATGGCCGGGCCCTTGCTCGCGAGGTTTCGACGCTTGAGGACGAGGATAAAGGCACGTTCGCAGCCCAGCTTGCGAATGTCCCCAAGCAAGGCAACGACGCCCACGCGCCGCCGAATGTCTCTCTCTACAAACCGCAAACTTCCGCCACTTTCGATCCGGGCAAAGATGGCAAGGCGCAGTCCTTCCTCAGCGACACGCTCCACCAGTGGGGAATGTCGATCGATCTATCATCTTGCATGGGTTGCAATGCTTGCCTCGTTGCCTGCCAATCGGAGAACAACATTCCAATCGTTGGCAAGAAGCAGGTCGCGATGGGTCGCGAGATGCACTGGATCCGCATGGATCGGTATTTCGCTGCTCAAAAGGATAACACCTTTGACGAAGACAATCCGGCGCTCGTCCCACAACCTGTCGCATGTGTCCATTGCGAGTCCGCTCCTTGCGAAACCGTTTGCCCAGTCAACGCCACCATTCACACGGAAGACGGCCTAAACGCGATGGCCTACAACCGCTGCATCGGCACGCGTTACTGTGCTAACAATTGCCCGTATAAGGCCCGCAGGTTTAACTATTTCGACTATAACAAACGCAACCCGCTCATCGCCCACAACCTCTACAAAGGTCCGTTCGGTGAGAAGCAAGTTGGCGAAGCTGCGCACCTTCAGAAGAACCCGAACGTCACCGTCCGGATGCGCGGAGTGATGGAAAAATGCACTTACTGCGTGCAGCGCCTCAAGGATGCAGTCATCCGCCAGAAGCGGGGCCAGAAGCAAGAAGCACTCGTCGCCGGCAAGCCTTCCATTGAGATGCAGGTCACGACTAACACCCTCCGCACGCCGGTGGATTCGGTGAAAACCGCTTGTCAGGACGCTTGTCCCGCAAATGCGATTACGTTCGGAAACTTGCTGGACGAGGAAAAGGGCGCGCTCGGCCGCAGCAAGCGCATTGAGCGCAATTACGATCTCCTCAACTACATCGGCACTCTCCCACGCACCAGTTATCTGGCCCGCGTCAAGAACCCGAATCCGAAAATGCCGGACGCCAAGTTCATCGGCAAAGCGACCGTTCACATGGTCTGATCCATTTCATCACTTCATCCTAACATGGCATCCACCATCCATACCGCACCTGAGACCCACAC
>JAYTLO010000113.1:0-2038 GCA_043729385.1 Akkermansiaceae bacterium
TTCGTGGATCTGCACCTCGTGGATGGTGAAATCCTTGCGCAGCAGTGGCGCGTCGGAAAATTTCGAGATCTGTGAGAGATAGCTGAGTGAGCCTTGGAAATATTTCTCGTCGGTGAGGATCGAGAGACACGACGCGCCACCGTCGAGATAGCGCTTCGCTTGGCGGACGGGGTCGAAGTTTGGGTCGATCAGGCCGACGGAAGGTGAGGCTTTTTTCACCTCGGCGATGACGCCAAGTTTGCCCGGCCCGCGATCCAGAGCGGCGCGGAAGCCGCCGAAATCGTTGCGTTGAAGGGCACCAGCCCGCAGCAGCGCGGCGCGAGGCAAGAGGGCGGCGACCTCATGATGTTTGGTGGCGATGATTTCTGCGAGCTTGTCGGACATGCGTGCGGAAAAGAAACCCGGCGCTGGAAAAATGAACATGGAAAATTTGCAATATTTGGCTTGTCCACCCTCCGCGCCCATGTAGAAAGCCCCCGACGCGTTCAACAACGCGGGCGTAGCTCAGTGGTAGAGCGCCACCTTGCCAAGGTGGATGTCGTGAGTTCGAATCTCATCGCCCGCTCCATGCGTGAAATCCTTTGAAGCCGCTGGTATCCAGCGGTTTTTTTGTATCCGCGAAATGGGCGGTGCAAATTCTGGAGACACATCAACTTGCGGCCAGCGGCGCGATGGCACTGAGTTCTTCCGCTTTATCTCGCTGCGTTTTGCGGAAGAGGTAGTGGTTCTGCAGACGCATCCAGTATTCCGGCTCGTTTCCGAAATAGCGGCCCAACTTGAGGCAATGCTCCGGGGTCAGCAGCCGGCGGCTGGCGAGGATGTCATTGAGAAGCTGCGGGCTGATATGGATGTCTGCGGCGAGCTTGGACTGGGACAGTCCGTGGTCATCGAGAAAATCGCGGAGCATGGCAGCGGCGCTGTTAGTGAGTGGAATTTCGTGTTTCATGGAGTCAGTGGTAATCGGTAATTTTCACTTCGGAGGCGTGGCTTCCTTCCCACCGGAAGACGATCCGCCACTGATCGTTGATGCGGATGGATTGGAATCCGGCAAGGTCTCCGCGCAGGGATTCGAGGCGGTTCCCCGGCGGGGTGCGGAGGTTATCGAGTGCCTCCGCCGCGTGGATGGCGACGAGCTTGTGATAGGCGCGATCCTGGATTTCCCGAGGGAATTTGCGGGAAAACGTCAGATTGAAAATCTTCTCGCTCTCCTTGTCACCGAAGCTAACAATCACCGCCACAAGCTACTCAAAATTGCGTATCACGCAACGAAGTAGTTCTTAAATCCGCGAATCACCCGGCGGAGGACTTCAATCAACTGCTTCATTTCCTGAAGCACAACTCCCACAAAATAACTCTGCATGTTTGTCTGGTCGAAACTCTCCGCCGCGAAATGGATGGACGCATGGGAGGAACGCTTTGCGGGAAACCCGAATCTGGTCATCGAGTTGATCAAGGGCGGCAATTCGATCCGTTTACGGTTGTTTTGCGGAACGAAGAAGGAAGCGGAGGCGATCGTCTCACAGTTCGGCGGCAGCGTCCGCGAAATGGCTCACGCCGAGTGGAACAAGCCGGTCGCCCCTCCCCGCCCGCTCAAGGTGCGGGATGTGTTCGTCTTAACTGCTGAAAACCGGCCCAAAGAACTCGCGGCGTTGAAGCAGGCAAATCCCAAGCGCGAGATCATCGTGATCCCGCCGGAAATGGCGTTCGGCACCGGCGACCACGCGACGACATCGAGCTGTTTGCGTTTGTTAGTGGATGTCGCCCGTTCGCGGAAGGGAACCGATTGGACGGTCGCCGATCTCGGCACCGGCACCGGAGTGCTGGCTATCGCCGCTTGCAAGTTAGGATCGGGCGAGACCTTCGCGTGCGATTTCGATCCCTTTGCGGTGGCGGTAGGCGTCCGCAACATCGAGCGCAATGGCACGCCGGAAATCCTGATGCACGAGCAGGACGTGCTGAAATGGAAGCCGCGCAAAAACGGCTACGACGTGGTAATGGCCAATTTGTTTTCGACGATCCTGATCGAAGCGTGGCCGGT
>JAYTLO010000114.1:0-6424 GCA_043729385.1 Akkermansiaceae bacterium
CAAGGAGCGGCGGACTCCGCTCCGCCGTGCCAGTGATAAGTCGATGATCCCGAGCGAAAGCGCTTCTCCATCGACCACGCATTGGCATGGCGCTTCGGAGATCGTCACTCCTTGTGGACCTTCGATTACTGCAGGCACTATTGCCCAGACAGCTACCGGATGGATTCCTGATCCATGCAACTCGCAGCCATTCTATACTTCTAACCGGCGCTTGCTGAGATCCTCACGCATGGTCTTGCAGAGGCTTTCGTTAAGCCCATAGAGCGAGAATAGCGCGGCCAGGAAAAGCAATCCGGCGGCGGGGATAAGGCTATTGAGAAGGAGTATGCCACGGATGGTTTCGGCGGACTGTTCGGCATTCGCGACGTAGCCGTAGTGGCTGAGCAGCCAGCCAGCGAAGGCCGCGCCGATGCCCATGCCTGCCTTCTGCGAGGAGGTGGTGGCTGAGAAGATGATGCCCGTGGTGCGCACGCCGAATTTCCACTCCGCGAAGTCGGCGGTGTCTGCGACAAGTGCCCAGTAGAGCGTGGCATTGATGCCGGCGAAGATCATGCCGAGGATCTGGAAGGTGAACACCAGCGCCGTTTGATCAGGGCGGATCCAGTAAAATGGAATGGCCGTTAGAGCCACTAAGACCATGCTGGTGATAAAGGAGGATTTCTTACCGATGGCTTTGACTGCGAATTTCGTAAGCATCGCGCCGAAGATCATGGCAAGACCGCCGATGAGAAAGTAGGTGGCGATTCGCCCGTCGTCCCATTTCAGATAGCTCTTGAGGTAATAGATGCCAGCGGTTCCACGCACGACGGCGAAGGTGATATTTACAATGCCCGCTGCGAACATCATGATCCAATGGCGGTTAGATATGGGAGTTTTGACGTCGCTTACGAGATTGGTCTTCTGCGCCGGTGGCGGTTGGATGCGCTCGCGCGTGGTGTAGAATGAGATGAGGAAAAAGATCACGGCCAATGCGCTGAACAGCATAACTGTGCGCTGGGCACCAAGCTGTTGGTTATCGCCGCCTAGTTTGCTAATCAGTAGCAGGAAGCTTGAGTTGGCGACGATGCCGCCGATTTGTGCTAGCACCATTCTATAACTATTCACGCTAGTGCGCTCTAGCGGATCGTCGGTCATCACGCCAGATAGAGCGCCGTAGGGGATATTGATCGCGGAGTAGAGTAGCATGAGTAAGTTGTAGGTGGTCCATGCCCATACTAACTTGCCCCAGGCGCTGAAGTTCGGGGTGGTAAATGCGAGCACGAACACGACAGCCAGTGGCACGCAGAGCCATAACAGATAGGGCCGGAAGCGGCCCCATTTCGATTTCGTGCGGTCAGCCACAGCGCCGATGAAGAAATCCACGACACCATCCGTGCAGCGCGCGACCAATAACATCGTGCCCGCCGCCACCGCAGTGATGCCAAAGATGTCGGTGTAGAAGAACATGATGAAATTAATCATCAGTGCCCAGACGAAGTTGCTGGCAGTGTCGCCAAGGCCGTAACCGATTTTTTCCTGAATGGATAGTTTCATGGGTTTGAGGAAGACTGCTAGTGGGACAAGGGAATCGTCACGGTGATGGTGCGGACCGATCCGTCGCGTTCGAACAAATGCTTGCTGACGGCTACGGACAGGAGGTTGCCATTAATCACCGTGCGTCCGCCATCGGAATGTTCGAGGATAATCGCGGGGTGATCGCCAAGTTGATAGCAGATCGGCACTTGGAATGCGGTGAAGGCGAGGGTTCCCGGGCCGAGATTCCAAGACCGTGGCTCGCCGCTGAGGGCGATGTAGTCGAAGACATGTGGGATAGTGAAAAACTCGCGGCGCTTCAGCAAGGTGGGATGGAAGCGCACGCAACCGTGCTCGATCTGGACACCCAGCTCGCCCATGCGGGTAAGAATTTCCTCTTTGACTTGGCCGCTCATGCCCGGTTGCTGGGCACCGCCGTGGCGGGGCGTGTGAGAGTAGGGATCGGTCGGAAATGCGCCATAGGTCTTGGAATTTTTGGTGAAGCCAAGGCCATTCCGGATCTCCCCGTAAACCTCTACCAGCCGCGCGGTTTCTGCCGAGTCTGAGCCTTTGCGAGCAGCGTGGACGTGAATCTCCTGCACGGCTAACAGCAACTTGGCGACCATGTGCCAGTAAATGCTGCCGAGTCCCTCGAAGGCGAACATCGCGCCGCTGCGGCCGGTGAACGAGCGGTGCTGGAAAACCGTCTCCCACAATTCAAGGACGGCGGCGCGATCTGCTGCGACGGATTTTTGGCGGCCCGGCTCGGTAGATAGCAGATCCAATTTCGCTAACAGGTCGCGGGCATTGGTCAGGTCTGGATGGAAATGAGCGTGGCCGTGGCCGTCGATACGGATCAGCTCACGGTCGCCCGTGGCGGTCGCTTCCGCGAGGTGAGGGATTTTGGTTTTCCAATCGGCGGGCAGGATATTGCGCTCAAGAAACGGAGTGATCGTGCGGTCCGGATAGAGCAGGTAGCTGTTCTGATCCGCGCGATAGAGCGGACTATCACGCAGCGCCGCCAACAGGTGAACGGCTTCAGCGGGCGTGAGCACTCCGCTGCTGAGGGCGGCGACTTGGCCTTCTAACATTAAGTCGAGCGGGTGGACGACGGCGCTAGTGTTGCGGATTTCCAACAGATTGTAGCTGTGAAATAATTGACCGTCGCGTCGGTTCGCGGACAGCGTGGCATCGACAGCGGCGAGGGCTGTAGCGATGAAATCCCGTAGCGCGGAAATGCCGACGCTTGCGAAGTGCGGGGAGACTCCAGCATAGACGGCGTTACGATGTTTTTCCCCGGCGCGACCGAGTGCTTCGGCGATGCGGAAGCGCTCAGCGTCATCCGACTGGAGCACGGCGGCGCGCGGTAAGATGGCAGTTAGATCCGCCAGCAAGGTGGCCACCGGTTGTGATAGATCGCAGTCTTGGGAAACGCTTGGGCCGAATACACCTTCGAGAAACGCCAGATAACGGCGGAGGTAACAGACGGTCACCACCGAGAGACCCCAGCCGGCGAGGGCGTTGTTCGCATCGTTCCACTCTGGGCGTTGGGTGTTGAGCCAAATGCCGCCGCTAGGGACGAGATTGGTGAGTTTGACGAGCACCGGAACGAGCAATTTCTCCGCCAGGGTGACCCGGATGATTTCGCCGTCGGCGTCGGCTAGCAACTTGCCGTCGCCCCCGAGCGTGCGGGTGCGCTCCATCAATTGCCGATGCAGCGTTCCGTTGAAATGGATCGAATGCTTGGGATCGATCAGCAGCTCGTCGAAGCTGCGGATTTCGTAAGGGACGTAAGCGTAGGCATGACAGCGCTCGTTAAGCCGGTCAGTTAGACGACCGGGGCGGAAGCGCTCCTGGCCCTCCAAAAGGCGCAGCAGATAGATAATCTGGTGATCGCCCCAGTAGCCGATATGGCTCCACGGATCGGTGGCGTCGAAGACCTCCCAGTCGATCCCGGCGCGGGTGATCCGATAGGGATTGTAGCCGTCGGCGGTGGAGGCGTTGAGAAAGATGGCGATCATCGGCTCGAAGCAAGCCGGATAGCTGTAAGCGAGGCTCTCCCAGTTTTGGAAAATGTCGCGCCAGTTTCCCGCATAGCCCAACAGCGGGCGGCCTTCCGCATCCTTGGTGTGAATCTCGAAGCGGTTCCACGGGCGGCTCGGATCGCCATGGCGACGGCTGAAACAGAGCGGCAGGTATTCACCTGCCAGACGGATGAGCTGGGGATCACCAAGCCCTGCGGCGCGGGCGGAGAGTTCTTCGAGTGTGCAAGGATCCGGTAGTGAAATCAGCCAGTCGTGGTGGCGGCACCACACGTCGAGATTGCGGCTTTTTAGAAACGCTTGGAAGTCCTCGCAAGGAAAGCGGTAGTTGTCGTGCAACGTGCCACCGCGCATGCAGTTGAAGAGGACGTTGGCGAAATGATGGACGCTGGTCCGCGTGTCGGCAGTTTGCTGGATCGCACCGGCACCGGCGATGCGCTTTCTCAGGGCCAACACTCCGGCAGTTAGATCGGCGGCGATCTCTGCCCTGAACGCCTCCGGCTTGCCAAGACGGTCACACAACAGGGACACCTCGCTGTGATCTAGGCGGGTGTCCGCCGCCATGATCCACTCGCGCGAGCCGAGAGGATCGAGCACGAGATCGGTCGCGAGCAGATGAGCACCGAAGACACCCCGCGCTTCACTCTCGGCAGTGATAGGTGCCCCGCGGCGGTAGGCATCCACCTGCCGGTCGGATATGAGCAGAGTCGGACTATCTAGTCCGATCGACCATGCGCAGGCGACCCGCAGCGACTCGCTGGGTTCCGCGCGATCCGTGATACCGGAGTTGAGAGTATAAATTCCCAAGCCGCAGCCGGACACTGGCTCATGGCGCATGTAGGCGGCTGCTAGATAGCTGTAGCGGGCATAAGTTTCTTGAGTGACTCCGTGCGGCAGCAGGTGAGTCCAGCCGTCTAACAAGCGAATCTCGCGCTGCGCGTCCGCTAGATTTTCCAAGCGGCATGTCCGCACCAGCCCGAAGCGTTCACTGGCTGTTAGCTCCCAGCGGAAGGCGAGTTGCAGCGCCTCATGGATTTCCTCGAAGAGCACGCTGGTCCCCGCGACGTGCTTGTAAAGATTACGGATGACCCCGTGCGAAGGACATCCCCGCGTCCACGGCTCCCAGGTGGTGCCGTCCACGGTCAGCAAACTGAGCACGCCGCTCGTCCTGGGTTGGCTGAGAATCCGGTCGGCAGTCTGATAGGGAAAAACCGCGTGGTCGGGATCGACACGACCGGCCGTGAAGCCGCCATTGCTGCCGACAAACAGCCAGAAATCTGAATCGGACACGACGCTCATGAGAAACGGCGGCATCTGATCCACCTGCTGGATGCATAGATATTCTTGGCCGTGGATGACGACTGTAGCGTCCGTCTCGGTGTCATGATCGGGCGCGACGGCGGTGACCTCAGCTGCCCGATCGCGTCGCTCAAGGGGATTCGAGTTCACAGTCCCAGTGTGATTCCTAACGCCCGGTGAGGGTGGAATGGACTGATGAAGGGTGCTGGCTTCCATGATGGGTTTGGGAGTTTGGAAAAGGGCCGGGAGCTCGCGAGTCATGCGGCATCGCGACCGCGCATCTGCTGCGGAAATGCGCTTTTGGATTTAGCGTGCCGCCATCGGCATGTGGCTCTGGGTAGAGAAACCGGATCATTTCGACAAGTTAAATTGCACAATATTGCAATAAACATTCCGATCCACCAACCCACAAGTCTAGGTTGCTGTAAGAGGAGGCGACTGCAAGCCGTGGGCCGCAGCGTGCAGCACCTACAAAGTGGGCTGACCTGTTTGCGGGCGAATGGATCACAAAGCCACCACCTTCGCGCTGCCTATTTCCTCCGAAACTGGGCCAAGTGGACAAAAAGTTCCGCTCTCCAATTTCGCTAATCGTCAAACTCCGGTCTAAAACTCCACTTAGACGATTCGTTATTTAGCTAAATAACTGAAGAATGTCGCTAAAACGGTGAGCGATGGATTTCATGTCAGCGAATGGATGTGAGGGGCAACTAACGATTGGAGGTTATGGAGATCTCAAAAATCCCGATTCAGTATCTCACGATTCACCTTCACCGCTCAGCGTCACGTTCGGGATAGGGCGGTCGCGTTTCTCGCTCGCCCAGTAGCGGCGGAATCTAGCGGGCAAGCATACGTCGGACGGTGATGTGCTCGCCGCGCTGCCGGACAGCGGCTCCGCAACTTCACGTCGCGACTGGACCAACTGTGGCACCGGGCCTCAAGCGACAGTCGATCAAGACGTGCTGGGCTGAGCCGAAGCGTTTCTGCGTCCGCTCGAACAGGCGCTGCGTGCCGGTCATTCCGATCTCACGAAACGGTATCACGATGGTGCTCAGAACCACCGAGCCAGTCGGCGTCTCGATGCCGTCGAAGCCGGTCACGGAAACATTGCCCGGCACGCTGATGCCGCGTTTTTCGAGGCCGTGGATGAGATCGTAGGCTTGGTGGTCGGCGGCGCAGACCCAGGCCGTGACTCCGTCGCGGGTGCGCTTGGCGGCATATTCGATGCTGGATTCATCATCTCCCTCGTGCGACGGGAAAATATTCACAATGTCGTGAAGTGCCACCGGCATTCTCAAGCGGACCATCGCCTCCATGAAGGCGGCATAGCGCCGGTATGACCAACTGGCCTCCACTTCGTAGCGACGCGTGTAGAACCCGATCCGCTGATGACCTTGCTCTAGCAGATGCTCGATCGCCGAGGAGATACCCTTGTAGTGATCCACGTCCACACAGTCGATTCCGGTATGGTCGAACTGCTCGACCAACGAGACCAGTGGCACCTTGGGCGCGAGGTGATCGAGCACCGAGTTAGGAAACGGATAGACCAGCAAAAGCCCATCCCAGCGACTGCA
>JAYTLO010000115.1:0-1156 GCA_043729385.1 Akkermansiaceae bacterium
GGCAACTCCAACCCCGGCCTCAACGGTATGGGAAATGGCTATGCCGAGAGCACCCAGCGTTTCGCCACGATCTCCAACATGAAAGCATCCCACGAACGGCTGTTCGCCGAGTGGGCGAACAGCAAAGGCGGCACCACCGACCAACTTACCCAGCTCATCAGGCAGCACCTCGATTTCACCCTCAAGCCCGAGCAAGCCACGGCATTGATCGAGATTTTCGAAAAGCATCCCGTCATCGAATGGAACGAGCAGCTCAGCAAACCGGAGGGCTTGTTAGGCCAGTTCGCCGGCAACCACACCGGCATCGGCTGGACCGGCACGACGCACACCTCCGATCCCACGCTCATTTCCGCGCTCGGCCCGCAGTCGGATCTTTTTACCGGGATGGTGAAGAACTCGGATGTGTTCGGGCATTTGATGGAGATGCTGGGATAGCGAACCTGACCATCATCGCAATCCAGCCGAGCAATGCTCCGGCGTAACTCCCGAGGTGAATTGCCGCCACGCGGTTGAAGGCGGTGGTGTCGGTGACTCCCATCGTGGCCAGCGCCTCGCGCCAGTCGGGACGATTCTCAAAGAGAGATGGCCCGACGAAATATCCGGCGATCCCGAGCAGGATCGTGATGCCGACGATGATCGCCATGGCTGAGATCACCCACTTTCCCGGCGATTCGAATTTGGGCAAAGCGATCCGGGCGAGGAACCAAGCGGCGATCAGGCCCACCCACCAGGTTGCCAGGAAGCCAATCTCAGCCACGAAGACTCGCCTCGGAAATCCAAAATCCGCGGCATGGAACTGATCGAATTTCATCCGCGTGAAATACTTGTGAGAAATCGTGAAGGTAACTTGATCGTGGAGGATGCCAAACCCGCCGGCGATGAGCGCCCCGGCTAATGCTAACAGCGCGGCCTTGCGCAAAACGTGCCAATTTGCGGCGGGGAAGAGCAGGGATTTCACGCGTGGCGCGTGGTGAAGAAGATTTCCATCCGGTGGTGGAGGTCATCGTAGAAGCGACGCTTGATGGCTTCAAAAGCGGCGCGCTTGTCGCTTTCCGCAACGCCGATAAATTGTTCCTCGACTCTCATTTTCTCGGCGAAGGATTTTTCCATTTCCACGAGCGAGTCGAGAAACTCGCGGGCAGCGCGGGTGTGCTCG
>JAYTLO010000116.1:0-1645 GCA_043729385.1 Akkermansiaceae bacterium
GAGGCTCCCCACCAGAATGATAAATCGCAAATCGGCGGTTAGATCAAGCTTTATAAATACTCCGCACGGCGGCCGTCCGCGACCGCGCAACGACCCGCCCGCCCTTTACAAGCCGCCTTTCCGCCCTACCCTCTGCCTTTCGGGAGTTTCCCCCGTTTTCCCCAAGAATGTCCGTTGTCTCCCACACCCGCAATTTCTCGATTATCGCCCACATCGACCACGGAAAAACCACGCTTTCCGACCGTCTGCTGGAAACCACCCTCACCGTCACCAAGCGGGAAATGCAGGCCCAACTCCTTGATTCCATGGACTTGGAGCGCGAACGCGGCATCACCATCAAATGCCACCCGGTCACCATGATCTACCGGGCGAAAAACGGCGAAGACTACAAACTCAACCTCATCGACACTCCGGGACACGTGGATTTTTCCTATGAAGTCAGCCGCTCCCTCGCCGCCTGCGAAGGGGCTGTCCTCCTCGTGGATGCTGCCCAGGGCGTGGAGGCCCAAACCGTGGCCAATCTCCATCTGGCCAACCAGCAGGGCCTGACCATCATCCCGGTCATCAATAAAATCGACCTCCCCAATACCAACCTGCCGGCGGTTTACAAACAGCTCGAAGACATCCTCAGCATCCCCCACGAAGAAGCCATCAAGGCCAGCGCCAAGATGGGCATCGGCATTGAGGACATCCTCGAAGCCGTGATCGAGCGCGTCCCCCCGCCGCAGGTGCCGGACGATCATTTCCTGCGCGTGTCCGTCTTCGATTCCCTCTTCGACTCCTACCGCGGCGTCATCATGTATGTCCGCGTCGTCAGCGGCACCCTGAAAAAAGGCCAGAACGTGACCATGTGGTCCACTAATAAATCCTACGACATCAAGGAAGTCGGGATCTTCACCCCGAAACAATGCCGCTGCGACACCCTCGGACCCGGGGACGTCGGCTTCGTCGTCGCCAACATGAAATCCAGCGGCGAGGTCAAAATCGGCGATACCATCACCGAAACCACCCGGATGTGTCCGGAAGCCCTCCCCGGCTTCAAGGAAATCCAGCCCATGGTCTTCAGCGGTGTCTATCCGATTGATAGCGACGACTTCGAGGCCCTCAAAGCCGGCATGGCCAAGCTCCAGATCAACGACAGCGCCTTCCGCTTCCAACAGGAATCCAGCGCCGCCCTCGGCTTCGGTTTCCGCTGCGGTTTTCTCGGCCTGCTCCACATGGAAATCGTCACCGAGCGCCTCCGCCGGGAATATGATATGGACATCATCTCCACCTATCCCAGCGTAGTGTATGAGATTAGTCTCGCTAACGGTGAGGAACTCAAGATCGACAACCCGACCTACATGCCGGACCCCGGCACCATCTCCGAGATCCGGGAGCCCATCGTCCGTGCCTTCATTCTCATCCCCAATGAGTGCATCGGCGACATCATGCAACTCGTCGCCGAAAAGCGCGGCGTCCTCGAAAACACCGAGACCCTCGACGACCGGCGCGTCATGCTGTCCTGCACCCTGCCGCTCAATGAAATCCTCGTCGATTTCAACGACAAGCTGAAGTCCATCACCCGCGGCTACGGCAGCATGGACTACGAAAATGCCGGCTACCAGCCTGACAAACTCGTCAAAATGGACATGCTCATCAACGG
>JAYTLO010000117.1:0-3218 GCA_043729385.1 Akkermansiaceae bacterium
TCCAGCACCCGGGCGATCTCGACGTGCGTGAAGTCGTCGAAAAACGCGAGTTCGATGGGCCGTCGCTGGTCATTGGGCAATTCCTTGACCGCCGCGCGAAGGCGGCTGGCTGGAATGCGCTCCCCGTTCCCGAACGGATTAGATTCCTCCACCGGGTCGGCCACCGCGACGCGGTCGGTGGTCTCCTCGAATCCCCGGACTCGTTGGCGGGCGCGTAGGCGGTCGATGGCTTTGTTGCGAGTCATCGTCGCGGCCCAGCTGAACGGCTTGCCCACATCCTCATCAAACAAGGGCGCCTTCTCCCAGATTTTCAGAAAAACCTCCTGCAACACGTCCTCCGCCTCCCGCCGATCCTTGAGGATGCCAATCGCAAAGGAGTAGAGCGGCTTCGAGTAGCGGTCATACAACGTGCCAAAAGCCTCGTGGTCGCCTAGCGCGACACGGCGAACCAGTTGCGCTTCCCACGCCGTTGAGTCTTCCGCCAACGTGCTCATGCTTTCGATCTCGGCTGCAGGGGGCGGAGCCTTTGCAGCACCCACCAGTCTCTTTACGCAGGCGGATGCTTCAAAATGCGGGCCGACCAAATTCATTTACGCAACATTTTGGCCACGATGAAGATGAGGAGCGCTCCACCCAGGCCGCCGCCAAAGAGGAGATAGAAAATGGAGTAACCCGCGGCGGCCAGCATGGGTTCGAGGATCAAGGCAATCATAGTTTGATGAAGGGACGAGGGTTGATGCGCCCTGCAACCGTCCTGCGACGGTTGCAAGGCCGTTGAGATTAGAGCGTCGAGAGCATGCGATTGCGGATGGCGGCAGCCGGGCGGATGCCGCGACGCGGGGTGGCCGCTTTTTTGCCCGACATCTTCGTTTCCTTGTCTTCGGATTCGCCCAGAGCTTCTGCGTTGCTGCTGGCGAGCGCGAGCGTGGTGAGTGATTCGTTGGCGGCCTTTTCTTCTTCAAGAATTGCGCGCAGGAGACCGGCGGCCTCCTGGTTGCCGAGCAGTCCGGCCCATTCGTGCAGACAGCCGTAGGAGGCGATCTCGTAGTGTTCGACCTTCTGCGCGGCGCAGATCAACGCGGCATTGATCGCGGGCGATCCCTTGAAGTCCGCCGCGATTTCATCAGCCTCTTCGAGCAGGCCCATGGTGGCTTCGCAGGTTTTGCCCTTGGGTTTCATACCGAAGGATTTGAAGACGTGTTCGAGCTTTTTCACCTGGCCCAAGGTTTCCTTGAGGTGGGATTGAATCGCCTTCTTCAGTTAGCTGCAGGTGGCGGCTTTGGCCATCTTCGGCAACGCCTTGATGATACGACGCTCGGCGTCATAGATGTCGGCGAGTTCGTCGAGGAATAGTTGTTTCAGTGTTTTCATGGTGGTGGTGTCTATTTGCCTTTAGGGGCGTGTGTAATTACCGCTTGGATTTGTTTTGCCGCGGCAACAAGCAATCTGGACTGCGCCTCCGTTAACTGTTTTTGGGGCAGGTCGTTCACCTTGTCGATGAACATGCGCAGGTGTTTGTCAGCGTCTCCTCTGCCTCCGTCCGAGAGGGCCCGGAGCGCTGATTGCAATGGCGAGGTCAGGCTGTCTTCCGCTTTGCGCGGCAGATGAAGGCTGACCACCAGGGCGGTCAAATCGCGGACCTGTTCGGCTGCGCCCTTGACCCTGATCGTGAAGCTGCACGCAGCACGGTTGTTCGCCGCGTCGCTGGCGGTGCAACGGACCGTGTTGGTGCCGATGGGGAAGGTCGAGGCGGAGGGAGGGATGCAAACGATGCGGACTCCGGGACAATTATCGCTCGCTGCGGGCGTCGGGAAAACAACCGCCACACCGCTGCTGGTGGTCGCGGCCACGACGCGGTTGGTCGAGCATACAATTCGCGGCAGTTCGCGATCCATGACGACCACAACCTGCTGGCAGGAGGCGGAGTTGCCGCAGGAATCCGTCGCCTTCCAACGCACAAGGTTGGTGCCTTTCAAAAATTGTGCGGGCGCGTCGCTCGTGAGGAGAGGCGCGTCGCAGCCGCCGCTGACCACCGGCGTGCCCAAGGCGACTCCCGTCGCGTAACACTGGCCGGGATCGGTCGAGACCACCTTGCCCGCAGGACACGTCAGTTGAACCGGCGTGGCAATCTCACCGATGGACTGGAGGAAGGCTGTCCACAACAACACGGACACCTGGACGGCGGCCCGGCGCGCATGGAGAAAGTTGAGATGCGCAGGTTCGTCGGTGGACGATTCCGACGGGTTGTCCTTGTTCAAGCCGAGCGCGGTGGAACTCAAGTAATGCCCGTGATTGAATCCCGGAAATGGGTTCGGATTCTGGCCCACCGAGGGAACCGTGACTGCGGGGATGTTCAGCCCGAACAGGTCGATGCCGCCAATCTCGATTCCAGTGCTCGGGTTGAAGAAATTCTGAATTCCTGCGTCGCCCAGCGAGAAATCGCCGTCGCCCAGCCAGATGGTGAGGACTTCGCCGCTCTCCAACAGGTTGAAGCGCGTGGCACCCATCAGCGCTTGCAAACCGGGGAGATTGAACTGGGAGAAATCCGTCGGCAGCGGAATGGTGGTGCCGGCCGGTATCGCCTGCCCTACTGCCACGCCGGCCATTAACTCCACGTAGTCGGTATGAGCAAAAAAATCCTGGGCCGCGTGCAAGGCATGACCGAGATCCTGGTGCGCGTGATACGCACGGATGGCGTTCTTGAGCCGCTCCAATCGGACGACGTGAGCGTTGGAGGAACCCAAGACCTGCTTGAGGTTTCGATCACACAAACAAGTCGGATCGAAGTGATCGCCCAGCGCGCGGGTGACCGCGTCCTCCACGATGTCCATCACATCCAGGTAAGCCTCCTGGACGGGACCGAGATAGCCGCACAGCCCGAACCCATTGCCCTGGCAGTTGGGGTCGGGAGGATAGTGAAACAGAGAATGAGGATTGCTCGTCCGATGGGTGTCGGGGTTGGGATTGACCGCCAGTGACGGCAGAAGGGAACTGACGACGATGGCATCCGCAGCCGCGCGGGAAGTCGGGCACGCCGGTTGCAGGAGGCACTGCGGGTCAGTTGCGAGCGCGCCCAAAGCCGCCACCACATTGGCCGAGATGTCGAGGAAGCTCGTGTAGTGGGGCGCAAGGAATTCGGGGTTTCCCAAGGCGTTTGGCCGGGCCGCGGCGAACCTCCGGTTCATCGTCGCAAACCCGTTGCTGAAACCCACGTTGAG
>JAYTLO010000118.1:0-10910 GCA_043729385.1 Akkermansiaceae bacterium
GAGTTGCTCCTCGGCGGCCTTCATTTCACTGGTGAAAATGAGCGTGTTCATCGTCACGAAGCCTTTCACGCCGTGGCGGTGGAGGTATTCCATGAGTTCGTCGAGGTCGGCTTCAATAAAGTTGTCCGCGCGCAAGCGGGCATTGAAGCGCGGCAGGCCGAAATAAATGGCATCGGCCCCGGCAGCCACGGCGGCACGGGCGCAGTCCCAATTTCCCGCAGGAGATAAAAGTTCGGGAGTGAGGTCGGGTGTAAGCGTTGCCATGGCGGGAGTGAATCACGGGAGTGGTCCGAGAAACAGCCGGGAAAAGCGCAGATAGAGTTACAACAATCTCCCTTCGAAAGGGGTGGCAATTTTTCTGCGAGTTGGATTGTGGCGGTTCCTAACGAGGGCGAGGGAGCTGTAGGGTGATTCAGGTGAAATGAATTTCGCCACGGGTTACTTGGCCGGGTGGAGGCTTCGCCCTTGGCGATGACGTGAGCGGAGACGTTTCTCGGACACGGGGCGTAGTGGCTGAACTGGCCGCGGCTGGAGGTCATGGTGAGGAAGGTCGCGGCGAAATCCTCGCCAACCCAAAGAAACCCTGAGAGTCTAGCCGCAACGGTTAGCCCTCTCTCGCGTGAACAAAAAACTTTTCCTCTCCGCCGTCAGCAGCGAGTTCGAATCCTACCTCGCGCGACACCCCGCTCCTCTGCTTCGGTTACTCCGACACGACGGCTGACCCGTGATCGAGCACCCTCTTCAGCAATGTCCATGAACGACTCAGAAACAGCCGTTAGCAATCACATGCGTGTCTTCATTTCCTATAGTCATGACTCGCCCGAACACAGCGAGCGCGTCTTAAATCTCGCTTATGCCCTGCGCGGTCACGGCATCGTTGTGGAGCTGGACCAGTTCCATCAAGACAAGATCGTGGACTGGCCGAGGTGGTGCAACGAACAGACAAGCCGCGATTTCTCCGACTTCGTGATCTGCATTGCCACGGACGAGTACCGGCGCCGCGTCGAGGGAAAGGTGAAACCCGAAAAAGGGAAAGGCGTGTATTGGGAAGGAGCCTTGCTGGACGACGACCTCTACGACGCAAAGGGCAACAGCCGCCTGATCCCGGTCCTGTTTGGTCAGGATGCCGAGACCGGCATTCCCCAATTTCTCCGGGGCTGGACCTTTTGCCGGATGGTGGACTTCGAACTCACCGATCCAGGCTACGAGCATCTCCTGCGAGTAATCACGGGGCAGGCGAGAGTCGAAAAAAATCCGATTGGCAAGATTCCCGATCTGAAACCCAGCCGCGCAAGTTCCCGGAATTTGCTTCCTGTTCCCACTCATCACAACACCAAGCTCCGCCACTCCGCCTCCAAGCTCATCGGCCGGGAGAAGGAGCTCGCGATGCTCGATGCCGCTTGGGAAAACCCCAGCACCCACGTCGTCGTCATCCGGGGCAAGGGCGGCGAGGGGAAAACCTCGCTCGTCGCCACCTGGATGGCGGAAATGGCGGCGAAAGACTGGCGCGGTGCGGAGACCGTCTTCGACTGGAGCTTCTACAGCCAAGGCACCAAGGACCAGAGCAGCGCCACTTCCACCTTCTTCCTCACCGCCGCGCTGAAGCACTTCCGCGATCCCGATCCCGGAAATGGCCACGACGAAGATCGCGCCGCGCGGCTAGCCCGGCTCATCGGCGAGCGGCGCGGCGTGCTGGTGCTGGATGGCTTGGAGCCGCTCCAATATCCACCCAACGCCATGCGCGGTGCGCTCAAGGACAAGGCCATGGCCGCCCTGCTCTACGGACTCGCCGCGCGGAATGCCGGCCTCTGCATCGTCACCACCCGCGAGAAAGTCAGCGAGCTCGATCCCCACTACGGAAAATGCGCCACCGATCACGAGTTGGGTTTCCTCCCGCCCATCGACGGTGCCCGCCTGCTCCACCACGCCGGAGCCACCCGTGCCGGAAAGGTGCAGATCACCCCAGAGGACGCGGAACTGCAAATCGCCAGCCAGGAAGTGAAAGGCCACGCCCTCACGCTCTTCCTCATCGGCCAATTCCTGCGCCTCACCGAGGATGGCGACATCCGCCGCCGCGACCGCATGAAACTCGCCGACGCGGAAAAGGAATACAAAAACGACGCCACCCGCCCCTACGGCCACGCCTTCAAGGCCATCGAGGCCTACGCCACCTGGTTCGCAGCGGGCGATGCCCAGGCCCAGCGGCAGCTCGCCATCCTCCGCCTGCTCGGCCTCTTTGATCGGCCAGCTTCAGCCGCTTGTCTCCAGGCCCTGCGTGTCGGGCCAGCCATTCCCGGCCTCACCGATGCCCTCGGCGGCATCCGGGAAAATGACTGGAAAATCGCCCTCGTCCGCCTCCGGGAAATCAAGCTCGTGGAGGCAAACGACGATGGCGATCTGGACTGCCATCCGCTGTTCCGCGAATACTTCGCCACCCGCCTGCTGGAAACGGATCCCACGGCCTCCCGCGCAGGCCACTCCCGGCTCTTCGATTACCTTTGTGAATCCACCGAACCCCGTCCCGACACCCTCTCCGGCCTCCAGCCCCTCTACCAAGCCGTCGCCCACGGCTGCCTCGCCGGACGGCACGAGGAAGCCCGCGAAATGGTTTACCGCGACCGCATCCTGCGCGGAAACGAGTTCTTCAGCACCAAAAAACTCGGAGCGTTCGGGCCAGATCTGGGGGCGGTGGCAGCGTTCTTCGAGGAACCTTGGCACCGGCTCTCGCCGAATCTGAGCGAAGCGAATCAAGCTTGGCTGCTCGCAGTGTCCGCCTTCAGCCTGCGTGCCCTCGGCCGCCTAAACGAAGCCCGCGAACCGATGCGGGTCTCTGGCGAAATGGACGTTGCCGAGGAGAATTGGGAGGGATCAGCGCGCAGTTATCTGAGCTTGGGCGAACTGGAGGTGATCCTGGGCCTACTGGAGGAGGCGGTGGAGGACGGCCGCCGCGCCATCGGCCACGCCGACCAAAGCTCGGATGCCTTTCTGAGGCTGGTCACCCGCACCATCGCCGCCGACGCGCTCCAACAATTTGGCGGGCCGGAATCCCCGGAGGGTGGCGAGGCGCGGGATTTGTTCGAGCGGGCGGAGGCGATGCAAATCGAGCGCCAGCCGCAGTTCCCGGTGCTATACTCGCTGCAGGGCTTCCGATACTGCGATCTTCTGCTGGCCCCTGCCGAGCGTGAAGCGTGGTGGATTGGCGACATTCCTGTCGCTACTGAAGAAGAACGACAGCAATGTCGCTCCTCCTTAAACGCTTGCGCGGAAGCCACCCGACGCGCCACCCAGACCCTCAAATGGGGAATCAGCGGTGGTCTCAGCCTCCTAACCATCGCCCTCGACCACCTGACGCTGGCGCGGGCGGCGCTTTACCGGGCCATCCTTTCCCCGATTTCCCAAGAAAACGCCACCCTTGAACGCGAAACCCAAGCCGCCCTCGACGGCCTCCGCGATGCGGGAGACTCCCAATACATCCCTCGCGCCTTGCTCACCGCCGCGCAGGTCCGGCATTTCCTCGGCCAGCCGGAGGAAGCCAGCCGACTGCTGGACGAGGCGGAGCGCATTTCCCGCCGTGGGCCGATGCCGCTGCACCTCGCCGATGTCCACCTCCACCGCGCCCGCCTGTTCCGCGACAGCGAGGAACTCGCCAAGGCCGCCGCCCTCATCCACAAAAACCACTACTGCCGCCGCTTCGCCGAACTCGCCGATGCCGAGGACGCCGCGAAGGACTGGTGATCTAGGAACCCATATTCTCAGAGTATTTCAACCCGTGTAATCAGGCGACCCGAGTTCAGACAATCGACGATAAGTCAGTAAATCTGCCGCGAGTTGCTCGCGGGTCATGGCACCTTCGCCTTTCGCCGCAGCCTCCCAGGCTTGCATGCGACTGTTGGCGAAATCAATTAACTGAGCGTGGAGAATCCGCTTGAGTCGTAGCAGGCGAAGGTAAGGACGATTCAGAGCGAGTAGCTTGATCAGATACGTGCCAACCGGATGAATCGCACGAAGTTCACCGTCAGGTTGAACTTCAAAGTAGATGCGCCGGTTATCGTTAAAGGGGTCAACAAAACCAACCTGTCCATCATGTGAAGCGTCGGGATTTGAGGACGGCCATTTTGCCCGCTTCCAATTATTGCACCTGGCACAAGAGTGCAGGAAGTTTGTTGGCACGTTTTTCAAGTGTTCAAACTCCGCGCGACCATGTGGCCGAAAATGATCGATCTGCATCGCTTCACGCCCGCCAACCTCGTTCTCATGAGAATCGCAATACACGCACCGTTGAGCGCAATCCTCGGCAATCTCGTGTTGATAATTTGCACGGTAGTGCGCATAGGCGTAATACTCCGTTTCTGATGGCCTAGAGTAGGAGGCGCGCCTGACGAGTTGACGGAAGAATTCAGGCTTGGTCGGTTGAGAGATCACGGATCACAAATTCAGATTTTCATTTTGGAGCTTTGCTTTAAGCTCTGCCACTGCGCGTTCGAGCGACTTCGCATCGTTCATCTCTGCTGCGTGCTGCGGAGCGAGGCGTTCAGATTCCAGCAGTCCGAACTCCTTCTCTTCCTCCAACGATAGAGCTTCTGTCATGCTCTTCACCAACAGGCCGTGGAATCTCTGTTCCCGGGCGCTTAGGACATCACCAAATACATTGAGGCGTCGGAGGATTCTAGCCTTCAAAACCTGCGCTCTCTCGGACTCGCGGTCCTCGATATCCTCCTTATCCAAAATATCCTCGACACGATATGCAGTACCCGTGAAATCCTCATTTGGATACCCAGTTAGAATATAGATGGGAAGCTTGGGGTGCAGCGCGCGGAGATGGCTGGCTAATTCGATGCCATTGTAATTCACCACTCCCCCGCCACGCATTTTCTGATCGATAAAGAAGCCTCCGAGACTGGGATTGCCAAGCAGTGCATCAAATTGGGTAAATTCAGCAAACGGTTCCATCGCCACAACCTTGATGTCCGGAGACCCAAGGAATCGCTGCAAAGCGGGACCGTTGGCATGGCGGGACTCTTCCTTGTCATCCACGAGATACAGAATGATTGGATTCATGGGTTGGATTTTTTCGATGCTTGGGTAGCCACTGGAACAGTGATGGTGAAACTTGCGCCTCCAAGTTTTCCTTTTTGGGTGGCGGCGACTGTACCTTTGCTATGCTCCTCCACGAATGCTTTCACAATTGTAAGCCCAAGTCCCGTGCCGGTTTCCTCGCCACGCTCATTGCGCTTTGTGGTGAAGGTGGGCTCGAATATAGCATCCTCGGTGCCTGCTTCCAATCCGCGTCCGCTGTCGTTGAACTGGACAATGTGAAAGCCGTTTTCAGTCCGGATTTCCACGGAGATAAGGCGCTCTGTCGGTGGAGTTGTTTCCATAGCCCATGCTGCGTTTATGATGAGGTTCACGAATATACTTTCCCAATCCATGGGGTATCCCTCCACGCAGAAGTCGCCACTGGCCGGGTAATCGGGCCGGATCTTCTTTTCAACTTCAATGACCTCCCTAAACGCTGAGAAAACCGTGTCGAGAGCTCGGCGGATACACACGTCGTTCTTCTTTGTGCGTTTATCCCGACTCACATTTCCTAAAGTGAACTTGGCAAACTTTCGCAGTTTGCGTGATTCCGAAACCAGAAACTTCATCGTTTTCTGTACGTCGGGACGTTCTGCCTCACTAAGCCACCACGCTTTGGAAATCACATCCTCATCGAGTCGCTCGGCATATTTCACCACATTTCCAGCCCAATCGACGGTCTCATGTCCAAACGCCGCCGCGAGAATACCGAGCGAGGCCAAATTCGAAAGCATGTTCTTCTGCTTTTCTACTTGAGCCTTTTCAACTGCGATTGCCTCTGCTGACTCAGCGGCAGTCGCACGTACCTTTTCAACCAACGACTGCGTCTTTGCTACCGCTTCAATGACCTCTTTAGGTAGAGCAGTCGTTGGTGTCGGCTTATCGATGTAGCTCGTTGTGAGGCGGCCGAGCATATCGGATAACTGTTTTAACGCGTCGTCCGAAGCGGCTACCGACTCCTTGGCCTTCTTCTCGGCATCTGTCGCAGTGGATACATCATGTTTGTTGGATTGCGCGAACTTCTGGTGACTCAACTCAAAAAAACGCACTGTCTTAGTGGCAAAGGTACGCAAATGCGCGAAGGCCTTCCCTTCAACCAGACCCTCTCGATTTGTTTGGTCCGAAAGCGTTGGATTCAGATGGTGAGTCAAAAAGACGGCACCGACAACCTGGTGGTAGCTGACCCGCCAAGCGCCCACAGTTCCTTTCTGGGCCGGGCCTTCAGGACTACGAGCCTTCAAAAAGGCGAACCTGAGCCAGTCTCCTTCCCCATTCGGCTGGCCGTATGGTTTCACTCGGAAGCCATC
The DNA here is from genome assembly GCA_043729385.1 of Akkermansiaceae bacterium. Classification (GTDB taxonomy): domain Bacteria; phylum Verrucomicrobiota; class Verrucomicrobiia; order Verrucomicrobiales; family Akkermansiaceae; genus Luteolibacter. The sequence goes on from JAYTLO010000118.1 coordinate 6,384, forward strand.
GCGATAGATTCGCATTCCTTGGTTTGCTTCGAGAAACTGAACCACGTCTGCCTTTGTGAGTATTTTTTCGCCAGCGTAAGTTTTCTCACGCGGGAAGTAGTAGAATTCCATCTCGAGCGGACCGCACGCTGGCTGCTCGCTCCCGTCTCTAACCCATTCCCGCCAAGGAACCGGCTTGAGCCGATACTCGGTATCATGCTGGCCGGACTGCATCCGAATCTCCACTGTAGAATCCTCGTGGATATTGGCAGTGATTTTCCATGTCGCTGCATCAAGAACGAAATCCGGCACGGTCACTGGTCCGTCTAACGAATCCGAAATCATCCCGGATTCCAATTCAATAGCGAAGTCGTTGGGAGCCGCAAATGGTGAAACGAGAAGTGCCAGTTCAGATCTCAAATTGGCCAAAGCCTCAATGCTCCATTCGTCCTTCAGTCCTTGCAGAATGAGGCGGGTGCCTTGGGAGAACGCTGTTTTCAGCCCGGTAATCGGGTCAGTTTCTATTTCTGTTATAGAGTAAATGCTGTGTACTACTTCCTCCAAACGCGAAACCGCTTGCTCATAGCTACGCCAATCAATTTCCAGTTCGACCGGAGTGGAATTAACGGCTACGGATTGAACGCGCGTGACAGCACACAGCCGGTCGAGACCGAGACGGCCCAATCCTTTCTCGCCTGTAGGCGCGCGGCCTTTCTTGGTCTTGCGAACCGTCGCTTTATTGGCTGTGCCAATCACCATCCAGTTATCGCGGAGTTGACTAAGAGTCATTCCGCGTCCGTCGTCTTCGATTACAAGTGTCGCATCTTTGCTGCCCAAGCCCTGAAACCGAATACGGACACGCGTGGCGTCTGCGTCATATGAGTTTTTCACCAGTTCCAGAATTGCAGTGACCGAACTCGAAATGCTCTCTCTGCCAAGTTGCATCGCAACTCGGGCGCTTACCGACAGCGGCTGTTGGTCTATTAGCTCCCGTCCGTCGATCTTTTGTGTGGGAGGTTCGGTGCTCATGAATCGGATTGCGGTGCATCGAATGGGATTTCCTTCACGGAACCTACCGTAAGATGCCGGCAGCTGATGCGTTGGTCGAGGAAGTCGTTGACACGCTGGGTGTGGAGCTGGCGCATCAGTTCCCGACAGGTGTCTGCCGATCTGTCGCGCGGTTCGCAAACGATGAGGTGATTTTCGACGGCAACTGGACCGGCACCCAGAATGACGGTGGCGGCTGCGCGATACGGGTGGCCGGGACGCGATGTGCGGCGAAGAACGACAAACGGAGGTTGATAGGCAAGCGGGTGGCGACGCTTCTCATCGATTCGCTTCACCTCTGCCCAAACTGGAATGTTGCGTGGGTGAATATAGCGACGGATCGGGCCGGTTTCCTTGTCGCGATGAGGGACGACGCGCCCTACATGGACATCGAAGTAATCGGCGATGGTAGTGCCATGTGATTTCGTAGCTACAGGCCAACGGCGGGTGCTCCCGAATTCTTCTTTGCGGCGGCAAACATCCAGCAGGAACACATCCACATCGGCGATGTCGTCAAAAATACCGTAGCGTTCGACGCGGTGGATTTCCGCCAAGTCACTGACACATTCACGCCAGCGTTTTTGAAAAGAACCTGAACGCAGGACATCTGGCAGAATTGCTAGAAGCCTTGTGCCTGCACGGGCCTGCTCCAACGCGCGGGCAATGAAGAGTGCCGCTTCGGAAATTCGGCCGCCTGCCCAGTTGCATCCTGTTGGTGCCGGAGTAAGGCCGTAGGGTGGATTCATCAGAAGGTGCGTGGCACGCGAAAAAAGTCGCTTTTGCTCCAGACCATTCGCACAGCGGATATGGGGGAAAAATGCCGCCAAATTGCTCGGGATTTTCTGACCATCACCGTGCCGTTGTCGTGCGAGTAAGGCCAAACGAAGCCGGGCCGCTTCTATGAATTCCGGCTGCAAATCCGTTCCTGCAAGGCATTGGCCCCACTCATGAAGTGTGTCGCGCAATGACTTACCGAGAGGTAAGCGACGAGCTGCGGCAAGCAACAGATCCGCAGCACCCACCGTAGGATCGTAGATAAACGCATCGTTTCCGAATTGAATATCGCCTAGCAACCGTGCAGCCAAAATGGAACCGGTGAAGAACGCTCCGAAGGCACGTCGAGTGGGTAAATTGACAAGTCGTTGCAACTCTTTACCCGCCACACCGTCCAGTGAGGCATCCACTTTGGTCATCCATGCCTGATCGACGTCAGACGCACCCGCGAGGGTTCGCAGCGTTGCAGAGAACTGGCGATAACCCGAGAAATCATGGACAAATGCGTCAGGCATCACGGCAACGATATTCCGTCGCATTGGAAAGCTAAAGTGTTTCTTTCTAATGAAAAACCCGCCGGCCCTTGGGGGACGGCGGGTTGGGAAGAGGCGGAATGAAGTTCCGCGCTCCGGTTACTTCGCTGCGCGCAGCGCCTCGTCCTTGGCCTTGGCCTTGGCGATGACGTCGTCGGAGACGTTTTTCGGGCAAGGGGCGTAGTGGCTGAACTCCATGGAGAACTGGCCACGGCCGGAGGTCATGGTGCGGAGGTCGCCGATGTAGCCGAACATGGCGGACAGCGGAGCCTCGGCCTTGACGCGGACACCACCCGGTGTCGGCTCCTGGCCTTGGATCATGCCCCGTCGGCGATTGAGGTCGCCGATGACGTCACCGACTTTTTCGTCGGGGGTGAAGACGTCGAGTTTCATCATGGGCTCAAGGATCTGCGGGGCGCACTTGACCATGGTCTGGCGATACGCGGCCTTGGCAGCGATTTCGAAGGCGATGTTGCTGGAGTCCACTGCGTGGAAACCACCTTCGTTGAGTACGACCTTGAAGTCCAAGCAGGGGTAACCCGCAAGAGGTCCTTTATTGACGCAGGTTTTGAAGCCTTTTTCGACGGCGGGGATGAACTCCTTCGGGATGCTGCCGCCGGTGACTTTCGACTCGAAGATGAAGCCGGAGCCGGTTTCGCCTGGCTCGATGGTGTAATCGATCTTCGCAAACTGGCCGGAACCACCGGACTGCTTCTTGTGGGTGTAGCTGTCGTTGACCATCTTGGTGATGGTTTCGCGATAGGCGACCTGAGGCGCGCCGACGGTGACCTCGACCTTGTGGGTGCGCTTGAGGATGTCGATCTTGATGTCGAGGTGAAGTTCGCCCATGCCTTTGAGGATCATTTCGTTCGTTTCATCGTCGGTCTCGACGCGGAACGAAGGATCTTCCTGGATCATTTTGCCGATGGCGTTGGCGAGCTTTTCAGCGTTGGCCTTGTCCTTGGGCGCTACGGCGATGGAAATGACGGGATCAGGGAAAACCATCGGCTCGAGAGTGGCGGGGTTTTTCTCGTCGCAGAGGGTGTGTCCGGTCTGGACGTTCTTGAGTCCGACGATGGCGACGATGTCACCGGCTTGCGCGGAGTCGATTTCCTTGCGGTCGTCGGCATGCATTTCGACCATGCGGCTGATGCGCTCGGTTTTGCCGGTGAAGGAGTTGAGGACGGTGTCGCCCTTCTTGATGGTGCCCGAGTAAATGCGGGTGAAGGTGAGCGCGCCAAACTTGTCGTCCATGATCTTGAACGCCAAGCCGCGGAATGGTGCAGTCGGGTCGATGACGGCGAACTTGCCGGTCGGGGTACCTTCCTCATCCACTTCAGGAAGTGGCTTGACGTCGGTCGGGGAGGGAAGGTAATCGACGACGGCGTCGAGCACGAGCTGGAGACCTTTGTTTTTGAAGGACGAACCGCAGTAGGTCGGGAAGAATGCGAGGTCGATGGCGCCCTTGCGGATGCACTTTTTGACTTGCTCGATGGTGGGTTCCACGCCTTCGAGGTATTTTTCCATGATCTCGTCGTCTTGCTCGACGGCAGTCTCAATGAGCTGGGCGCGGAATTCCTTGGCCTTGTCCAGCATGTCGGCGGGGATTTCCTCGATCTTGAAATTTTCCGGTTGACCGGATTCATCCCAGATGTGGGCCTTCATGGTGAGCAAATCGACCACGCCGACGAAGTCGGACTCGGTGCCGATGGGCAGGACCATGACGAGCGGGTGTGCGCCGAGGATTTTCTTCACCTGAGCGGTGACGCGGTAGAAGTCAGCGCCGATGCGGTCGAGCTTGTTGACGTAAATGACGCGGGAAACGCCAGAGTCGTTGGCGTAGCGCCAGTTGGTTTCGGACTGAGGTTCCACGCCGCCGGAGCCACAGAAGACGCCGACGCCACCGTCGAGCACTTTGAGGGAGCGGTAAACTTCGATGGTGAAGTCCACGTGGCCGGGGGTGTCGATGATGTTAAATTGGTGGCCGTCCCAGAAGCAGGTGGTGGCGGCGGACTGGATGGTGATGCCGCGCTCGGCTTCCTGGTCCATGAAGTCCATGGTGGATGCGCCATCGTGAACTTCCCCGATTTTGTGAATCTTGCCGGTGAGCTTGAGAATACGTTCGGTGGTGGTCGTTTTGCCCGCATCAACGTGGGCGAAAATGCCGATGTTGCGGTATTTGCTGAGGTCCTTC
>JAYTLO010000119.1:0-7058 GCA_043729385.1 Akkermansiaceae bacterium
CGGTGGATCGCCTCGTCATATTGGGCGGGCTTGTCGTAGCCGTTCGGGTCCACGAAGAAGTCGTTTTCCGGGTCCTTCAGCATCGCCTCGATGTCTGCCTGCCGCTGCGCAAAGGAGTCCGAGACGTATTTGAGGAAGATCAGGCCGAGGACGGCGTGCTTGTAAACGGCGGCGTCGAGATTGGAGCGGAGCCGGTCTGCGGCGGTCCAGAGCTTCTTGTCGAGCTCGCGGAGGAAGGTCTGGGCGGCGGCGGCGGGCATTTTGCAACAGCAGCCTAACAATCAAGGGGCTGGCTGGAAGGAGAAAATCGGGGAAAGTGTCTTGGAGAGAGTGATGGAGATGGCTGGGTGGTTTGTAGTCCAGCCCTTCAGGGCGTCTTTCTCCTCATGCGCTGAAGACGCCCTGAAGGGCTGGACTACGAGCGAAGATGCCCCAAAAGGCTGGACTACAGGGTCCGGGTGCTTCGTATTTCCCCCGTGCCGACTGTCCAACTCAAGTATCAAACATTCCACCCCTCGATCTGGCCTAAAATGATCGGCGAGGTTTCCCGCGACGCCACTCCGGGGTCATTTGTCCTCGTGTTAGGAAAAGAAGGAACGCCGTTCGGCTGGGGTTTGTGGAACCCGAAATCGCGGATGCCGCTGCGGGTGGTGAGTCACTCGCTGGAGGAGTTAGACGATGAATCATTTTTCGAAAACGCCATCCGCCGCGCGGCGAAGCTGCGGCGCGAGGTGCTGAAGCTGGACGCGCAAACTGATAGCTACCGCGCGATCCACGGCGACGCGGATTTCATGCCGGGCATCGTGGCAGATAAATTTGCGGATGTGCTGTCTGTGGAAATCACCAATCTAGCAGCGTGGCAGCGTTTGCCGAAATGGCTGCCGCTGCTGCATGAATGTTTCGACACGAAACGGGTGGTGGTGGGCATCGATGAAGACTTGGCGCGGATCGAAAACATTCCGCGTCGGGGTGGAGTGGAGTCGGACAACGTTAGATCGGTGAAAATCCGCGAGCACGGCGTGCGCTACGAGGTGGATTTCTCCGAAGGCCACAAGACCGGGTTTTTCTGCGACCAGCGGGACAGCCGGAAGAAATTCGGTGCTCTAGCAGACGGGCGGACCGTGCTGGATCTTTGCTGTTACACTGGCGGTTTTGGGATTTCCGCAGCTCTAGCAGGAGCGGAGGACGTCACCGGAGTGGACCTCGACGAGACGGCCATCGCGATGGCCAAGCGCAATGCGAACTTGAACAACGTAAAAGTAAAATTCACCCATGCCGACGCCTTCACTTGGGCACGCACGATGATTGAAAACGGCCGCACCTGGGATCTTGTCATCGCCGATCCACCGAAGTTTATCCACGGCCGCGAGGACGACATCGGCACCGCGAAATATGCGGACTTGAACAAGCTCGCACTGCAGCTCGTCGCGCCGGAAGGGCTGTTTGTGACGTGCTCATGCTCGGGGATGTTAGGCGCAGGTGAGTTTGAGCAGATTGTGATTACCTCCGCGCACCGCCGGAACAAGCGGCTGCAAACTTTCGACCGCACGGGTGCCGGGCCGGATCATCCCACGCTCTCTAACTACCCCGAGTCGCGCTATCTCAAGGTGCTGTGGTCGCGGGTGATCTGATTCTTCGCACGTAGTCCAGCCCTTTAGGGCGTCTTCTCTTTGAAAGACGTCCTAAAGGGCTGGACTACCTACGAAGAAATTCGCCATCTTACCTCATGGCTTATCTCTGGAGACGGCTGTCGGAGTCAGAGCGCGCAGAAGTTCTCGCGGACCGCCAGAAGAATAGGCGACCCTGGCGGCGGCCGGCTCATTTTGATCAGGGAAACACGTTCTATCACCTGACAGCAGCATGTTATGAACACAGGGACTGGATCGGCCACTCGCCGCAACGAATGGAGGACTTCTGCCGGGCGCTGCTAGATGTCTTTGAAAATAACTCTGCCGGTGGGAGTCCGGTAGCTTGGTGCGTTCTGCCGAATCACTACCATGTGCTCGCCCGGACTTCGGATCTGAAGTCACTGGTGGGTGCGCTGGCAAAGCTGCATGGAGGCACTTCGTTTCAATGGAACAAGGAGGAGGAATGCCGGGGCCGGAAAGTCTGGCACGGTGTGGCGGATCGCGCGATGAGAAGCGACGGGCATTTCTGGGCCACGGTGAACTACATCCATCACAACCCGGTGAAACACGCGTTTGTGGAAAAGTGGGATGAATGGCCCTATTCGAGCGCGGTAGACTATCTGAGGGAAATCGGCAGGGAAGAAGCGACCGCAGTTTGGAAGTCCTATCCAATTCTCGATTATGGAAAAGGTTGGGACGATTGATAAATGCGAAGAAAGACGCCCTAAAGGGCTGAACTACGAACTAATCCTCAATCTTAATCGTCGCCGGATCCCAGTTGATGGGTGGAAACTCCATGTTGAGCTTCTTGAGGGTGTCTAACATGATCCGGGCGACGCACAGATTGCGATACCACTTGCGGTCGGCGGGCACCACATACCAGGGCGCATACTCGGTGGAAGTCTTGGTAATGACATCCTCGTAAGCGGCCATGAATTCATCCCAGCGGGCGCGATCCACCAGATCGTCGGGGTTGATTTTCCAATGCTTGGCCGGATTTTCTAACCGCGATTCCAAACGCCGCTTCTGCTCGTCTTTGGAAATGTGCAGGAAGATCTTCACGATGGTCGTCCCCTCCTCCGCTAACATCCGCTCGAACTCGATGACATGCCGTTGGCGGCGTTTCCAGACCTCGTCGGGGAAAATCTTCTTCACCCTAACCGCGACGATGTCTTCGTAGTGACTGCGGTTGAAAATCACCAGTTGGCCCCGCGTCGGCACCTTGGAATGCACGCGCCACAGGAAGTCATGCGCCAGTTCTTCTTCGGTGGGTTTCTTGAAAGAGCGGACGTGAATCCCCTGCGGATCGATGCGCGAGAAAACGTGCTTGATGCAGCCGTCTTTACCGCCGGTATCCATCGCTTGCATGACCACCAGCACGCGGTGTTTATTCTGCGCGTAGAGCTTTTTTTGAAGCGTCTGGAGCTGGTATTGCAGCTCGTCGAACTGCGGCTCAAACTCGTCCTTACCCCCGCCTTGGAACAACGTTTTCTCGTTGCTGTCGAATTTCTCGAAATCCATTTTAGCACCAGGCTTCACCCAATATCGTTCCAATGCTCCAGTGACCGGCATGGGCGGTTTATCGCGGGAGCCAGCCCGCATGACAAGCCCCGTCTGCCGCGAGATGGGCCTTGTCACACATTGGGGATTGAACCCCCGGCGATTGCGCGTTGTCTTTGCGCAATGCGCAACGCAGTCAGCCCCGCGAAAATGCCCTTGGAGGCTGAGAAACTCTTCACCGCCCTGCACATCGGCGCGAGTTCAGTGTCCATGATGGTCGCGGAGAAGGGCGACGACGGCTCTATCAACCCGATCGATTTCCTCGAACAGCCCGCGCCAATCGCCCGCGATATTTTCCGCAACGGCACCGTCAGCGCCTCCACCACCGAGCGGGTCGTCTCGATCATCAAGGGCTATCAGAAATCGCTCGCGGAACTGGGGCTCGATCCCCACGCCGTCACCCGCGCGGTGGCGACTAACATCCTGAGCGAGGCCACCAATCACGACACCTTCATGAACCGCATCCGCATCGCCTGCGGGCTGCGGATCGGCACCATCGACGACGGGGAAATGACCCGGCTGATCTATCTAAAAACCCGCCGCCGCCTGCTCATGCTGCCGACCATGCTGAAGCACACGACGCTGGTCCTCCACGTCGGCCCGGGTAACACGCGGGCGCTGCTATTTCAAAACGGCCTGATCACCCGCTACACCAGCTACCGGATGGGCACTCACCGCACGCGCGAGGCGGTGGATGGCTCGCACGCAGAAGGCTCGGCGATGCTGCGCGTCATCCGCGAGCACGCTTATGGGAACCTCGCGCAGATCCGTTTCGACTTCTCCGATGTGACCGTGGAGGGGCTGGTGGTGATCGGTTATGAAATCCAGTCCGTCGCCACTTCCCTCACCCAGTCCAGCCAGTCGTGCTCGATCAAAAGCTTACGGCAGTTCACTGCGGACGCGGCTAACATGAGCGACGTGGAGTTGGTGAAACACTTCCAACTCGACTATCAGACCGCCGAGGCGCTCATCCCCGCCTTGGAAATCAATCTCGCGGTGGCGGAAACTCTCAAACTAACGAAAGTCCACATCCCCATCAGCGAGTATGAGCAAGGCCTTCTCCACGACTTGCTAGTCTCGCAGGAACTCACCGGTGCCTTCGCCGAGGAAGTCATCCGCTCCGCGCAAATCCTCTCGAAGCGCTATCAGTCAGACCCCAGCCACGGCGAACATGTGGGCAATCTCTGCGTCCGGTTTTTCCAAGCACTAACCGATCTCCATCAGCTCACTCCGCACGACGCGCTGCTGCTGCAAGTCGCCGCCATCCTCCACGAGGTCGGCACTTATGTCAGCCCCCGCGCCCACCACAAGCACTCGGAGTATCTGATTTTAAACTCGGAAGTGTTCGGCCTCGATCGGCTGGATGTCACCATCGTCGCGCTCGTCGCCCGCTACCACCGCCACTCCGGCCCGCGGCTCGATCACCCGAGCTACGCCGCCCTTAGTACCGACGACCGCATCCGCGTCTGCAAGCTCGCCGCCCTTCTCCGCGTGGCGGATGCGCTCGAGCGCACTCACGCCCAGCGCGTCGAGCATTTGGAAATCCGCCGCGAGTCTGGCAAGCTCCGCATCCGCCTCCCCGGCCTTGCCGATGCCGCCGTCGAGCGGCTCGCGATGGCCTCCAAGGCGGACCTCTTCGAGCAAGTCTTCGGCCTCGGCATCGTCATTGATGAGGATAATTAGATCGCAAATGATCGGCTCATTTTTCCCATCCACTTTCAACCATCTCCTATCAACTTTCTTCCATGTCCACCCCTTATCTCAACCGCGAGCTTTCTTGGCTCGAGTTTAACCAGCGCGTGCTCAATGAAGCATTGCGCGAAGACTTGCCATTGTTAGAGCGGGTGAAATTTCTCGCCATTACGGCTTCTAACCTCGACGAGTTTTTCCAAGTCCGCATCGGCGGCTTGATGTTGATGCGCCGCAGCGGCCGCAAAACGCCAGACGCCTCGGGCTACTCACCCGCGCGGAACTTGATCGCCCTGCGCCAGCGCATCCTAAAAATGTGCGCGGATCAACACTGCTTGCTCACCGGCACCATCGTCCCCGCGCTTGAGAAAGCTGGCATCCAGTCGCTCCATCCGCGCGAGTTGTCGATCGTGCAAGCAGCTCATGCCGCCGCCACATTCGAAGACTTGATTTTCCCGCTGCTCACACCGCTTGCCGTCGATCCCACGGGCGCACCGCCCATCGTTCCCGCACTGCAAATCACCGTCACCTGCCGGTTGGTAGATATAGAAACGCAGATCACCCGCTACGCACTCGTGCCCATTCCCGAGTCGCTCGGCCGCCGGGTGAATGTCCCCGTCGAGGGCCAAGGCCACGCATTTGTCCTCATCGAGGATCTCGTCGCCACCCACGCCGGACAGCTTTTCCCAGGGGAAATCGTCACTGCCACCACCGCATTTCGCGTCACTCGTAATGGCGACATCGCCGTGCAGGAAGAGGACGCCAGCGACCTTGCCGATGAGATGGAAGACGTACTGAGTGCCCGCCGTTCCGCCGATACCGTTAGACTGGAACTCCGCTCAGACGCGTCGCGCGATCTCGTCCGCGTGATCAAGCACGTCACTGCCACCACCCCGCAGGAAGTCTATCGGGTCGATGGCCCGCCTGGGTTGGCGTCGTTCATGGAGCTCGCGTTTCTCTCGGGTTTCGATCACCTCCGCGATGCTGATTGGCCAGCCCAGAACTCCCCTTCCATCGCGCCCGGGGCGTCGATGTTTGAAACCATCGCCTCCAACGACGTTCTGTTATTTCACCCTTATGAATCCTTCGAACCCGTACTCCGCCTGATCGAGGAAGCCGCCGAAGACCCGGATGTCATCGCCATCAAACAAGTGCTCTATCGGACTGCTAGGAAGTCCCGGATCATCGACGCGCTGATCAAAGCGGCGGAAAATGGCAAGCACGTCACCGCGCTGGTCGAGCTCAAGGCCCGCTTCGACGAGGCCCGCAACCTCGACCGCGCCGACGAACTCCAACGCGCCGGAGCACAAATTGTTTACGGCGTGAAAGGCCTCAAAACCCACGCGAAAATCTGCCTGATTGTGAGACGCGAGTCCGGCCACTTGCGCCGCTACGTCCACCTCGGCACCGGCAACTACAACGAAACCACCTCCAAGCTCTACACCGATCTCTCCTATCTAACGTGCAAGCCGGAGTATGGAAATGACGCCTCGCTGTTTTTCAACGCCGTCACCGGACGCTCCAAACTGCTGCGTTTCCAACGCCTCGTCCCCGCCCCCACCGCGATGAAGCCGACGCTGCTAGATCTCATCGCCGGGGAAGCTGAGCGCGCCAAACAAGGACTGCCCGCCCGCATCATCGGCAAGGTCAACTCGCTGCAAGACCCGGAAATCATCAACGCCCTCTACAAAGCCTCGCAGGCCGGCGTCGAGATCCGCCTCAACATCCGCGGCATCTGCTGCCTCAAACCCGGCGACCCGAAACACTCGAAAAACATCGAAGTCATCTCCGTAATCGACCGCTTCCTTGAGCACGCCCGGCTGTTCTATTTCCACCAAGGCGGCAGTTCGGAAGTTTACATCGCCTCAGCGGATTGGATGACCCGCAACCTGGAAAAACGCATCGAACTGATGATTCCCATCGAGGAACCCGCGCTTAAACGACGGCTCGTTAGAATCCTCGATGCTTATTTCCAAGATAACACTCAGTCCTCGCGCCTCATGCCAGATGGCAGCTCCCAACGCCTCGTCCGTGCCAAAGGCCAAAAGGCATTCCGCGTGCAAGACCATTTCTATCAGCAAGCGCGGAAAGCCGCCAAAGCCCGCGAACACGAACGCGCGATGACCTTCGAGCCGCATGTGCCAGCGGAGTGACGTGGCGGCGGTTTTCAACCGCCACGCC
>JAYTLO010000120.1:0-22906 GCA_043729385.1 Akkermansiaceae bacterium
TTCCCGTTCCAGATCCTGATAGAGCGAGTTCTTGACCCGCAGCGATCCCAGCTCGCGGCGGACGATTCCCAGCTCGACTTCAAGATCCTTGGAATGCCGGGTTTCGTCGAGAAACGCACGGGCCTGGGTTTCCATTTTGGAACCCGATTTTAATAACGGCGACATCGCCGAAAAATACAGGTCCTGCACCTCGCGCACCGCCCGGTTGCTTTGCGTGATCGCCCACACGGCTCCTCCGAGGAAGAGCAGCAGGGCGATGAGATTGAGCGGCTTCATGGCCGGAAGGGCACCGAGGGTCCGCGGTTAGCGGTCGGAGTTGGTGACCCGCTTCAGAAGCGCGAGCTCCTGTAGCGCCTTGCCAGTGCCTTCGGCCACGGCGCTGAGGGGATCCTCGGCGATGTGGACCGGCAGCCCGGTTTCCTCGCGCAAAAGACGATCAAGCCCTTTGAGCAACGCCCCTCCGCCGGCCAGCACGATGCCGCGATCGACAAGGTCGGCAGCGAGTTCCGGTGGGCAGCGTTCGAGAGTGGTGCGGACGGCGTCAACGATGGTGCTGAGCGGGTCCGCCATTGCCTCGCGGATTTCCTGCGAGGTGATGGTGATGGTTTTCGGAAGGCCGGCCACGAGGTCGCGGCCCTTCACTTCCATGGTCATTTCCTTGGGAAGAGGCGCTGCCGAGCCAAGCCGGATTTTGATGTCTTCCGAGGTCCGCTCGCCGATCATCAGATTATAAGCCCGCTTCATGTATTGGATGATCGCCTCGTCCAGCTCGTCGCCAGCGGTGCGCACGCTGCGGGCATAGACGATGCCGGAAAGAGAGATGAGCGCCACTTCCGTCGTCCCGCCGCCGATATCGACGATCATATTTCCCGACGCTTCCTGCACCGGCAGTCCCACGCCGATCGCCGCTGCCATCGGCTCTTCGATCAGATAAACTTCGCGCGCACCGGCCTGTTCGGCGGATTCGCGGACGGCGCGGCGCTCGACCTCAGTGATCCCGGAAGGAATCGCGATGAGCACCCGCGGGTTTGATCGACGGCCTTTGTTGACCTTGCGGATGAAGTGCCGGAGCATCGCTTCGGTCACTTCGAAGTCCGCGATCACACCGTCTTTCAATGGTCGGATCGCGACAATATTGCCCGGCGTCCTGCCGAGCATGCGTTTGGCGTCATCGCCCACGGCAAGCACTTCGTTGGTCCCCGCTCTGACTGCAACGACCGACGGCTCGCGCAAAACGATGCCGTGGTCTTTGACGTTGATCAGTGTGTTCGCGGTCCCTAGGTCGATGCCGATATCATTGGAAAACAAGTTTCCAAAAAGTTTCTTGAACATGGATAGTGTTGAAAATAAGAGAGTAAGTGGTGAAAATTGCGGAAGTCTCCAGAACCGGGACGCCTCTCCATTTCGCCGGGCGAGCCTGCTGAAAATAAAGCGGGAGGCCGGAAGCCCCTAGGAGAATGAGCGAAGCTCTTCATTCGCTGCCCCAAGGTCAAGCGGGAATCGGTGTTCCTCACTGGCCTGCCCAATGTTCCACGCGTTGAGAATCGAGAAACTCCCCAGGTGAACTCTCATATAGCCATCGGCCCCATCTATCCGTTTTAGGCAGAGGGATTTCAGTCTGGCTCCACCGCTTCCTTCGCAGGTTGAGATCCAAACACGCCCCGCATCGTCGCTGATTCAGGTTTGACCCGGAGGGTCACCAAGGACGACACATACCCTTGCGAGTTTTCATCCCAAAATGACAGGTCTCCGGTCCAAATGCCTGCGTTTACCGCCTTCAAGCCGATCAATGCGCTAAAAGATTCTCCGGGTGCCAGAGAATTCGTCCAAATGAGCGCCGGGTCGCCCTCATCCAGTATCGTTTGCTCGGGTGCTGGCTCGATGCGCTGTAACTCGAAGCCCTTGGACAGCGTTTCCTCGATATCGATGCTGTCGAGTTCCAGAAGCGAGTCGCTGGGATTGGTCACCTCCATTTCAACCTTGATGCTATCGCCCACATTGGCTTGCGGCGGAACGACCATTTTCACGGCGAAGGCAGGATCCTTTCCCGAGATGGTGTAGTAGAATACCGCGATGCCGATCACCCACATTGCCGACACCACCACCGTCGAGATCATCGCGGTGAGCATGATCACCGGAGCCTTTGGAGTGCGGTGGATCAGTGCAGGCGCTCCATCTGGAGGAATTGGCGGCGGACTTGTTTGCACCGGTTTGTTTTGAAAGATCGTTCGATGGCAGCCGCGTCATTTTGCCGCAAGCAGCGGTCCCACCGCCGCGTGGCGAGTCAGGAATTCGTCCGCCATGTTGCCATAGGCCAGCGCTCCCAAGCCGGTGCCGTCGTGTTCAAAGATTGTCTTGCCGTGGCTCGGTGCTTCGCCGATCCGGATCGTTCGTGGGATCATCGTGGCGTACATCTGGTCCGGGAAAAACTTGGAAACTTCCTCGACCACTTGCCGCGAGAGCAAGGTGCGGCCATCGTACATCGTCATCACGATGCCTTCCAGTTTGATCCCCGGATTCGCGTCGGAGCCGCGGATCTGGTCGATGACATGCACGATCTTCGCCAAGCCCTCCAGCCCGAACCACTCGCACTGGAGCGGGATCAAAATTTCATCCGCCGCGGCGAGGGCCGAGGTCATCAGCACGCCCAGCGACGGCGGCGTGTCGAGGATGCAGTATTCGAAAAGATCGTTCGGCTTAAGAGCCTGGAGGATGGACCGCAGGCGAGTGAGGTGGTCGTCACTGCGGGCCAGCTCGATTTCCACCCCGGCCAAGTCCATTTCCGACGGGACGATCGAGAGGTTCTCACGGCCGGTGGGTAAAATTTGTTGGGCCACCGTGGTGTCGCCTAACAGCACTGAATACATGCTGCATCCCTCGGGCGGCTCGATGCCGAGGCCGCTCGTGCAGTTTGCTTGCGGATCGAGATCGACGAGCAGCACCCGTTGGCCACGCAGCGCAAGGGCGGCGGACAGGTTCAGCGCGGTGGTGGTTTTACCCACGCCGCCTTTTTGGTTAGCGATGGCGACGACTTTCATGCGGGGTGCGTGGGATTCAAGGCAGGCAAACTCTCCCGGCTCGCCGCGCCGCTGGCAATCAAAACCGCAGTATGATTCTAAATCACCGCCGCCGGCGCAGGCCTAGCAGGCTTCCAAGGCCGCAAAGTAACAACGCGCTTGGTTCCGGGATTGCTGAGATCCCGGTGTTTGCAAAAATCCACGAGTGAAATTGCTGCAAGTCCACGGCGCCGCTCAAGCCGCCATACTGCGAATTGCTGGTCGCTTGGGAAACGGCTCCCGAGTAACTGTTGATGCCTATCAGATAGCGCACTCCGCCCACCGTCACGAAGACTCCGCCGCCACTGTCGCCGGGGGCCACGGCTCCTTCTAACCGGGTCGCATTCGGGTTTGATTCCTGGCGGTTGCTGGTGCCGGTGGGGTTGTCGAAATCCGAGACAAACGAAGTCGTAGTCAGGCCATATTGGTCGCCATAGAACTCGATGAGGTTCGTAAACGCCCGCAGCTCGATGGGAAATTGCAATTGCGCACCTGTCTGCCCGGTGCCGGGGAACCCGTGTCCCACGTAGGTTGCCTCTCGCCCGAGAATGGAGGCGGGTTGGTCGAAACGAAACATTTCCGCGCCGCTGAAACCCGCAACCGGCGCTGATAGGTAAAGCAGCGCGATGTCATTTGCAATCGCGGATCCCGAGGTCGAGTAGCCCGGGTGGAGGATCGTGCTCGCGATGGTGTAGTTGACGCCGCCCACGTTGAACACTCCTCCTCCGTTTGCTTTGCTCTGAGCAATATGGCCCGCCGTCAGCACCCAGCGGTCGGAAAGCATCACTCCCGAGCCGTTAGAGCCCAAGCCGTTCACCTTACCAACCATCGGATAGAGTGCAGCCTCGTCCCGGTAAAGTTGCGGGTCGACCGTGTGCAGAATGGTGGAAGCCCCCGCGATCATGGAGGTCAGCGGGAGGAACAAACTCATGGCAAACAATTTCACTAACAAGTGATAGCGGCGGTCCAACAGGTCGCACAAGGAGATTCAAGGTAAACGCAATCCACTTGCAAAGTCGGAGGATGCGGACACCTTCCCGCGATGTTCAGTAAGATTCTCGCTACCCTGGTTGTTTGCCTACTCCCGCTTTCTGCGGCGGAGCTGAAAATCGCCGTGCTGCATCCCTTGCTGGGAGATCTGGCCCGGCAGGTGGGCGGCACGCAGGTGGAGGTGATTGATCTGATAGGAGCCAACGCCGATCCTCATCATTTCGAGCCGAAACCAGAAGATATCAAGAAAGCCCAAGGCGCGGCACTCTATCTGGTCGCCGGGATGGGGCTGGAAGGCTATCTGCCGAAGTTGAAAGCGATCATCGCTAACAGCGCGACGTTGATCGAAGTGGGCGCTTCGTTGCCCGCGCTTGAAGGGAGTTACGATGATGATCACGGGCACGCCCACGCGATCGATCCGCATTGGTGGCACTCGATCGACCGCTTCCGGCGGGCGACCGGCATCGTCGCCGAGGCACTGGCGGAGGCGGCTCCCGAGAATGCCGCCAGTTTCAGGAAAAATGCGGAAGTCTATCGGGAGCAGCTCGACGAGTTAGAAAAATGGACGCGGCGTGAGATTTCGAAGATTCCGCGCGACCGGCGGCACCTCGCTACTGCCCATGCGGCCTTCAATTACTTTTGCAAAGACTTCGGTCTAACACCCCATCCCGTGCAAGGACTCAATCGCGAGCAAATGCCCGATCCCAAGCAACTGGCAGCTCTGGTGGCGGACCTGAAGAGCAATCACGTCGCCGCGATTTTCCCGGAGAAGGAATCGAACCCGAAGATTCTGACGACTCTCACTCACGACACCGGCATCCGGCTCGGCGAGCCATTGATCGCCGATGGGACCGGCGGGGTGGGGTATTTAGCGATGGTGCGCCACAACGTGACAGCGATCGTGAAGGGGCTGGGGAAATAAGGAGGAGGGACGCCCTCGTCCCTCGCATTCATTCATTTTCTAACATTGAGTTAGTCCGCCCGCTCCTGACATTCTGATGAATGAATGCCAGGGCCGTGGGCGTCCCTGCTCCTCAATGCACCGGCTTCCAAGCCGCGTTCTCCTTCGACGAAGCCACAGCAGCTTCAATGAATGCCATGCCTTCCACGCCGTCATCGACTGACGGGAAATCATACCCTTCCGCCCGCGGATAAGTTCCTGCGAGATGATCGGCAATGGCCTCAGCCGCTGCCAGATAGACGTTGGCAAACGCTTCAATGAAAGCCTCCGGGTGACCGAATGGCAGCCGCGTGTATTTCGACGCTTCGGGGCCGTTGTAGCTATTTCCGCGCCGCCAGATTTGGCGCGGGGCATCGGCGAATTTCACGACCAGTTCGTTGGGATGTTCTTGGTGCCACTCGATGGAGGCGTCGGTGCCGTAAACGCGGATGTTCAGGTTGTTCTCATCGCCTGTGGAAATCTGCGAGGCGAACAGCACGCCGCGTGCGCCGCCTTCGTAACGGACTAACATGCTGCCATCGTCGTCTAACGGACGACCGGGGATGAAGGTGTTGAGATCCGCGGCGACTTCTTCGAGTTCGAGGCCGGTGATGTAACGAGCGAGGTTTTCCGCGTGCGAGCCGATGTCGCCCATGCAGTTAGAGATCCCGGCGATGCTCGGGTCCATCCGCCAGTTAGAAATCGCGCCGTCGGCTTGCTCCTTGAGTGCGCCGATGGCGTAGCCTTGCGGATACTCGGCGACGATCTTGAGGATGCGGCCAAGCTTGCCGGCTTTCACCATCGCGCGTGCTTCCTTCACCATCGGATAGCCGGTGTAGTTATGGGTCAGCGCGAAAACGAGGCCGCTGCCATCGACGAGTTTTTTCAACTCCTTGGCTTCTGCTAGAGAGAATGCCATCGGCTTCTCACAGACGATGTGGATGCCAGCTGCGAGGAATGCCTTGGCGACCGGGAAGTGGAGATCATTGCGGGCGACGATGGTCACGAAGTCAATGCGCTCGCCTAACGGCAAGGCGGCTTCGGCCTTGGCCATTTCCGCGTAAGAGGAATAGACCCGCGACGGATTAAGGAAAAAATCCTCGCCCGAGAGTCTGGATTTCTCGGGGTCTGAGGAGAAACAGCCGGCGACGAGTTCGATCTTGCCGTCGAGGTTGGCTGCCATGCGATGGACGGCGCCGATGAAGGCACCGCGTCCGCCGCCGACCATGCCCATGAGTAGTTTGCGATTCATATGTTGATGAGGTTTCAAGGAGTGTGGGCATCTTGCCCACGAGTTTGAGGGAGATTGGACTCGTTGGCGAGACGCCCACGACCCTTGAGAGTTAGATAGAAACCGGCTTGCCGGATTCTGCGGACTGATAGAGCGCGTCGATGATTTGCATCAAGCGCAACGCTTGGTCCGGCGTGTTGAGCGGCTCGGCCTTGCCTTCGATGGCTTCGATGAAGTTGCGGGCCGAGTTGCTGCGGCCCATGTCCTCGCAGGCGTGCGTGACGATGGTGCGGTTGACGCTGTTACCGTTTTCCTGGACGTAGAGTTCGCAGGTGTCGATGGCGGTTTCATCGAGGCCGTCGCGACCGAACAGGCGCTCGACTTTCCCGCCGGCTTTGGTTCCTTGAAAGACCACGGAGACTTCCTCGCGCTTGATCATTTCCGCCCAGGAAACTTGGAGTGTTAGAACTTGGCCGGTCTTGAAGGTGACGAAGCCGTGAGCGGCGGCCTCAACGTTGTTGGTGCCATCGGCGCGGTCGGGGATGCCCCACGGGCCTTTGAAATTTTTGTCCGTGATGAAGGTGTCGAAGGTGTTCGCGAGGACGTGCGCTGGCTCGGGATAGCCCATGAAATAGAGCGCGAGGTCGATCATGTGGAGCAGGTCGATGACCGGTCCGCCGCCTGATAGTTCCTTGGTGGTGAACCAACCGCCGAAGCCCGGAATGCCGGTGCGGCGGATCCATTTCGCTTGCGCGGAGTTGATGCTGCCGACGGTGCCATCCTCGCAATAGGACTTCATCGCCTGCGACTCGGGCCGGGCGCGGTTGTTGAAGTTGAACATCAACTTCTTGCCGACGGCATCGGCGGCGGCGATCATTTCCTCTACTTCGGAGGCTTTGAGCGCGGGCGGTTTCTCACAGAAAACATGCTTGCCCTCCTTGAGACAATGGAGCGCAAGCGGCGCGTGGAATTTGTTGGGAACGATGATGCTAACAGCATCGAGTTCTTTGCATTCCGCGAGCATGGCTTCGACGGATTCGTAGGCATTCGCGATGCCCCATTTTTCGGTGGCCTTGGCGGCGGCACCCGGCGCGGGATCCGCGACGGCGACGATTTCAGCTCCTGCTTGGCGGAAGCCCGCCGCGTGATATTGCAGCATTCCGCCTGCACCGATGACTCCTACTTTGATGGCCATGTTAGTTTAGTTTTTAGAAAGTGATTATTTCCCCTGCCACTCGCCGAAGCTGCGGAATTTCGCGTAGCGCTCGTCCAGAAGCTGCGCGGTGGGGAGTGCTGATAGAACGTCGAGATGGGCGAGAACTTTTTCTCGGAAGGCGTCGGCTGTGGCTCGGTGATCGTGATGGGCACCGCCAGTGGGCTCGGCGATAACGTCGTCGATGAGGCCGAGTGTTAGAAGATCGGGTGCGACGAGTTTCATGGCCTCGGCGGCTTCGGGCGCGTGCTTGCGGTGTTTCCACAAAATCGCGGCACAGCCTTCCGGGCTGATCACTGAGTAGTAGGCGTTTTCCATCAGGATCACGCGGTCGGCCACGCCGATGCCGAGCGCCCCGCCGGAGCCGCCCTCGCCGAGGACGATTGCGATGACGGGCACCTTGAGCAGCATCATTTCGCGGAGGTTGTAAGCGATGGCTTCCGCGATGTTGCGCTCCTCGGCACCGATGCCGGGAAACGCGCCGGGGGTGTCGATCATGGTGATGACTGGCAGGCCGAATTTCTCGGCGGTCTTCATCAGGCGCATGGCTTTCCGATAGCCTTCGGGATGAGCGCTGCCGAAGTTGCGCTTGAGATTTTCCTTGGTGTCGCGGCCTTTTTGATGGCCGATGACGACGACCCGTCGGCCGCCGATGCGGGCGAATCCGCCGGGCATGGATGCGTCGTCGCCGATGTGCCGGTCGCCGTGAAGCTCGCAGAAATCCGTGAAGGCGAGGGAGACGTAGTCGAGCATGAACGGACGGTTCGTGTGGCGGGCGATCTGCACGCGCTGCCACGGTGTTAGGTTTTTGTAAATCCTGGCGCGGGTCTCGGCGAGCTTGGTTTCCATGATGGAAATCTCAGCGGATAGATCGATGTTTTGGGACGAAGACTTGGTGCGGAGTTTCTCGAGTTCGCGTTCAAGCTCGGCGGCGGGTTTTTCGAATTCGAGAAGCTGCATAGTGAGGGGCCGGGAGATTCAGGAAACAGGGGGGAAGATGCAAGAGCGGAGATGAGGGGAAAGAGGAACATCGAACATTGAACGTCCAATATAGAACTTCGAAGGAACATGATGAATGAAAGCCCGGATGAATCCGGCGGTCCGTCAGACGATCTCCACTTCATTGCCGACGCGGGTGAGCAGGCTGATTTCCTTCATGTCGTCAGACTCTCCAACGGTATCCATTCGCCAAAATCATCGCGAACATTAGCATTCCCACGCAACCCGGCTCGGGAATTCCGGTGGTTTGGTAAATCCAGTCCGTGTAGGGCGCGACCAAAACGCCGCCACCCGCGTCGCCGAAGCGCCCGCCGTAGCCTTCTGTAAAGGTGTTTATGCCAACCAGTTCCCAGCCAGTGGCCGTTTGTTTGAGTGCCGCACCTCCAGAGTCGCCGGGGCCGATGATCGTCTCGATGTCGTTGCCGAGACTGCCTCCCACCAGTCCCGTGGTGGTTGGCGCGTCGAAGTCGTAGCGGAAAACCTCCGCCCGGCCCGAGCCTTCGTCGTCCAGTTGGAAACTGTCGATGACGTTCGAGCCGTATCGGCGATCCGTCAGGCTTGCATTCGTGGTGTAGCCGTAGCTGCCGTAACCGGAGCGCCCGAAGCCGACCAACGTGATGAAATCGCCAATGCCGGCGCCGCTTCCCAGTGTCGGAAATCCCATGCCAATGGGAAGAGGCACCGCCAAGTGCAGGAGGGCGCGATCGTCATTCACCGAGGGACTCGCGAAGCCCGTGAAACTGGAATGCGTAAACACCTGCGCAACTCCGAACGTGCCGTAGCCCGGCAAGTTGAACGTGCCACCCCACAAAGCATCGGGCAGTCCTTCGTCGTTCAGATCCACGTTGTGCCCGGCGGTGAGCACCCATTCCGGCGACAAGGCGACGGCGGAGCCTTTGTAGTTTCCGCCGTCACTGGAAATCGCCAACGAGCCGACGAAGGAAAACTGCGCTGCCGTATCGAGCCGTCCACTCGGTGTATCGGCGGGCAGATTGGTTTCGCCACCGGCGAGGATGTGGGCCATGAGAGTGGCATGGGCATGAGACGCAAGCAGCGACAAGAAAAGCCGGGCCACAAAAACCAAACCCGAAACTCCCGTGAATCTCGCCTGAAGGGTGCTACCGCCATCGACTTCGTTTTCATTTCTTCCTGAATGCGTCCTCTGGCAATCCGAAGCGCCGTATCCGCCTTCTGATATGGACCCGCGACTTCGCCGGAGCTTGTCGGTATGGGGAAAGAGACTTTGCCGTCGTGCATCTCTTTGCAAAGCATGAGATGGCTCCCCTTGCCACGGTTGGCAACAACCTCGATCAACGGATCCAGCTCTTTCAATCGTTTGAGGAAATCACGGAGTTTAAGTGGCTTTGCCATTCAAGCGACCTGGAAAACATTCTTGCCGATCCGGGACACCTGCACATCACTCCACTCAAGAAATCGGGTGGACCGGCCCGGAGTTTTGATCTTGGAGCGCACCATGCCAAGGACAGCAAGATTCGTTTCCTCCCAGAGCTGCTGGATTTCAGCCGGTGCTGGAATAAAGGGATTTGATCTCTGCTGCTTGGCAAATGAAAGCTGCACTTCGACATTTGACCGGAGTTCCCGCAATGCCGCAGCCTCGGTTGCGCCGGTACCGATCAAATCCATCTCCAAGGCATGTGCCACCCAAAGTCCGTCCTCTGGGTAGATCACAGCGCGGAGACGAAGTGCTTGCACGACGGCAAAATGCGGGTCTTCCGGCCAAACCGCAAGTCTGGAAAAACTTTCCGGCACCGCTCCCGAATACTGGCTTAATCACCAGCGCATCCACGACCTCGCCGCCGCCCGCGAGGATCAGGCCGATGTGATAGAACGCATCGCTCCGCTGGTCACTAGACTCATCCTGTCCCAGCGCGAGGCTATGATCATTGCAATGCGGCACCTGAATCTCATTTGGGATAAAGCTTGTGCTCGATTACCGGGACCGACTCCATCGACGACCCCATCGAATCGGGACCCCATCAACGCCCCTCGTATGACCCCATTTAGCCCCCTATTACGGATTTGAATTCCGAGCCGTACGGAAGCCTACACCCCAAACGTAAGCACTACTGCTGTAGTAATTTGAATTGTTGTGGGTGATGGTGTCCCCCCACGGAAAACGCTTCCCGCCCAATCCTCCCCTCGCCGCCTCCTCCCATTCCGCCTCCGTTGGCAAGCGGTATCCGTTTACATTCCAATTGCAATCCGGTGCATTCCGGCCAGCCCGATATACCACCCCAGAAACTGTGTAGCATGGCGTCAACCCCTCTTTTTCACTCCGCGCGTTGCACCACTTCACCATGTCATACCAAGAGATTATATGGACGGGTAAATTCGGCTTCCTTCCATCACTAGGTGCTAAATCCACGTAGCCATGATTCATTCCCCACAACCGTACCTCATCCCAAAGGCCTTGGGTAACTTCGTATTTCGCCATATAGAATGAACTAACGTAAACGTTCTGTTGTGGCCTCTCTACACTATCCTCCTCATAGTTTGAAGCCGATTGATCTCCCATCTGGAAACTCCCCGCCGGGATCAGTGAAAAACCACCCGGCGCGGGCGGCGTGGGAGGTACATTCGGATCGGTGCCAAAGTCGATCTCACGCTTGTCGTTCACGCCATCGCCATCGGTGTTCAGACCGAGCGGATCCGTGCGGGTGTTACTGCGGGAGACATAGGTGCGGGTGTTGGTTTCCACACCATCGGAAAGCCCGTCACTGTCAGTGTCCCAGCGATTGGGATTGGTACCACGATTCGTGGAGGAAACCCAAATGCCGGTGTTCGTCTCGTGGATGTTAGGAATGCCATCACCATCCGCATCCAGATTCTGCGGCGTTGCGGTCTGCACCGTGAGCGTGGCGGTGTTGGAATCTACCGTCTGCCCGCCCGCCCTAGCCCTGATGAAATAGGAACCCGCGTGACCGCTGGTGACGTTGTAAATCGACAAGGTTCGGGAGATCTGTCCGGGGATCGACACATCCTTGTGATACCACTGAAAAGTTGGTGCGGCAGGGCTGTCCACCGTGCAGGTGAACGAGACATCATCACCGGGAGCGACGGTGCGAGATTGAGGGTGATTTTTGAGGGTGAGCTCCTGAGTAGTGATCGGCCATTCGCCTTCCCAGATCGGAATGGAGAATTCCAAACCCGGCGGGAGAAACGCGAATGCCGGCCCGGCTATGGCCAAAGTGAAATCGACTGGATTCCTCGGTAAAGGCAGCCGCTCCCTGGCTCACAAAATCCTTGAGAGGAGCCTCCTCGGTGAAGACGGTGAGTTTCAGATTTGCAACTTCATTATTAGAGGTGAGCACGCAGCGGTAGAAAATTTCACTCTCCTTGGTCGGAGTCAAGTTACAGATCAACTGCCAGACGGCGAAGGATGGCGCACCGCCTGCCGCATAGGTGATGACGATGCGGTCAGTCATTACTTCGTGGATGCTCCACGGCGGCGGATCGTTGGCTTTCGGCGGACCGGCCGGTGCCGGAAAGCGGACAGCCAGTGATGCAGCGGGGCCACTCACACGCTGGCCTGCTCGCTGGGCGGTGGGCGAGCCGAAGACGAAGAGGTTAGCAGCTGTCTGTGGCTCGGGTTCGAGGTGGAAACTCCAAGTGTGGGTGAGCGTGTGGCCGAGGGTATCCGCCGCCACCAGCGTGGCCGTGACCGTGGCTCCCCATGCTCCCAGAGCACTGTCACCGGAATCGTAGGTGATCGTAGTTCCGGAGATGATCAGTCCCGGCGCTCCGGGCGTGAGTTGCCCTGTCGCACCCACGGTGATTCGGATACTTGTCGGATCAATGCCGGTGACATCTGAAAGCTCAATGCTCACGTCCGCGAATCGACCGACCGCAAACCCATTCACGTCTTGGGTGAAGGTATGCTCGATGGAGAGAGCGGTTGCCGTTTGCGGATAGCCGGGAACGGGTGCCCAATTTTGGAGATCGGTGGAACGCCAGAGCGTGTAGCGGTGGCTTGGGATGGTTTCGAAGTAGAATTTCCGCGCTCCGGGAGTGGTGTCGGAGGAGAAGTCGAACTGGGTGGCGACTTGCGGTTGAGCGGCGGGTGCGGGCTGGATGTGGGAGGCGGCGATGAAGCAACAGGCGAGAACACGGATGAGACTGAAACAAAGTCGTAAGTTCGATTTACCAGTGGTTATGAGGGATTTCATGGGGAGAGTTGTGTGGTTTCACAACACTGGGCCGACTGATAGGAAGGCTTTAACGTGACAAGGAGAAAGGCGGTGCATCAGGATTCAGGGCCGATGCATGAACTGAGGAATTTCTATCAAATCGAAGAGATAGGCACCGCGAATCTGGCGTATCGAGCGAATCTTCAGAGCCAAATCAGGCAGACGGGTTTCGTGTTTGGTCTCCTGGATTTCGAAGATTCGCCTGATTCGCTGGATTCGCGGTGCCCTTTTTCTTTCCATTCCCTTTCCCACTTCGGATGAATGAATGAATGAAAGCCGGAATGAATTCCGCGCTCCGCCCTTCAGCGGATCTCCACTTCATTGCCGACTCGGGTGAGCAGGCTGATTTCCTCCATGTCGTCGGAGCGCAGGACGATGCCGTGGGGGGCTGCGTCTGCGCTCTCGCCGCCGCCGCGGATTTGGAGGGAGGGCTTAGCGATCTGGATGACTTTTTCTGCGGCGCGGTAGTCCTTGGATTGGGGGGCGACTTGTTTGCCGCCGAACTCGGCCAATTTCGAGGCAACTTTGGTTTTTCCCGGCGCCAGTTTGCCGGTCACTCCGAGATGGATGATGGGATACTCGCGGATGAAGCGACCACCTTCCCAGACTGAGATCAGTTTGCGCTGCGGCTCGATGAGCAGCCGGAAATCCAGCGGCATGACGATGAGTTCTTCGCCGGGCTGGATGTTTTTCAGCTCCATCATGCCGTTGAGATGCATGATCATGTCGAGCGTGGTGTGATACTCGGCGGCGATGCTGAGGAAGGAATTTCCGCGTTTGACGATGTGGGTTTTCTTGCCCGCCATGTGGGCGGTGGAAAGGATTTCATCGAGGTTCATCTCGCCGACGATCCGGCGGGCGACGGGCGCGGAAGGGGAGGTGGGGAAAACGTTGACGATGGTGGTGAGCTTCTCCCGGGCTTCGTCGAGCTTGCCGAGGGCTAGCAATTCGTGAGCACGTTGAAAGGCTTTCTCGCCGGGATCGACGTCGGGTAGCTCCGCTGTGTCTAACATTTTGGCGAATTCAGCATCGGCCTGTCTGCCGGCGACTTCCGCGGGGTTCGGGATGATTTTCTCGAACACTCCGCCGAGCGGGGAGACGAGGACATGCCATGCTAACATGCCGGTGAAACCCATCACCGCGAGAACGCCCATCGCGGCTAACAGCTTGAAAACCGTCCAAAGGCTCATGGGCGAAATCCGGGAGGCTTAAATGAGGCCGCGGCGCTTGAAATCGAAAGCATTGATTTCATGGGAGCGCAGGATCATTTCAAAGGAGAACTTGAGGATGGAAATCTCCCAAGCGTCGTCCACGCCTTCGATGATGGCGCGGGCGGGATTGCCGGTGCGGCGGATGTCTTCTAACACTCGCTCGCGGACGGCGTTCATGGTGTCGTGGACGATTTCCTCATGCACTTGGCCGCGCTTGAATTTGAAACCATATTGCAGGAACGCGAGATCCTTGCCTTCGGATTGCAACTTCTCCACCAGCTTGTCGAAGCGCGCTCTAGCAGAAGCATCGAAGCCATCTAACTCCACCTCCATGTAGGAGGAAGGACGGAGAATGCGCGGGCGCATGGCCTCCACTTCGCCGGTGCGGATTCTAACTTCTCCGGTTCGGTCCATCAGCTCGCTGATGAGTTGGAACTCGAAGCGCGTCTCGCCGAAGGTATCGATGCGGCGGTCCGGTTCGCGGAGCACCTTGGTCGTTTCAAGCGCGTAGTGGATATCGTCTTGCGAGTGCATGGGCGGGTGAGAGTCGCCCGGATCGGGCGCATTGCAAAGAAAAGGGCGGACACCTGTAGAGGAGCCCGCCCTTTCAAAAAGCGTTAGCCTACCGGATCAGGCTTGTTGGCTGGTGATGTAGGTGACCACGTCGCCCACAGCTTGAAGTTTTTCCGCCTCTTCGTCCGGCACTTCGATGTCGAATTCTTCTTCGAAGGCCATGACCAGTTCGACGGTGTCGAGCGAGTCAGCGCCGAGGTCTTCGACGAATTTAGCTTCGGTGGTGACTTGATCGGCGTTGACGCCAAGTTGATCGACGATGATGTCCTTTACACGGGCTTCGATACTTTTATCTGACATGAGTTGCTGTTGTTGGGAGTTGGCGTTGGACGTGGTTATCGCTTGCTGGCCCGACTTGGCAACTTCGAAAACGAATCGGCAAGCGAAAAGCACAAGCGGGCGGAAAATCCATCAGGCAGGCTTGGATTCTTCATCCTTGGGACTGCCTTGAGTGACGGTCGTGTATTCGATGATTTCACCGGAAAAGTGTGCCCGGATCTGCCGCAGCAGGCGCTCGGCAGGTTCGTCGTTTTCCTTCTTGAAACCTCCGTATGTCAGGCCGTCGATGCGGATTTTGCCTTTCCCTGCCGAGCCTTCGTAGTCGATGAAAGCCAGCCCCTTGGTCTCCCATTTGCGGAGGTCGAGCGACTTGAGATCCGCATAGGGAATCCTCTTGCCTTGCTGGGTGGTGACGGCCTCTCCGTCTGCGGAAATCGAGCGGCGGATCGTGCGAAGCAGGAAAAATGTGGCGATCAGCGCAAGCACGGAACAGACCCCGAAGACGACCCACTGCTCCTTGATTTTCTTGGCATCGTAAGGCTCCTCGACGGCGGCATTGAGGCCGTTCTCCTTGGAATATTCGCGCCACAGGATGTTCCATTGCAGCGGCTTCATCCGCTCATAGTCGTGGAGGATGGTCGGCCATGGCATTGGCAACTTGATAGAGGCCGGCAACACCGTCCGGTCCTCGGGAAATGCGACGGACTGATTTGCCGCGTGGCGTTGCCATTCGGCAGCAGTTAGTGATCCGCTAGAGTTCTGTTTGGTGAAATCATCGTTAGCGATCTGGAAGGTTTTGCGGAGATAGTAGCTCTCGTTCTTCTTGCGGTAGCCGGTGGAGCCATCGATGTAAAACAGCACCGCGAAGACGCCGAACATCACCACCATCACCGCCGCGCGGAGGAGAAACCAAGGGGTTGGCTTGCAGACAATTGTTTCGGATGAATTCATCGGGATGGACGAGAAACAATCCGGCTGATCGGCGATTGGCAAGCCGCAAGCCAGCCAGCGTTGAGGAATTCTCAGGATAATGGCTTGTCCTCGGGCGGCGGCTTGGTTACGAAAACCGCTGCCATGCCAATCGCTACCCCCGCGCAATATCGCGCCATGTTGGACGCCGCCCAAAAGGGTGGTTACGCCTACCCCGCCATCAACGTCACCTCGTTGCCCACCATCAACGGTGCGCTGCGTGCCTTTTCCGAAGCCAAGTCTGACGGAATCATCCAAGTTTCCACCGGCGGCGGCGAGTTCGCATCCGGCACCTCCGTGAAGGACGCCGCCTTCGGTGCCATCGTTCTAGCAGAAGCCTGCCACCTCCTTGCGGAAAAGCACAATGTGCTCATCGCCCTCCACACCGACCACTGCCATCCGAGCAAGGTGGATAGTTTCCTCAAGCCGCTGCTAGAAGCTTCCCGCAAGCGCATCGCCGAAGGCAAAGGACCGTTGTTCCAGTCCCACATGTTCGACGGCTCCGTCGTCGAGCTGAAGGAAAACCTCGAGATTTCCAAAGTCCTCCTCAAGGAGTGCGCCGAACTCGGCATCATCCTCGAAGTCGAAGCCGGCTGCGTAGGTGGCGAAGAAGACGGTCACGACACCTCCGGCCTGCCGATCGAAAAACTCTACACCACTCCCGAAGACATGGTGGAAGTGTATGAGGCGCTTCAGCCTATCGGCAAATTCATCTTTGCCGCCACCTTCGGCAACGTCCACGGCGCCTACAAGCCAGGCTCGGTGAAGCTCCTTCCCACCATCCTTCGCGATGGCCAAAAAGCCGTCACCGACAAGCACGGCGCGGGCGCTGAAATGGACCTCGTCTTCCACGGCGGCTCCGGCTCCGCGCTATCGGAAATCCGCGAGACCCTTGACTACGGCGTCGTTAAAATGAACATCGACACGGACACGCAATACGCCTTCACCCGCCCCATCGTCGCCCACATGTGCCAGAACATCGAAGGCGTGCTCAAGATCGACGGCGAAGTCGGCGACAAGAAACACTACGACCCACGCTCCTACCTCAAGAAGGGCGAACTCAGTCTCTGCGAGCGCATGAAAACCGCTTGTGACGACCTTCGCTCCACCGGCCGGACGATCTTCGGTCAGGCTTGATTTCTTATTCTATCAGCCAAAGGCGGATCCCTAACCGGGTCCGCCTTTTTGCTGCGCCCGACGGGCCAGCGAAATAAGGAGAGTGGACATTTTCTCCACTTGGCCGATGCGCAGCGAGCGAATCTCTTCTCGTCCCACTGCTTATAAGACGGGTTCAAGTATCGTCTAACAAGCCCTTGAGTCCGCCGAAAAAATTCTCTAACTCGTCGCTGCTAGGCGCGGCGCCGAGGATGTCATCGTAGGTGGTGTGGGTGAGGTGCTCGTCGTCGAGCTCGCCGATGAACGAACTCGGCTGACAGCCGGTTTCCTGGCCCCACTTGATGCGGGTGGAGCAGTAGGTCATGGTGAGCTGGTCCTGCGCACGAGTGATGCCGACGTATAACAGCCGCCGCTCCTCGTCCTTGGTCCCTTCCGCGATGCTGCGGGTGTGAGGCAGGAATCCTTCTTCGAGGCCGACGAGGAAGACGATGGGAAATTCTAACCCTTTCGATGCGTGGAGCGTGATCAAGGTGACGCCTTGCTTCTTCTCAAGATCCTCATCGTCCTTGTCTGAGGCGAGCGCACTGTGGTCGAGGAACGACTGGAGACCTTTGCCCTTTTCGACGTGTTTGCGGAGGCTGTCGATGACGCTGAAAATCCCTTCGCCACGCTGTTGGCGCTCGCTGTCGGTCTTGCAGGCGCGCTCGATCCACGGCAGGTATTCGATCTCCTTGACCAAGGCATCGAGCACATCGGCGGGGTTCTCCTTGGCGATTTCTATCCGGTTCTTCGCGCCGGCGATGGTGGCGACGAACTCCTGCACGGCATTGGCCGACTTGGCTCCTAACTGGTCGGTGAAATTTGGATCGCACAGCGCCTGCCAGACCGACTCGTGATGCTCGCGGCTCCAATCCGTAGCCAGCACGGCGGTGGACTGGCCGATGCCGCGGTTCGGCGCGTTGAGCACGCGCAGCAGCGGCACGTCCGCGTCGGGCGAGGCTAACAGTTGGGCGTAGGCCAGCACGTCGCGCACTTCGCGGCGGTCGTAGAAACTCTGCGCACCCACCATTCGGTAGGGCATCTTGCGCTCGCGGAACGCCAGTTCCAGCTTGCGGCTCTGGCCGTTCGTGCGGAACAGGATGGCGAAGTCTTCCCACTCAGCACCGACGGCCCCTTTGCCCGCCATGATTTCCTCGGCGATGAATTCGGCTTCTTGGTCGTCGCCCGGCATCGCGACGATGCGCACCGGATCGCCGCCCTTGCGGGTCGAGCGCAGGATCTTTTCGCGGCGGCCGATGTTGTGCTTGATCAGGCTGTTAGCCGTGTGCAGCACCGCGTGGGTCGAGCGGTAGTTTTCCTCCAGCCGGATGATCTTCGGGTTGGGGAAAAATTTTTCGAACTGGAGGATGTTCGCCACCTCCGCGCCGCGCCAGCCGTAGATCGACTGGTCGTCATCGCCGACGACGCAGACGTGGTAGTTCGGCGGGCCGACGAGCTGTTGGAGCAGCCGCATCTGGAGTGCGTTGGTGTCCTGGAACTCATCCACGGTCACCCGAGTGAAGCGCTTGCGGAAGACTTCGCGGACGTCGGCGTGGTTGCTGAGGATTTGCTCGCCCATCAGCAGGAGGTCGTCGAAATCCACCGCGTTCTGGGCGCGCAGCTCGTTCTGATAGGCCACGCCAAGCATGGCGAAATAGTCGTCCTCCAGATCCTGGGGATCGACGCCCTGATTCTTGCCTTTAGAAATCGCCGAGAGCACGTCGTCGGGCTTCACCTTTTCCGACGAGCCACCCTTGCGGACGAGGAGCTGTTTCATCAATCCGACCTGGTCGGAGTGCGAACAGATCGAGAAGTTTTTCTTGTAGCCGAGCTTGTCGATGCCGTCGCGGAGGATGCGGACGCAGAGCGAGTGGAAGGTGCAAACAGTCATCGCCTTGGCCGCTTTTTTCGAGACCATCCCGCCGATCCGCTCGCGCATTTCGCTGGCGGCCTTGTTGGTGAAAGTCACGGCGAGGATCTCGGACGGATCGATCCGCTTTTCCAGCATGTGGGCGATCCGGCAAGTGACGGTGCGGGTTTTTCCAGTGCCAGCGCCCGCGAGCAGCATCACCGGGCCGTCGAGAGCGCCCACGGCTTCACGTTGGGCTTGGTTCAGGGAGTCGAAAGAAAACGAGGAGGCCATCGGCGGGCGGATGCAAGCGGGGAAGGGGAGCGATGGCAATACCCGGAATGCTGCTGCATCGCAAACCCGTCGGATTTCGTTATTCTACCATGAAAACCGGAATGAATTCCGTGCTTCACCCGAGATCCTCGGCGCTTAGTTGGGAAAGTTCTTCCTTGGTCCACTCGCGTTTTCTCATGCAGAGGCGGACGGCGTGCTTGCGGATGGCTTTCTCGAAAAGGTTGCGCATGTGGCGGCCGTTGCCGAAGCCACGACCTGCGGTTTTGAGTTCGGCGGTGATCTGCGATTCGAGGGCTGCCTCCGCAGAGGCTTCCAGCGAATATTGGTTCTTCTCGCAGAATCCTTTGAAAATTCCGACCAGTTCGGGCGCGGTGTAGTCTTCGAAATTGAGGTGAATCGTGAAGCGTGATTGCAACCCGGGATTCGCGGCAATGAAGGTCTTCATGTCCTCAGGATAACCCGCGACGATGACGATCAGGCGCTCGCGATGGTCTTCCATCCGCTTGACCATGGTGTCGATCGCCTCGCGACCGAAGTCGTTTTCACCGCCGGCCACGAGCGCGTAGGCCTCGTCCACGAAGAGCACCCCATCGAGCGCTTGGCGGACGAGATCGTCGGTTTTCTTGGCGGTGTGGCCGACGTATTGGCCGACGAGGCCGAGGCGGTCGGTTTCGACGAGGTGGCCTTTTGTTAGCACGCCGAGGGCGGCGAAAATCCGGGAGACGATGCGGGCGACGGTGGTTTTGCCGGTGCCCGGATTGCCGGAGAAAACCATGTGCAGGGACATCGCCGCGCCTTTGAGATCGTGTTGCTCGCGGGCTTTGTTGATTTCCAGGAAACGGACGAGGCTTTCAATTTCCTGCTTCACGTTGGCGAGGCCGGCCAGCTTGGTGAGTTCGGCGATGCAGGTTTCGAGATCCTCCTTGGGAACCTCCACCGCTGGCGGCTCGATGGGTTCTTCCTCGCCGGACTCCAGCCATGATAGAACTTGCTCCATCCGGGTCATGTCGCCGCCGAGCAGTTGGAAGGCGAGGTTGCCGAGAAATAAACGTTCGTCGTGGTTGATGATGCCGTCCGCAAGCACCACGCCGGCGGCGATGCGGAATAACTGCTCGCCCCACGCCGGGTGCATTCCGCCGAAGCGGAGGGCGGATAGATCGTAGCTCGGCTGGGCAAGCACGCGGGCTTCTAGCAGCCGGTCATGCGCGGCGGACCACTCGATTTTCCTGCCCACGGCGGCGGCGAATTGCTTCTCCGCGTGGTTGGTCTCGCCGTCGATGCGGGCGGTGAGGAAGAGGACGAGCTTGATTTCATAGTCGAGTTCCAGTGCCTCGCAGCCGTGCTCGGCGATGAGGGACCTTTTCACGCTGGAGACCCCTCGGGCGGCGCGGTCTGCTAGAGCTTCGGGCATGAGGATAGAGCTAGGACAGGACTTCAGTGGGGACGGCATTTGGGCCGCGCTGGAACGAGGTCCGGTGGACGTTCTCCGCGCGGAGGGCGGTGATGATCAGGGCCATCACCGCTTCCGCCACTTCGGGGCGGCCGCAGGTGAAAACGTCCACTGCGGCGTAGCCGTGTTCCGGCCAAGTGTGGACGGTGACGTGGCTTTCCGCGATGACGACCACGCCACTAACACCTTGCGGCGAGAAGTGATGGAAGTGCGATGAAACCAAGGTGGCTCCACCTTTTTCCGCGCAATCCCGAAAGCAAGTTTCGAGACCAGCGACGTCATTCAGCACCTCCGGCGGGCAACCGGTTAGCTCGGCGAGGACGTGCCTTCCTGCTGGGGCCGGAGGTGATGCGGAGTCAATCATCAGCCGGGGGTGGCGGTGCCGAGCTTGGCCTTGAGGGCGTCGAGCTTGGCTTGCACGTCTGGGCTTCCTGCGCCGGTGGCGAGCGATTTGAACTCGTCTTCCAGGCTGGTGCCGCCGGGGCTGGTGGCCATCTCCTTGGCGGCATCCGCTTCGAATCCTTGGCGTTCGGCCTTGGCTTTCATGCGGGCCATCAGGTCGTCCGGGCTGCGCGTGTTGGTCATGCGTGCCTTGGCTTCGTAGATGTCTTTCTTGACCTGCGCGGCCTTGCTTTGGGCGATGATGAAATCCTTGTTGCGGCGGTATTCGGCGACTTCGGCCTCCATCGCGATGACTTCTTGTTTGAGCTCGGCGACGGAGGATTGCTGGCCTTGCCAACTCGGCTCAAGCGATGCCGCGCGGGCTTCATGTTCGCTGGCGCGTTCCAGCGCTTTCACGGCTAGATCTTCGCGGCCGGAGCGCATGGCGGCTTCCGCCTTTTGCTCCCACTGGAATTTCTCGGCCTTCTCTTTTTCTAACTGGACCTTGGTTTGGCGCTCGGTGGCGATGACCTGTTGGACGGATTGCTTCACCTCGCGGATCTGCTTTTCCTTGTCTGCGATCGCCTGCTCGAGCATCAGCTCGGGCTTCTCGAATTTTTCCACCACCTTGTTGGCGGAGGCTTGGCCGATTTTGAATATGCGTGAGAAAATGCTCATGGTTAGAAAATGTTAGGCGTTGATGGACGGGCTGAGGAGTTCGGTGACGCGGTCCACGGCGAGTTCGAGTGCGTCGAAAACGGCGAGAAGTTCCTGGTCACTGAGGTCTCCGATTTCGCGGCTTTCCACAAGGACGAGGCGGCGGTCGTCGACGTTGGTGGTGTCGAGTCCGGCGCTGACAGGCAGGATTTCTGTGTTCAGGGCGAGCAGCGAGAGCAGCAGATCTTGGGAGAGAATCGCCTCGATGTTTCCGAGATCGACCTCGAAGTAGATCTGCTTGTCGTCCACCTTGAGGAAGACCGGCAGCTCATCCTCGCGCTGGATGCGGAAGACGTCGTTAGCGAGTTCCTCGACGGTGAAGCCGTTGGATTCCAGGAAACGCGCGAGTTCATCCTCGCGCTGAGTTTTGATCAGGACTTTGTTCATGCAGTTTGGGGTAGGGGATGGGTGGTTAGATGGGAGTTTTCGAAGGCGTCGTAGTCGGCGCGTTTTTCGGCGAGGAGAATGAGCTGGTCCTTGGGTTCGAGGCGCAGGGACTTTTCCGGAGGCATCAGGGCGACTCCGTTGCGAAGCGCACCGACGACCTGCAAATTGGACGGATGGTCCAGCGCCGCAATCTGAATTTCCCGCAACGGGCGACCGATAAATCGCTGGGGGACGATGTAGAACTCGCAGCCCGTGTCGTGGGTGGCCAGATTTTCGAAAACGTGTCGCAGGCCGGGATTGCACATTTCCTGGGTGAGCAGCATGTCGGTGATGCCCTCGGCGGGGACGATGCCATCGGCTCCGGCGCGCTCCATCATCCGCAGGTTCCGGCGGTGGGCGAGCTCGATGACGACGGAGATCGCGCGCGATCCGCCTTCCTCAATGAGTCTAACCAACGTGCCGGCGGTGAAGCTCTCCGAGTCGCAGCCCTCGTCGCTGCGGTCACGGGCGAGTATGATCACCCCGGCGGCATCGGCCACTCCGGCGCGGACCAGGACTTCCTCGGAGGTGGGCAGGCCTTTGACGAAATGGATCGATTTCTCCCGGAACTCGCTGGGCAGTTCGTCGAGCTCGTTGGTGACGACGACGGCCTGGCGGTGCGGGTCGGCTTGTGCCAGCCGGAACTGCTCGACGAGTTGGATCACCCGCGCTGCGGACGGGCATTGGCAGATCACGAGGTGGTTTTCAAAGTGCATGGTGGCGGTGCCTTTCTGACGTTTGTTGAATCTTTCCAGCATGGCCTCGGCGATGACGCCGAGTGAATATCCGATCAGGCCGATCCCTAGCAGCAAGCAGGGGTAGGCGACAAAGAAGCGGCCGTAGAAGGTTTTCGGGAAATAATCGCCATAGCCGACGGTGGTCATCGTCACCATCGCCCACCACACAGAATCCCAAAAGCCCAGCTCCGGTTGCTTGCCAGACTCCGCTAACAGGAACGCCGCACC
>JAYTLO010000121.1:0-27834 GCA_043729385.1 Akkermansiaceae bacterium
GGGGAGGCGGGGGGAATCGCCCGAAGAGCCCCGCTTCTAATTGTCGTCACTGGGCAGTTTTAATTGTCGCCAACGGAATTTATAATTGTCGCTGGACACATCGCGCTGTGGTAGCTGGCCTTGGCCTCGGTCGCCCCCCGCGAGGGGGGCGCGGATTGAAACAATTATCGAAAGCACGCCGGGCGCGACCACCTATGTCGCCCCCCGCGAGGGGGGCGCGGATTGAAACACCGCAGAATTCTGCCGGATTGCTGCCACCAGCAGTCGCCCCCCGCGAGGGGGGCGCGGATTGAAACTGCGACTATCGGAATCACTGCCACGCGATCAAACGTCGCCCCCTGCGAGGGGGGTGCGGTTGGAACTCTCACACACTCAATGAAACACTACTCATTCTCTGGACGCTCCAGCCATTCATCGAGATCCAGTGGCGGCTCCGCATCGATTGCCCGCCACAACTCGGAGAAAATCGCCGGATTTCTCACGGTGTCAGCAAACCCGAAAAAAAGTCCTCCACTGGGCAACATCGCGAGCTTGCGGCGCTGTTCCAGATCATCGCGATTCAAACGCCTGCCATCCACCCTCACCTCGCCCTGCGTCCATCCGAGGCTCCCTGCCATACAGGCCAGCAAGGTGGTCTTGCCCGCACCGTTCACTCCAAGCACGGCGACCAGTTCACCCTCTTCGAAAGACAGGCTCACGCGATCGAGCACTTTGACCGGTCCGTAGTGCTTTTGCAGATCGTGTGTCTCAAGAATCGGCACGGCCGGATAGAAGCAGGTTGCTGATATCTTGCAAAATCACACGGCAGTTGTTCGGCAGTCGTTTCACGGTTTACTCGCCCGGATGCGGTAGAATTTCTTCGTTTCCCCCGTGGCTAGAGATATATCAATCACAACGGTGGCGTTCGTTCCTGAATGAGTGGTGAGGTAGCTCCAGATGTTTAGATCGGGGGTGCTTTCGATGGTATAACTTCGGCCTGTTAGTGTGAGGAATGATAGTCTCGCCATTGCCGCTGAAGGGAGGGTGAAGGTCATGGTGAAATGCGAGTTTGGATCTTGCGGGTTGGTGCCGAAGACAGCTTCCGCTGCATCGGTGAAGCCATCGCCATCGCTGTCGGCGATGAAGGTGACGATGAGGTTATCGATGGCGATGCCTTGTGGCTGCGGCGGCGTGGTGAAGGTTTGGTTGGGATTTGGTAAACCGGGCGAATGCCCAACTCCGATGAATTTGCTCCAACCGAAATTGGCATAGTCGCCACTTGTGCCGGTCAGGCCTAGGGATGCTTGACCGCCACTATCGGTGCTGAGTTGCTTCACTGGAAGGTTCTCGGAAGTCATTCCGTTGGCCAATCCGGCGGTGGCGGTGAAAGACCCGCCATAGGAAATGAATTGGGTGACCGTGCCGCCAACCACCAGGGCAAATCCATCTGGATCGCCATTTTGAATTGGCGCGATGAGCTTCGAATAGATCTGGTGTCCAGACGCAGTGGGAGGCCCAGCGGTAAAGGTGCTGAGGGATTGCGAGCTGCCGTAGGTCGCGCCGCCTGAGCCATTGTAGAGCAGCACGGAGATGTCGGAGAGAGATCCGGTGTAGCCCGGCCCCACGACGACTTCGAGGAACTCACCTGAGTTGATATAACTAAACTCATTGATGAATACGCCGGCAGGTAAGGGGCCGCCGCCTGTTCCAGGAGTAAAGGTAAACTTCAACTGAAACAACGCTCCGGGGGCAATGGATAGCCCGCTGACAGTTATACTTCTGGGAGTGGACACGCCAACTGCGATGGCGCCGTTAGGAAGGTCTGTGGCGGCGTGGAATGATAGCTGCGGCAGGGGCTGGGGCACTCCGTCGATGATGAGTTCTGCGCTCAGGGTATCGGCGGTGCCTGCTGGGGAACTCCGCCATTGCTCGGCGGTGAAGGAGATTTGTAGAGTTGATAGAACTTGAGTGGATTGATTCACAAACGACGCTGTGGCACTGCCGCCGGTGCTTGCTGGAAGGAGTCCAAGTGAAGGATCGCTAGCAGGACCGTAAGCGCGGAAGCCGGCGACGGTCGATGTGCCGCCATCGGTTCCTTGCCACGTTCCGCCGGTGGTCACCCATGGGTAGGGTTCATAGGTTCCGGTAAACTCTGTGAACTTCTCGCTAATGGTTTCGCCAGGTGCGTGGAAGGTATAGGGAACGGCGGGGTCGAGTTCAAAGTCGCCGAACAACGCGAGGTGATCGGAAGCTGTAATGCTGGTGCTGGAGGGAAGGGGTGCTCCTGCTTTCGCCAGGCCCGCTGTGTTTGAGATATCAAGTGCGGAGTTATAGATTTCCGTGTGTAATGGTCGTGCGCCGACGAGCGGTGAGACGATGAATAAATCGATAGTGGATCCGCTGCTAGGGAAGGTGACGGTGGAGCCATCGAGCTGGTGTGGGATGATGCGGGTGACGGTAGGATTGCTGAAGTAAGTGACTGGATTTATAGAGTAGTGAATTGGCAGTAAAATGTCGGCCCCTAGATCAAAGCTTGCAGGCAATCCCGAGGCAGGAAGTGAGGTGAAGGTGCGATCACTGGCGGACAAATTGAAGTCACCCATGATGATGAAATTGTCATTCGTCGTGTGCCCACTGGTGGTCAAGTAGCGGGTGAGACGCCGCATTTCGACGGTCCGCTGGAATAGGTCAGACGCTGCGGTGCCGGACTTCAAATGCGCGGCGAATAGCACTGGATCGCGTGAAGTGCCCGGCACATCGACCTTCACTACAGGGATGAGCCGGGTCATTTCCTTGGCCCCCGGCGACGAGGTGATTGCTGTCTGTGTTAGAAATGGAAAGCGTGAGAGGAATGCGACGTGCAAGCTATTATCAAACGTGTCGGTGGAGGGTGCGATGTAGATATAGGGATAGCCGAGGTTGGCCGCGAGCGTGTTCACCGAGTTTCCCGAGATATCGGCAGCGTGGATTTCTTGCAGGGCTACGACGTCGGCATCGATCCGTTGGAGAATGTCGCGAACGCTGTCGAAGTCGGGGGTTCCCGGATTGCCGAGGCTGTAGTCGGGATAATACACGCCGCCGGAACTGGTGGTGAAATGGGCACCGATGTTATAGGTGGCCAGCCGGATTTCCACCGCATGTCCGCAGGTGACGAGTGCGAGAAACCAAGGTGCGGCAGCTTTCAGGGTCATGGGCGAGGGAAAGTAGCATTCGTGCGGCAGGTGTCGAACCGGGATATCTTTGTTACAGCCGCCGTTCCGCTTGCAAGAACCCGTGATTCGAGGCGTAGTCGGTGGCTCAATCCATTTTACCCAAATGACCAGAACCTATCGACCTGTTTTGTTTCCGCTCGCCTGCACTTTCGGAGTGATCACTCTACTAACAGCGGCAGTCCGTGGGGAGTCCCCGCCGAAGAAAAAGATCGTTTTCGTCGCGGGAAGCCCGAGCCACGCGCCAGGTCAACATGAGCACCGAGCGGGCTGCATGTTGCTTGCCGAGCATATGAACAAGAGCGGCCTCTCCGTGGAGGCTGTGGTCACGACCAACGGTTGGCCGCAAGACACTGCGATCTTCGACGGTGCCTCGGCCGTGGTCATTTACGCCGACGGCGGTGGTGGCCATCCTGCGATGAAGCACCTCGACGAGTTGAAGAAAATGGCAGCGGGCGGCGTCGGGATCGGCTGCATCCATTACGCGGTGGAGATTCCCAAGGGCGAGCCTGGCAACGCGTTTCTCGATGTGATCGGCGGCTTTTTTGAAAGCAACTGGTCGGTGAACCCCCATTGGGATGCGTCTTTCAAGATCCCCAAGCACGCCGTCACTCAAGGCGTCCGTGATTTCACGATCAACGACGAGTGGTATTATCACATGCGTTTCCGCGAAGGGATGGAAGGAGTGGTGCCGATTCTAACTGACCTGCCTCCGGCATCCACCCTCACTCGTCCGGACGGTCCTCATTCAGGAAATCCCGAGGTCCGCGCGGCTGTGTTAGAGCGGAAGGAGCCGCAGCATATGATGTGGGTCTATCAGCGCCCGGCGAATCTCGGACCGGGCCGTGGCTTCGGATTTACGGGAGGGCACAATCACAAGGGGTGGCAGCAGGATGATCAACGCCGGATCGTGCTCAACGCGATCGTCTGGATTTCCGGCCTCGAAGTGCCAGCGACTGGCGTGCCGACCAAGATGCCGACGGACGAGGAAATGGCTGCGAATCTCGATAAGAAAGGTAAATAATCGCCACCCTTGAAATCCGGTGGCGGGCTAGATATCTGATCTCATTCGTGTGCATTAGCGTCCATTCGCGGTTGAAAATCCGGAATGGTGCCGCGGGGGCAGGTCCCACCTTCGTTCTTCCCCAAGTGAAACGTGGCGCATAGATTTCCGGCATGACTGGCTTGTCAGATCATTTGTTCTGGGATGTGGACCGGTCTTGCATCGATCCAGATCGCCATGCGGCCTGGTTGACACAGCGGGTGTTAGAATACGGACGCTGGCGGGATTGGCTAATCCTCGTGGAGCATTATGGAAAACCGGGGCTTGCTGAACGGGTCACCGGATTGCGCAGTCTCCAGCCCCGGGCGTTCGCATTCTGCCGCGCTTGGTTTCAACTTCCTCACTCGTCCTTCCGATGCTCCGATTCGACGCCGTTCCAGAATCTGTAAGAAAATTGCTTCTTCGTTTGGCTTCTCACAAGGCTTTGGGGGATTTCGCGCTTGGGGGCGGCACTTCTCTGGCGCTGCGGTTCGGCCATCGGGTGTCGGTTGACTTGGATTTTTTCACGACCCACGAGTTTTCACCGGACGAGCTTTTCGGCAGTCTGGGGCTTGAAGCAGCAACCATCGTGGGCCGGGCGAAAAACACGCTAACAGTCGATGCCGACGGGGTGAAGCTGGATCTCCTCCGGCACGCTTACCAATTGCTAGAACCCGTCGATCAGTTGGATGGCGTCACTTTGATTTCTCTGCCGGATCTAGCAGCGATGAAACTCAATGCGCTCGCAAACCGGGGATCCAAGAAGGATTTTTTCGATCTGGCGCGGTTGTTGGATCAGTTCGCCCTCCCGCAGATGATCGTTTTCTTCTCGGAGAAATATCCGGCGACGGACCCGTTCACCGTGATTCGGAGTTTGGCGTGGTTTGACGATGCGGAGATGGAGCCCGACCCACTCTCTCTAACTGGAGCGACGTGGGATTCGGTAAAGGCACGAGTCAGCGGAGCGGTGGCAGGGCTTTAAATCGAGGAGGGGGAGCGAGAATCGCCACTTCTCA
Source organism: Akkermansiaceae bacterium (assembly GCA_043729385.1). GTDB lineage: Bacteria > Verrucomicrobiota > Verrucomicrobiia > Verrucomicrobiales > Akkermansiaceae > Luteolibacter. The sequence continues at coordinate 5,247 of JAYTLO010000121.1, forward strand.
CAGCCTGCGCCACTGGTTGCCGTCCTGTTGGAGGAGTTCGTCGGCTTCCTTCGGCCCCCATGAGCCAGCGACGAATTCTGCCATCGGCGGCGGGGTGGGGGACTGGTGCCAGGCGTGCTCGATGTGGTCGATGAATTTCCACGCCTCCTCCACTTCGTCGCGTCGGGCGAAGAGGGTGGCGTCCCCGGCGATGGCGTCTAGCAGGAGGCGCTCGTAGGCTTCTGGGCTGCCTTTGCCGAAACTCGTGGCGTAGTGGAAATCCATCTTCACCGGCTCTAACCGCAGGCTGGTGCCGGGGATTTTAGAAACCATGCGCAGCGAAATTCCCTCGTCCGGCTGGATGCGGATGACGAGCACGTTGCCGCCGGGGACGCCGCCGGTTAGAGCGTTGAACAGCACGCAGGGCGCGTCTTTGAAGTGGATGGAAATCTCGGTGGACTTCTTCGGTAAGCGTTTGCCCATGCGGATGTAAAACGGCACCCCGCTCCAGCGCCAGGTGTCGATGAGTAGTCTAACGGCGACGTAGGCCTCGGTGTCGGAAGTCGGGCTGACGCGGTCCTCCTCGCGGTAGCCAGGGACGGGAATGCCATCGACATGACCGGCGGTGTATTGGGCGCGGACGACGTTTTTGGCGACTTTTTCCGGGGTGTCCCATTGGCGGATTGAGCGGATGACTTTTACTTTCTCATCGCGCACGCCGTCGGCTGATAGATCAGTCGGCGGCTCCATGGCGACGAGGCTGAGGAGCTGAAGTAAATGATTCTGCACCATGTCCCGCAGTGCGCCGGATTTCTCATAGTAACCGCCGCGACCGCCTTCCATGCCGAGGTTTTCGGAACAGGTGATTTGGATGTGGCTGATGTATTTGCTGTTCCAGAGCGGTTCGAAAATCGAGTTGGCGAAACGCAGCACCATCAGGTTTTGCGCGGTCTCCTTGCCGAGATAGTGGTCGATGCGATAAGTGTCGCTCTCGTGGAAGGTTTCGTTGACGACTTGGTTGAGATGCTTGGCCGTTGCTAGATCGGTGCCGAAGGGTTTTTCCACGATCACTCGCGACCAACAGCCGGGTTTGGCTTCGTTGAGACCAGCGTTTTTCAGGGCGATGAGGATTTCATCGAAGAACTCAGGCGCTGAGGCGATGTAGAATAAGCGGTTACCCTTGCCGCCGCGCTCCGCGTCGATGGCATCGAGCTTTTCCGCCAAAGTCCGGTAGCCCTCGGCATCGGTGAACTCGGAGGTGTGATAACTAACGGTTTGGATAAAGTTGCCCCAGATCTCGTCGTCATGGCCGGTGCGGGAAACCTTGCGATTCAACTCCTTGAGGCCGCTGCGGAATTCCTCATCCGACTTTTCCCGCCGGGCGAAACCGATGATTTTCACACCCGTCGGCAGCTCGCCATCGACCGCCAAGTTATACAAAGCGGGGATCAGCTTGCGGTGCGTTAGATCGCCTGTGGCACCGAAGATAACAATGCTGCAAGGCTCGGCACGCGAGCGGGAAACGAGGTCTTCGCGGAAGGGATTGGCCATGGATTCGAAGACACCTTCACCCCGGCTCCCAACCAGGAAAAGCGTAATCAGGCGATGGTGGGAAAATTTGACTCATCCTGCTCATGCATGGAATCGGTTCGCCGTCAGATTTCCGACGTGTCCACCATCCATGGCCCCTCTGGCAGACCGGTGCCGAAAACGGTGGCTTGAGCGACGGTTGGCGTCACGATCGCGGATTCGATGATTGCGCCAAGAGCAGGATCGTCCGCTGGGAGTGACATGAAGAGTCCCGGAATTCCCATTTTCGCGGTAAGTTTGACGGCTGCCACGATCAAATCCGACAACGCCCTTACCGACTTGAACATCACCCCCGTGAGGTGTGCTGAGACGATCTCGTGACCGTCCGATTGCCAGAGTCGTTTTCCCAGCTGTGTATCGACAAGTGTCCCCCGAGCGCCATCGACTTGCAGGGCTTGTGGTTTGATCTCAGAACCGAGTGAGGTATTTCCAGTTTGAAGGCGGTGGTAATTCCCGCGCTGACCGGGGGAGAGATTCGCCACCGGTTGAAATCTTGTCTGCGTATCAAAACGCAGGACTGTCAGATGGCTGATCGCCTTGAAATGGGGAATGCCAAGTCTGCCGGTGTGGACATCTGTAGGAATGGATCCGGACATCACCACCGAGTAGGCAGCTTGGTATCCTTCCGCGATTATTTCATCACGAGCCTTCAGAGCCAGACGTCCTAACACGGTGCGTCCTCGATGGGCAGACGTGACTTTCGCGTCACAGAGGTAAACAGCGGGAATCATCGAGCCGTCCGCAAGAATGGCAGTTCGCCGTACGACCGCGAGGGCACCGACAATGGTTCCCGAAATCTCCGCGAAATAGATCCTCGTCTCGCCCATGCAACGGAAGAAGAGCGAATAGTCCGCGCCATGAGAGATCGAAAACGACCGGCCCGGTCCCAACGGATAGGAGAACTCCTTTTCAAAATCGGCCAGTGCAAGCGCAATCTCCCGGTCCGGCGGTCCTGATAGACAGTGGATTTTCATGACCGCGACGCAAGGAGGATGGTCGGATAGAAAAAACTGCGATCCATGCGTTGGAGGTGGGCACCTTCCTCATGGTGCCAGTGGAGTGAGGGAAAAAGCGAGGGGATTTCCAGGCTGGAATTCAATTGGCGGATCAGGATCAATCCACCCGGCTTCAGTGCGCGATGGGCGGCGGACAGGGTAGCAGCCGCATCCGCGGGGGACAGCCAGTCGAGTATGTTGGACAGGTGGATAAAGTCGATGGAGCCCGGTTCGGACTTCTCCAGCGTTTCGCGCATAGGGCCGCTTCGATACTCGGGATGCGCCAGAAGCGGCGAGCGATCCAAAAACCAGTCCGCAGGTGCATCGGGTGGAAATTTTCCCGCAAGAAGCTGCCAGATCCATGGATTTTTGGCAGGGGCAAGGCGCGTGGTGATGTCGCGAAGCTGTTGGAGGAAATGCCGGTGGAATGGCTGTCGCGGATTCTGAGTGGCCGCCTCGCCGAACAGGGCGATGAGGTTTTCCAAACGCAACGCGGTGGCAAATGCGGAGTCCAGCGCCTTGCCGGTTTCCGTATCTGACGCGATCATTCTGCCGGCAGATTGTTTGTCGGTGGTGGCGAGGAAATCTGCGATGTCATTTGATCGAGGTTGTAGCAGCCGCCGCAGCTCCGCGAAAGCCGCTTCGTAGCGGCCACAATGATCCGGACCGAGTCGGGCAACGAGTGACAAGGGGCCAAGCGCATTGTTCGTTAGATCCAGTTTTTCAAAAATCCCAGCCCATCGTTCCTGACGTTCTTCGAAACTCATCGGAAGGTGACCTAGCAGTGCCATGCTTTCGGTGGACGTGGATGTCCGCGCCAAATGCATGCGGCAGCGGGTGAGTGCCAGTTGAGCCGGATTCACATCCACAAGTACGAGCTGTGCTAACGGAAGCCTTGCCAGACAAACTGCGGTCTCGCCGGCGGAGGCTATCATCATTACCCGGGCATTCGTCGGAAGTCTGCGGGCGATTTCCAAATCCAGTCGCGGATCCTCGCGGACTTGAGAAAAGGCCAGTGGAAGTTTCGCTGCCGCGATGGCCCATGGATCGGCCGCCGGATTCATGGCGTGCGGCTCCATGGTCCACGCATAAAGCTATGTCGGATGAAGTGCAGCACGAACGACGTGTAGGAACTGATGAACGGCGCACCGAGGCGGCGCAGCTCCGGCTCCAACAATTGATGAGCGGAAGACAATCGATACCAAGGAATTCCAGGGTAAAGATGATGCTCCAAATGGTAATTTTCGTTGCACATGAAGAACCTGACGATCGGCCCCGTCAGGATACTGCGCGTGCCGAGGATCTCGTCATCGGAGTGTTCGAGCAGGGTATGCTGGCTCATGCCACGGATGTTGACCATGGTGTTGATGAAAAGCATGGGTCCCAGCCAGGCGTGCAACAGCCAGCTCGCCGGGAAGGTTTGCCAGGCGAGCCAAGCCAACGATGCGCAGCAGACGATTTCCACGGCGATTCCGGCCCGCGCCTTCCACGATCCGTGTTTCCAGCCAAGGATGGGAATTGCCGTGATATACACCGGATAACCGATGAGGAGGCGCATCCAGTTGAGAGTGAAAACTCCCCAAGTCCAACGGGTGTAGTTCGAGTAATGGTCGGGATCGTGTTCGCCTCCGAGATCCGCGTGGTGTTCAAGATGCAGCACCCGATAGGCGGAGTAATTCTGCCAGACCGGCCATGCGCAAAGCGCTCCAAGGACGCCATTGACCCACTTGTTTCGGGAAAGCGTTCCGTGCACCGCCTCGTGGGTGAACAGGCTGATTCCATGAAGCGAGGCTCCGGCTAAAATCCAACAAGGAATGGAAACAAACCATGAGAACCTCTGACCCAGCATCTCCGCACCCACCGAGCCGATTACATACAGGGCTAAAAATGCAGCGAAGCGCAAGAGGGACTTTCCGTGTGAGAGCTGATGGAAATTCCGCGATGCATCGGCTTCCAATCGCGGCTTGTTAGTGGTTTTCATTTCTTGTCCCTGCTGAAATCTTTATAAAGCCGGTCAAAGATATAACTACCGAATTCCAATCCGCCAAGGATGGAGGTGTCAGGCTCTCCCGCCTTCACTGCGCCTTCCGCCGCTTCGAACAACTCGGCGGCGTGGCGTTTGTCAATTTCCGCGTGAAGGCTGTAGTGTACCAGCTCCCCGGCTCCCACCCAACCGCATTCGACTACCCAGCTTCCGATCAACGCGCTGATATCGGCGAAGGCATATTCGATGATGCCCAGCGCTGCCAGTGCGAAGCTTGGAGATTCAGAACCGCAGGCACCCAACAGCGCGAGATTGAACGCCTGGACTGGCGCTTCGGGCGTGCTTGCCCCTAGCTCCTCCGTGCCGATTCCCAGAGTAATCAGGAAATGGGCGAACGTTCGGTCATGCGCTAGCTGTGGGCGGAAGCCCTCCGCCGGATGTTCTTCGTCCAGCCCGTGCTCTTCCGATAGATTATGAACCAGAACCGCCCGTCCGGCCGAAGTCGGGAGCCGGGCGATCAGGGTTGCTAGATTTCGTGAGAAAAAACCGACTGCGTGAAAAAATTGCACCTGCGAGCGGACGAATTCCTCCCTCGGCATGCTGCCGTCGGCTAAAGCCCGAAAATATCTGTTTTCCAAGATCGGCACTATCGAAAGCAAACCGATGGCGGATGTTTCGGTTTCAGTTAGGGAATGATAAGAGGCCATGTTGCGGCGTCGGCAAATGCTGCTGAAGGCGAAGGGAATTTAGAACCCCTTCCCGAGTTCACCAAGGCAATGGGAAAGCTCTGTTAAAGGCGAAGACCTTGTCGCGGATCGCGTGGAGTTTCTCAGTGTTGGTATGATCGGCGAGGGCCTCCGCAATGAAATCGGCTACTTGTGCGACGTCTGTTTCCTTCATGCCGCGGGTGGTGACGGCGGGCGTGCCGATGCGGATGCCGCTGGGTTTCATCGGGCTGCCAGTGTCGAACGGAATGCCGTTTTTGTTGACCGTGATGCCCGCTTCGTCGAGGGCGTGGGAGGCGTCGGTGCCGTTGAGATTCTTGTCGCGGAGATCCACGAGCATGACGTGGTTGTCGGTGCCGCCGGAGCAGATGCGGAAACCGTGATGCGTTAGACGCGCGGCGATGGCTTGGGCATTCTTGATGACCTGCGCCGAGTATTCCTTGAACTCCGGCTTGAGCGCCTCGCCGAAGCAGATCGCCTTGGCGGCGATGACGTGCATGAGCGGGCCGCCTTGGATGCCGGGAAACACCTGTGAGTCGATTTTTTTCGCGAACTCTTCCCTGCACAGAATGATCCCGCCGCGCGGGCCGCGCAGGGATTTGTGAGTGGTGGAAGTGACGAAATCCGCGTGGGGAAATGGGCTGGGATGCAAGCCGGCGGCGACGAGGCCGGCGATGTGCGCCATGTCCACAAACAGATAGGCACCGACTTCTTTAGCAAGTTTCCCCATGCGCTCGAAGTCGATGATCCGCGAGTAAGCGGACGCGCCCACAGTGATCAGCACCGGCTTGAGCTCACGGGCGGTTTTTTCCAACTCCGCGTAGTCGATCCGCTCGTCGTCCGGGCTGACGCCGTAGTGGGTGACTGCGTAAAAGCGACCGGAGAAATTCGCTTTGTGGCCGTGAGTGAGGTGACCGCCGTGGGCGAGGTCCATCGTGAAAATCTTGTCACCCGGCTTGAGGACGGAAAAATAAACGGCGGTGTTTGCCTGCGAGCCGGAGTGCGGTTGGACGTTGGCGTGTTCCGCGCCGAAAAGCTCCTTCGCGCGGTCGATGGCGAGTTGCTCGACGACGTCCACGTTTTCACAACCGCCATACCAGCGCTTGCCGGGATAACCCTCGGCATACTTGTTCGTGAGCACCGATCCTTGCGCCTCCATCACGGCGGGCGAGGTGAAATTCTCCGATGCGATCAGCTCGATGTTGTTGCGTTGGCGATGTTCCTCAGCTGTCATCGCCGCATAAATCGCCGGATCGGTCTCGGCGATGCGGCTGCCCGAGGATTTGCATACGCGGGCTTGGTGACGGCCACCTTCGAAGGCAGTGCTCAGAAACGCATCCGCCATGGCGATGGCGGTTTGCTCGTCGGTGAATTTCCCGCTCAAGCAAAGCACATTCGAATCATTGTGCTCGCGGGTGGTCACCGTTTCCTCGACCGAGCGGGCGCTCGCCGCGCGCACATGGCGGTGGCGGTTCGCGGCGATGCACATGCCGACGCCGGACGTGCAGGCGAGGATGCCGAAATCGTAAGTGCCATCGGCCACAGTGCGGGCGACGAGATTCGCGTAGTCCGAGTAATCGACCGACTCATGGCTCTGCGTGCCGAAGTCGATGATGTCGTGGCCGACCGCTTTGAGGTGCTTGACGACGGCGTTTTTCAAATCGACGGCACCGTGATCGGCGCCGATGGCAATGCGGAAGGTAGGATGGCTCATGGGGACGGGGCGGGATTCAAGTCCGGGAAAGGCGACTTGCAAACCGCAAATTTTGGAGAAATAGGCACACGTCTGACAATCCCGCCAGATCATTGAGAACTCCTTCCCTCCGCCACCTTCCTCCCTTGCCCGGCAGCGCGGCCATCAATGCGGGCGTAGCCTCTTCTCTCACCAAGGATCAGCGCGGCTTTGCTCGTGTTTCCACGCCTGCTATCGACGCTTCCGGCCATACGGTTCTCAGCTCTAAGAGCTTCGCGGAAATTTACAGCTATGACGGACTCAGCACGGACGTCGCCGCTCCTCGCATCACCTTTGTCCGCACGTCGCTCTGACGGATTCGATTTCGCCTCCGGGTAAGGGGTTCTATCGGTTCGAGGTGGTTCTGGAATCGTAGGGGTCGAAAGTTCGGAAATAACTCTCACTCGTGCATTTCGCATGGCGGGGCGTTCGTGGGTTTCACCCTAATTTTCTGATAACCAATGCGAGTCATGATTGGGCTGCAATCTGCTTAGGCTGCGCGTCCGTTTTTGCATGGAATTATCGCGAAACGACCCTACTCCCCACTCCCCCTCCGATGAACGCAACGCTGATTCAGTTTTTCCATTGGTACACCCCAGGCGATTCGTTTCTGTGGGATCACGCTGCCGAGCAGGCAAGTTATTTGGCGGGGCTTGGGATCACGGCTGCGTGGTTGCCACCTGCCAGCAAGGCTGCCGGTGGCGGTTACAGCACCGGCTATGATATTTACGATCTCTTCGATTTGGGTGAGTTCGACCAAAAAGGCTCGATCCCCACCAAATACGGTAGCCGCGACCAGCTTCTCAACGCCTGCAAGGTGCTTCAGGAAAACGGCGTGGGTGTGATCGTGGACATCGTGCTCAATCATCGCGGCGGCGCGGACGAGCTGGAGTCATTCCATGTCGTGAAAGTCGATCAGGGCGACCGCACCAACACCGTCTCTGAGCCTTACGAAATCAGCTCCTACACCAAGTTCACCTTTCCCGGCCGAGGAAATAAATACTCCGCCTTCAAGTGGAATTTCACCTGCTTCACCGGCGTGGATTATGCCGAGGGTGAGGAGGGAAACGCCATCTATCGCATCATCACCGACCATGGCGACGATTGGGATGAAATGATCGACGACGAAATGGGCAACTACGATTTCCTCATGCTCTGCGACGTGGAGACCCGCAACGAACACGTCTGCGGCGAGCTGAACTACTGGGGGAAATGGTTCCACGAGCAAATCGCCTACCAAGGCGTGCGGCTGGACGCCGTAAAGCACATTTCTCCCCAGTTCTACAAGGACTGGCTGCACATCCTGCGGGAAAATACCGGGGAAAACCTCTTCGCCGTCGGTGAGTATTGGGCACCTGGTGATCTTGATCTTCTGGAGCGCTACATCGCCGCCACGGAAGGCTGCATGAGCCTTTTCGACTCCTCGCTTCATCATAGTTTCCACAACGCGAGCGAAGCTGGCGGCGACTACGACCTTCGCACCATCCTCGACCATTCGCTGATGCTCGCCCACCCGCTCCTCGCCGTCACCCTCGTGGACAATCACGACACTCAGCCTCTCCAAGCCTTGGAAGCCCCCGTCGCCGCTTGGTTTAAGCCCCACGCCTACGCCCTCATCCTGCTTCGTGCCGAGGGCTATCCCTGCGTTTTCTATCCAGATCTCTACGGCGCGAAATACTCTGACAAGGGCAAGGACGGCGAAGTTTACGAAATCGAACTCGCCAAGGTGGACTGCCTCGAAAAACTCCTCCACCTCCGCCGGAACAATGCTTACGGCGAGCAACACGTCTATTTCGACGAACCAGACTGCATCGGTTTCACCCGCCTCGGCGATGAGAAGAACCCCGGCTGTGCCGTGGTCATGGGAAATCGCGAGGCGGCCACCAAGCGCATGGAAATGGGCCGCGCGTACTCTGGGAAAACTTTCCTGGATGCCTTGGGACACATCAGCCAAGAGATCGTCATCGGCAAGGACGGCTGGGGTGAGTTCCTCTGCCCCGCCGCCAGCATCAGTGTCTGGACCCCCGCTGACCGCCCCCGTAAGCCCTCAGCGGGAAACAAATCCCCGTGACACTCCCGTCACCCGCCATTCCCTCCTTCCCATCCTGCGTCCCAACCGATAGTTGCCTTCATCCTTCCTGCTGATTGGGACTACGCCATGCACGCCATCCTCCGCCGCCTCCTTCCAGTCCTGCTCATTTTCCCCCTCGCCGCCCACGGCACCGTCGTCACCACCAAGACGGATGAGGACAACGGCTCCCTCGGCGGCGGCACCGGCATCTCCCTCCGCGAGGCCGTGAAATACTCCCCAGCCGGAGACACCATCACCTTCGCCGCCATCCTCTCCGGCCAGACCATCCGCCTCACCCTTGGCGAAATCACCCTCGCCAACTCCCTCACCATCGACGGCTCTGCCCTCCCCACCCGCATCACCCTCTCCGGCGACAAGACCGGCAACGGCAGAACCACCGACGACACCCGCATCCTCAACATCACCAACGGCACCGTCCTCCTCGACTCCCTGCTCCTCGACAAAGGCCACTGCCCTTCCGGCACGGGTCAACATGGTGCCGCCATCCACGCCAACAATACCTCCACCCGGCTCACCGTGAGGAACTGTGCCATCTCGAACAACGAGACCACCACCAACGGCGGCGGCATCTATTTCATCGGAGCGTCCAACAACCCCGCGTCATTCCTCACGATTGAAAAATGCAGCTTCACCGGAAACAAGACCGGTCATGATGGCGGGGCCATCCACATGGCCGGCACCCTGCAAGTGAAGGATTCCACGTTTTCAAACAACATCGCCTACCAAGGAAGCGCCATTTTCAACAATGCGGGAGTTGCCACGGTGGACAGCTCCACTTTCTCCAACAGTTCGGCCTACGGCAATGGAGGTGCCATTTACAACCAAGCCATGTTTACCCTCCGGAGTTCCACCGTCTCGGGAAATTCCGCGCAACGAGGTGGCGGGATCTGCAACTTCAGCGGCACGCTCACGGTTGAGACTTCCTGCATCTCAAACAACTCCTCAAATACCTCCGGCGGCGGCATTTTCGCGAGCGGAATCCTCAATCTGCTGAACTCCACGCTCGCCGGGAACTCCGCCAACACGTCCGGTGGTGGCCTCTACTGCAACATTGTCACCGCCAGTCTCAACAGCACCACCGTTTCTGGCAATTCGACCGGTGCTTCAAATGGCGGCATCTACCACAATGACAGGTCAACGGTGATGCTCGGAAATTCCATCGTCGCCGGAAACACCGCACCCGCGAGGGCGAACCTCACCGGCACCTTTACCGGCTCCAACAACCTCACTTCCGGAAATCCCCTCCTCGCCCCGCTCGGCGACTATGGTGGTCCCACCCATACCATGCCGCCGCTCCCCGGCAGCCCGGCCATCAATGCGGGCGGCAGCACCACGCTTCTTACCGACCAGCGGGGGGTGGCGCGGGTTGGAGCGCCGGACATCGGTGCCGTAGAATACCAACCCGCCGATTTCCTCCCGCTCATGCCGTACTTCTGGGCGCTCGATACCGATGGCGACGGCCTGCCCTACGCCATCGAGCGCTTGCACGGCACCGATCCCGCCGTGCCGGACGCCGCCTCGCCCCGCCTCCTCAGCGCACCCGTTCTGGACGGGCAGGGCCGCGCCATTCTCAAGTTTGAAGTCGTCACCACCGCCCCCGATCTGGCCTCCCGCCCGCGCTGGAGTCTGAAGCGCTCCGCGGATCTGAGTCCTGGCAGCTTTCAGGAAATTTACCATTACGGTTTCTACGGCTCATACGCCTTCACCTACACCGGTGCCAGCTACACTCGTGAGCCCGTGGGCACCATCGATCGCATCACCGTCACCGACACGAATCCCCCTCCCGGTGGCGGGTTCTACCGCTTCGAGGCCGTCTTCGCGCCCTGAGCAGGAAATCCCCCGTGACGTGACAGCCCCGTCACCCGCTAGATTCTCCTTCCCCATCCCGGCTTCCGCCTGATAGAAAACCGTTATGGCTGAGAAAAAGAAAAATCCCCTCGAACTCTTCCTCTTCACCGACGAGCCCGTCCGCGATCTGGAGCACGACCACCTCGGGCTCGAACCATTCTCCTCCATGGTCGCCGCCGCCGCCCTTACCAATCGCGGCCCCTTCAATATTGGCGTCTTCTCCGGCTGGGGGCAGGGGAAAACCACTGTCCTACGCCAGGCCCAGGCCCTCATTGAGGATGAAAAAACGAGACTCAAAGAAGCCGCAGGCGATTCACGCGAACAGCCGCCCCTAGTCATCACCGCCTGGCTCAACGCTTGGCAGTATGAAAATGAGGCCCACCCGATCATCCCTCTCCTCGCCATCATCATCAACCAGATCACCGCTGCCATCGAAAGCGAGGCTAGCACTCATGAGAGAGAAGACGTCCTCCTTCGTAAAACCTTCGGCGATCTTACCCGTGCCCTCCGCGCCATCGCCTACGGTTTCTCCTTCAAGGCGGCAGGCCTGACGATTAGCGCCAAAGACATGATTGATCGCGATGAGGAATTGTCTTCAAAAAGCGATCCCCTCCTCGATCAATCCCTCTACTACCGGGCTTTTAGTCGCTTGGAGAAATTCTGTGCGGATCTCAACAAGCAACAAAACCCACTCAAAATCATCGTCTTTATTGATGATCTTGATCGCTGCCAGCCGGATAAAGCCGTGCAACTCCTAGAGTCTCTCAAGCTCGTGCTCGCCCAGCCCGGCTTTGTCTTCATTATCGCCGTGGATCGCGCCGTGATCGACTCCTTTCTCACCAAGCGCTACCATCGCGAATTCGGCAACGCCCACCAAAACGGCCATGGCAAGCGCTACATGGACAAGATTATCCAGCTCCCGCTTGAACTCCCCCACCACACCACGCGCTTCCCAGATTATCTTGGTAAACTGGCGCAGGCGGACAAATACCAGCCCATCTTTTCAGGTCCGCTCAAAGCTCTATCTCCCAACACCGATTTGGGAAAGCAATTCGCCGTCGCACTTGCCGCCGGCTGTAATAGGAATCCCCGCACCCTCATCCGCACCCTAAACTGCCTCATTGCCGATGTGTACCTCCGCAAACGCACCCCCGTAGATGGCAAACCGTGCGTGTTTGGCGAAGACGAAGATGAGTTCCTTGCCTTTGCGGCCGTATCTCGCATCGCCATGATGACACTAGGTTCTGATCAGCAGCTGCGCTATCGCCAACTGGTCCAGAAAGACCAAAGTTGTGAAGACCTAGCTGCTCACTTTAAGGATCCAGCAAAACAGAAACCCCAGCCCATTAGTTTCTTTGAGGAAATCGCGAAGCACTCCTCCCTCATCGAGCTGGGGGAACTGGACATCGGCCAAAGATGGCTGACCGACCACCCCAAGCGCCACCATGTGGAAGGCTTCCTCAACACCCATAGCGCCCCCCTCCCCAAGCAGTCAACCGACTCCCACGCCATCATCGAGAATGCCGCCACCGATGTTCTCGATCTCCCCCAAGACACCCAGCTCACCGCCGCGCATCGGGTAAAAGTCACCGCGTTGGATCTCTCTTATACACTGCTCTCCGATCTTTCGTCGCTGGAGGCATTTCCCAATCTCAAGCGCCTCAACCTCACCAGCACCCTCGTCAAGGACCTCACCCCTTTGGAAGGACTTGCCAGGATCGAGAGGCTAGATCTCAACTACAGCACTCTTGAGACCCTCCAGAGCTTGGGAAAACTCACTAACCTCCAGATTCTCAACCTCCTCGAGGCCACCTCCGGGAATTTTGACTTCATTTCAGCACTCCGAAACCTCCGCGTCATCAACCTCGCCTTCACGCAGTTCGAGGACTTCACCCCTTTCCGAGATCTCCAGCGCATCGAGATCATCGACGTCCGCTCCACCCTTATCAATTCCATCGACCCGCTCGAAAAATGCACCAGTCTCAAGGCACTTTACCTGGATGGCACCGGCGCCGGCGATATCTCAGTCCTTTCCGGCCTGCAAAATCTGGAGAAACTTTCGCTCACTCTCACTCCTGTCACCGACTTGGAACCTCTCTACGGGCTCAAGCACCATCTCAAAAGGCTCTGGCTGGAGAATACTTCAGTTACGAACAATGAAGATCTAATGAAGGCGCTGCGGGAAGCCTTGCCGGAAACCAATATTAGTCCATAACGCTCCAATTGTATTCTGTGAACGATCCCGTCACCTCACCATTCTTTCCTCATCCACCCCGCGCGGCATCTTCGCTGTAGCACAGTCCGTCCCGGCTGTGTCGTAGTTCGGGCATCGTGCCTGTGTGGTGTAGCCGCTGCCGATGGTGGCATCCCACAAGGCGATGGTGATGTTGACGCTCTCGGAATTGGCGGCGTTCACTCGCAGGTCTCCCATGACGGAGCCGTTGTTACTTGGATTGAGGGAAATGAATGGCGCGGCGACGGTCATGGTGGCGTTGATGCCGGGGGCGACGGTGGCATAGGGCTGCGTCAGATTTCCCGAGGTGCCGAAGGATGTGTTGGAGAGCGCTCCGAAGTTCAGAGCGATGCTGGCTTGCACCGGTTCGGCTAACAGCAGACCAAGGGCTGCGGCGGTTCCTAAGCGTCGTTTTTTCATAAGTTCAGCCTTCCTGGCGACCGTGTCAGGCTGCACGATGGAGCATTTTCGCCAAGGATGAATTTCAGACGAAACCGCGTCTAAAATGCCGTTTGCCACGTTCCTTGCTTTCCATCATGGCGGTGGGACGCATCATGCGGGCAGCTCTTGAAAATCGTGCCCGATTCCGCTCCAACTCTCCACTCCGGCCTGCAACCGTCCTTGGGCCGCTGGCAGATTCTCTTCTACGGTCTCGGCTCGATGCTGGGCGCGGGCGTTTACGCGTTGGTTGGCCGGGCTGCGGAAACGCTGGGGAACGCGGTGTGGCTGGCGTTTCTAGCTGCGATGATCGCGGCACTGCTGACGGGACTGTCTTACGCCTGTGTCGGCGGGCGCTACGCCAAAGCTGGCGGCGCGGCGTATGTGACTCACCGCGCTTTGGGGCGACCTGCGTTGAGTTACATGGTCGGCATCGCGGTGATGATGAGTGGGCTAACGAGTATGGCCACCGGGTCGCAGGCGATCGCGGAGAACCTGGAAAAAGCCCTCGGGATGGCGTTGCCGATCAAGCTGGTGGCCATCGGGCTGGTGTTTCTAATCGGCTGCGTGATTTCCCGCGGCCTCCGCGAGAGCATGTGGGTAAACGTCGTCTGCACGATCGTTGAGGCGGCGGGATTGCTGTTCATCATCGCCGTGGGCGTGAGGTTCTGGGGCGGGGTGAATTATTTGGAAACACCGTCGGATGTGACGGGAGTGGGTTCCGGCATCACGCTTGCACTCGTTTTGCAGGGCGCGGTGCTGATGTTTTTTTCCTTCATCGGCTTCGAGGATATTCTGAACGTGAGCGAGGAGGTGAAAGACCCGAAGCGCGACATCCCGTTCGGCCTGATCGGTGCGATGATTCTAGCAACTCTGATCTACATGGCAGTGGCCATCACGGCGGTTTCCGTCTTGCCATGGCGCGAACTTGCGGCCAGCAAGACGCCGCTGATGGAGGTCGCCCGTCGCGCAGCGCCGTGGCTCGGCGGGATCGACAGGGTCTATCTGGGCATCACCATTTTCGCCATCGGAAATACCGCGCTGCTGAATTATCTGATGGGCTCGCGGCTGCTCTACGGCATGAGCCGCCAGGGGCTTTTACCGGCGGTGCTGGGGAAAATCCATCCGCGACGCCACACGCCGCAATTGGCGATCATCGTGTTGTTCGGAATCGTCTCGCTGCTGATCCTCAGCGGCGGGGTGAAGCCGCTGGCTGAGGCGACTGTGCTTTTGCTGCTGGTCGTTTTCACGCTGGTGAATGTTTCTCTGATCGTTCTCAAACGCCGCGAGGGCGAGCCGACGGATGGCTTCGATGTCCCGCTGTTGGTGCCGATCTTGGGGGCGCTGGTGTGTGCGCTGCTGGTGGTAGTGCGCGTCCATGCGGCTTTCACCAATCCGAAACCCGGCGCAGCGGTCGCGCCGTTGATCGCGCTGGGAATCTTCGCGGTGAGCTTTTCGCTCTATTTCCTAATGAAGCCCAAGGCGGTGGTGGCGGATGATGCGCGGACCGGAGGCTGACCTTGTTAAATCAACGTTTGCGGTTTGTCCTCATCCGGGACCACTCCGAACGCTAGGCGAACGGGCGAATCAAAGTCCGACCGCCGCCCGCACGTCCTGAATGATCAGCTGCAACGTGGTCCGCCCGCGGAAGGTGTTTCTATCAATCGTGAAAGCGATGTCCCACGGCGGATCGGGCAGGGGATACTCGCCACCGCCGAAGAAGACCGCGTCTTGCTCGTGGTAGCCCTGGCGCAGCATGAAACGAAGGTGGTTGTTCTTCATATGCAGCGGCGAACGGCTCAGGCCGACCTCGCGGGAAATGAAGACCGGCTGCGGATTGCCACTGCCGAAGGGCTGGAGGAGATCGTAGCTCGATAGAAACTCCAGCGAGAGTTGGTCGAAGGAAATTTCCGCGTCATACATCAACTTCGGTTGGCGTTGTTCTGGGTTGCTGTTGCTTAAAACATAGTCCGCGAAACGGGTGCGAAACCCATCCAATTTCCCCTCCTCGATTGAAAGCCCGGCTGCCATCGCGTGACCGCCGCCGGCGATGAGATCACTGCCGCAAGCACGGATCGCCTCCACTAGAGAAATACCGTCGATGCTGCGGCCAGAGCCTTTTCCGATGCCGTCTTCGTCGATGGCGATGACGAAAGTTGGCTTGTGGTATTGGCGCATCAGCCGCGAGGCGACGATGCCGACCACGCCGTGATGCCAAGTCCGCGAGCCGAGCACGATGACCGGATCGCGCGCTGGATCGAAGTTTTGGAGCATTTCTACGGCTTCGCGGCGAATCAGGCCTTCGTGGGTTTGGCGCTGCTTATTATAGGCGTCGAGTTTCTGCGCGAGATCGAAGGCGAGGCGCCGGCAATCAGTCGTGAGAGTCGCGAGTGCATCTTCCGGCACATCCATCCGCCCGGCGGCATTCAGGCGCGGGCCGATGCGGAATCCGACGTCCATCGAGGTGGCGGTGCCGTTCATGCCGGTCACTTCCTGAAGTGCGCGCAGGCCAGGATTGAGGGTGCTGGGCAAATGTTTGAGTCCGTGGCGCACCATCAGCCGGTTTTCCCCGATCATCGGCACGATGTCGGAAATGGTCGCGACCGCCACGAGGTCCATCAATTCCTTGAGATCCAGATCGACCGGGCGAATTTTGAGCATCGCGTGGCCGAGTTTGAAAACGACGCCCGCCGCGCAAAGGTAGGTGAATTCAGTGCCGCATTTCGGGTTCACCAGCGCGCAGCAATCCGGCTTTCCAGACGGCGACGGCTCGTGGTGATCGACGATTAAGACATCGATTCCGTCTGCCCGTAGTGCCGCGACTTCATTGATCGAAACTGTCCCGCAATCCACCGTGATCAGCAAATCCGGCTTCGGCCCCTCCGCCATGCAGCGGGTCAGCGCCGCAGTACTCAGTCCGTATCCTTCAGGTCCGCGACGGGGAATGAAGTAGCGCGGCGTGAGGCCGTAAGCCATCAGGATGCGGCGCATTAGGGTGATCGAGGTCACGCCGTCCACGTCGTAATCGCCGTAGATACAGACTTTTTCCCCCTTGTCGATGGCCGCGAACACTCGTTCCACCGCGATTTTCATGTCGGGAATGAGAAACGGGTCCGCCAAGTCCCGCAGCCGCGGTCGTAGGTAGCCCTCCAGATCGACGCCGACGGGAAGTCCCCGTTGGCGGATCAAGTGTTCGAGGATCGGTGGAAATGTGCCCGACGAACCGTTGTGGTTTTTTTCAAACGGTTCACCGCGCGCAATCCATTTGAACGGCTGGGCTCTCATGAAGTGGGGCGGACCTTAGAAGCGGTTGCCAACCTCACACAAGACCCAAACAAAATTCCTCGGCGTGAATGTGATCATGCGCTTGCGTCTGGTGAAAAACCCAAGGAGGGGCGGACTCCGATCCGCCCAAGCTCATGAGGTGTCAATGAGGAGAGGTGTCTCTCAGTTCATTGGCTTTCCATGGGCATCGGCGATTCGGAGATCATCGCTCCTTGATTCCCAGCCAGCCGCAATTCGCTGCCCACCCGGCTCTTCGACAAGTGCGCAGATCTGCCCGCTGCGTCATTCTGGCATTGATCAAGTGCGACAAGTTGTCGCTAATTTAAGGTGAATCCGAGACGCGTTTCCGCAAAGGATATCCATAAACAATTGACCCACAGTGAAATGAAATTTTAAAAACCCTGACGGCACGTTCCCTGCAAAAGCGCCCGCATCATTACCGCCCGATCGGGCACAATCACTGAAAGGAAAACCATCTTATGTCCAAAATCCTCGGAATCGACCTCGGAACTACCAACTCGTGCATGGCTGTCATGGATGGCGGCGAATCCACCGTCCTCGAAAACTCGGAAGGTGCACGCACCACTCCATCGGTCGTCGCCTTCGCGAAAAACGGCGAGCGCCTCGTCGGCCAAGCCGCCAAACGCCAAGCCGTCACCAACCCGCAAAACACCATTTTCTCCGCCAAGCGCCTGATCGGCCGCAAGTTCTCTGAACTCAAGGACGCCGACAAACGCATGCCCTACACCATCGTTGCCGCTGCGAATGGCGACGCCCACATCCAAGTGGAAGTGGCCGGTGAGAAGAAAACCTACTCGCCGCAGGAAATCGCCGCGATGGTCCTCGGCAAGCTGAAAGCCGATGCCGAAGCCAAGCTCGGTGAAAAAATCACCCAGGCCGTCATCACCGTCCCCGCCTATTTTAACGACTCCCAGCGCAACGCCACCAAGGCCGCCGGGGAAATCGCCGGTCTCGAAGTGCTCCGCATCATCAACGAGCCGACCGCAGCCGCTCTCGCTTACGGCCTCGACAAGAAGTCCGACGAAAAAATCGCCGTCTACGACCTCGGCGGCGGCACCTTCGACATCTCGGTTCTCGAAATCGGCGACGGCGTTTTCGAAGTCCTCGCCACCGATGGCGACACCTCACTCGGCGGTGACGACTGGGACAACACGCTCATCCAGTGGATCGTCGGCGAGTTCAAGAAGGACCAAGGTATCGACCTTTCCGGTCAGCCCGACGCCCTCCAGCGCATCAAGGAAGAGGCGGAAAAAGCGAAGATCGCCCTTTCCTCCACCCAGTCTTACGACATCAGCCTGCCCTTCGTCACCGCCGATGCCACCGGACCGAAGCACATCCAACTCACTCTCACCCGGTCGAAGCTCGAGCAACTCACGGATTCCCTTTTCGAGCGCACCAAGAAGCCTGTCCGCGATTGCCTCAAGGAAGCCGGACTTTCCGCCAAGGAAATCAACGAGCTCGTCCTCGTCGGCGGCATGACTCGGATGCCGAAAGTCGTCGAGATCGCCCGCGAACTCGCCGGCCAGACCCCTCACCAAGGCGTCAATCCGGATGAAGTCGTCGCCATCGGCGCGGCCATCCAAGGCGGCGTCCTCCGCGGCGATGTCAAGGACGTGCTGCTCCTCGACGTCAGCCCGCTCACCCTCTCCATCGAAACGGAAGGCTCCCGCGCCACCGCCATGATCGAGCGGAACACCACCATCCCGGCCAAGAAGTCCCAGATCTTCTCCACCGCCTCCGACAGCCAACCTGCCGTCGATATCCGCATCTGCCAAGGCGAGCGCCCGATGTTCGTGGACAACAAACTCCTCGGAAACTTCAAGCTCGACGGCATCGCCCCCGCCCGCCGCGGCGAGCCGCAAATCGAAGTTACCTTCGACATCGACGCCAACGGCATCCTCCACGTTTCCGCCAAGGACAAGCAGTCCGGCAAGGAACAGAAAATCTCCATCCAAGGCTCCTCCGGCCTCTCCAAGGACGAGATCGAGCAAGCCAAGCGCGACGCCGAATCCCACGCCGAAGAAGACAAGAAGCGCGTCGAAAAAGTCGATGCCAAGAACAAGGCCGACAACCTCGTCTTCAATGTCGAAAAGCAACTCGGCGAACTCGGCGACAACGCCCCCGCCGAACTCAAGGACCTCCTCAACGGCAAGATCCAAGCCGTGAAGGACGCTATCAGCAGCGACAACGTTGACACCATCAACAGCGCCGTCAGCGATCTCGAAGGTTCCCTCCAAGCCCTCGCCGAAGCCGCCCAACAAGCCGGCGCCGGTGCCCAACAAGACCCCGACGTCGAGCCAGCCGCCGAATCCGCCTCCAACGAGCCGAAGCAAGCCAAGGGTAAGGTTGTCGATGCCGAAGTGGTTGATTAATCGGGCAATTATCAACGACCTATGAAATACCACTCAATAGTTTGGAACCCAAACATCGCAGAGTTACGAAATATCGAGGACGACGAGTTGGTCTTAATCAAGAATGCTAAGCAGTCTGTCGATCTTTATGCGACGCGAGGCAACTTAGAGACAGATATCTCTTTCAAATTTTTTCGAATACGCGATACCAAACCGTTCACGCTGGAACACTTTAAGAACTCTTCATACTCGTTAATATAGTAGCTGGACTAAACATGGCTGTGGTTTCCGACGGCCAAGCCTATAGCAATAATTGATATTGCGATTTCAATCCACCTTCACATTACAACCAACTTCCGAGTCCTTTACTGGTTATGAGCCTATTAGATTCAATTTTTGCATTCTTCGATGGAATTGGAGCTGTTCTAATTATCATTTGCCAGAACGGCCAAGTGGAGTGCACCAGAGGGAAGGTTTCATCATCTGTGCTTGAGGATATTAGAATTGTTTTTTCAGAGTTTGGGATCAGCCAAGCCCTGATAACGCAAAGTGAGGACAGGAAATTCACTTTCTCGTCAGAGATTCCCGAAGCTGCACACCAAAGGCTAAGAAACGTTCTCGCATTTTCTAGGTAAGAGAATTCAAGCACATCACTAATTGCCAACGAATTACGATAGTGCATCAATGCGCTTTCATTTTAGTCACCCATCTCACAGTTAAATGACAAACGAAACCTCAGAAACAAAGAAAGCGGTAGGCGCTGCTACGGGAGCGGCTGTTGGAGCTGGTGCGGGAATGGCCGGTTCTGTGGCAGCTTTGTCTGCTGCTGGCACGGCTGGCTTATCAGGGGCTGGCATTACCACGGGACTCTCCGCTATCGGCGGTACCATGCTCGGCGGAATGGCGGTGCTCACCGGTGGAGTTGTTCTCGTCGCCGCTGGCGGTGCATTTCTCGGCTACAAACTTCTTAGTAAACGATAACTCAACGATCAATTTCGTGACCTCACGAAATTGATCCCAAACGAAAATGACTCTCACCACCAAACACCAACGCCTCGCCGCGCTGCGCCCGCTCTCTCCGGAGTCGGTTGCCAGCCTTGCGGCGGCGTGGGATGTGCGGATGGTGACAAACTCCGATCATTTTCCCGACCTCGGGAAAATGATCCAAAAGCCCCAGCCATGAAGAAATCCGTCATCACCCAACTTCTTTCCCAACTGGAGAAGCTCGTCCAAACCGAGTTCGAATCCGGCTTGGAATTTTGGCTGGCCAGAGATCTTCAAGAGATACTTGGCTACACGAAATGGGAGAATTTCCGCAAGGTGATCGAAAGTGCGATGACAGCCTGCGAAACCTCTGGCCATAAGGCTTCCGATCATTTTCCTGAGGTCAGGAAAATGATCGCGCTTGGCAAGGGAGGGCAGCGCGAAATCCAGGATTTCATGCTCACCCGCTACGCTTGCTACCTCATCGCCCAGAACGGCGACCCTTCGAAGGACGAGATCGCGTTTTGCCAGACCTACTTCGCGCTGCAGACCCGGCGGCAGGAACTCATCGAACTCCGCCTCGCCGAGGTGGAGCGACTGCAAGCCCGCAAAAAGCTGACCGAATCCGAAAAGCTGCTTTCTGCCATCATCTTCGAAAAACTTGATGACGACCGCAGCTTCGGAATCATCCGCAGCAAAGGCGATCAGGCGCTGTTCGGTGGCAATAGCACCCAAGACATGAAGACGCGCCTCGGCGTCCCGGACAACCGCCCGCTGGCCGATTTCCTCCCGACCATCACCATCAAGGCCAAGGATTTCGCCAACGAAATCACGACTTTCAGCATCAGCCGCGATGGATTGGATACGGAACACTCCATTTCCCACGAACACGTCAAAAACAACACCGACGTTCGCAATTTGCTAGGCGAGCGAAACATCGTTCCTGAAAATCTCCCTCCCTCCGAGGATCTCAAGAAGGTCCAGCGCCGCTTGAAATCCGACGAAAAGAAACTGCCAAATAAAGGCAATTCCTAATAACCTCAGACAAAGAATCCGTCGTCATCCCATTCTTCCATCTGCGTCTATCTGAGTTCATCTGCGGTTAAAAAACTTCTTCTCCCCACTAAACACTTTCCACTCTGCGTCAGCAGTGTGGCTTCTCACAGAAAACCAAACCAACAAATACAACACTATGGCTAACATCAAACCACTCGGACAACGCGTCCTCGTCAAACGTCTCGAAGCTGACGCAATCAGCGCCGGCGGCATCGTCCTTCCAGACACCGCCAAAGAAAAGCCGCAGGAAGCGGAAGTTCTCAGCCTCGGCACTGGCGGCAAGGACGACAAAGGCGTGCTCATCGAGTTCACCGTCAAGGTCGGCGACAAGGTTCTCATCTCCAAATACGGCGGCACCGAAGTCAAACTCGACGGCCAAGAAGTCCTCATCATTAACGAATCCGACATCCTCGGCATCGTTGGCTAATTCTTTATCTTACTATCAACTCTCAACCATAAACCATTAACTCTACCATGGCCAAACAACTCCAATTCGACGAAGCCGCACGCCAGGCCCTCCTGCGCGGTGTGGAAAAACTCGCGCGCGCCGTTAAGGCAACGCTCGGACCAGCAGGACGCAACGTGATTCTCGACAAGAAATTCGGTTCCCCAACCATCACCAAGGACGGTGTCTCGGTTGCCAAGGAAATCGAACTTGAGTGCCCTTATGAAAATATGGGTGCCCAACTGATCCGTGAGGTTTCCAGCCGCACTTCCGACATCGCTGGTGACGGAACGACGACCGCTACCGTACTTGCCGAAGCCATCTACAAGGAAGGCCTTCGCAACGTGACCGCTGGTGCCAACCCGATCTCGCTTCAACGCGGCATCATGAAGGCCACCGAAGCGATCGTCGCCCAACTGAAAGTGCTTTCCAAGCCCGTCTCCGACGCCAAGGAAATCGCCCAAGTTGCTTCCATTTCCGCTAACTCCGACGCCGAAATCGGTGGCATCATCGCTGAAGCCATGGACAAGGTCGGCAAGGACGGCACCATCACCGTGGAAGAAGCCAAAGGCATCGAAACCACACTCGAAGTTGTCGAAGGCATGCAGTTCGACAAAGGCTACCTCAGCCCTTACTTCGTCACCAACCCGGAGTCCATGGAAGCCTTCCTCGAGAACGCTTACATCCTCATCAACGAGAAGAAAATTTCCTCCCTCAAGGACATGCTTCCTCTCCTTGAAAAGGTTGCCAAGACCGGTCGCCCACTGCTCATCATCGCCGAAGACGTCGAAGGTGAAGCCCTCGCGACCCTCGTCGTCAACAAGCTCCGC
>JAYTLO010000122.1:0-19917 GCA_043729385.1 Akkermansiaceae bacterium
TCCAAAGGGTCTTGTCATCGTCATCTCATCCTCACGGCGAACACGTTTCGCCGCTCCTTGAACTTTTTTGTCCTGCACCCACGGTGAACTTCGCCAAGATTTCCCCCTTCTACTGATTCTTCAATCGGTGCAATCAGTGGTAAAAAAACACTTCAATCCTCGCCGGTATGAGACGGGTGAACCCTCAGCACGCCGTCCGACAAGATTCTCGCTCGCAGGCCGCCGCGGAAGTTTGCTTTGAGGAAATCCTCCGCACCGGGAGCAACTGCTTCGTCCATCCAGTAGCAAGGTTTGCATTCTTCGGTCGCTTCGAAGTCGATGCCTTGGAAACGGAAGCGTTTCCCTGCCCACGCGCTGAGGTCGGCACCTCTAACAATCAGATTGCGGCGGAAGACGGAGCTGGAAAGATCCGGCACCGCGAAATGATCGCGCACCGCTTGCACGGCGGCGGCATCGAAGAAAGTCACCTGCCCTTTGAAATCCGGCTTGTAGCCGAAATAGCGGTCGCCGCGCAGGCCGAGTCCGGCGACGCACTCGATCTCGGTGACGCTGCGGATGCCGTGGTCCAGCCGTCCTTTTTCGTGACGACCGCGGTAGTCATTGCCCGTGGAAATCCAGATCTCTAGCAGCTCGGCCTGACACTCGGGAAGGTCGCGGCCAGTTTCCGCAGACTTGTTATCCGGGCCGACCCACTCGGTTAGACCGTTGGCATAGGTTTCCTTTTTCCAAACGGGCAGCTCGTATTTTAACCGCTCCATGATCGCACGCGCCCCGTCGAACGCCGGACCGCGGTGGGCGGCGGCCACGCCGACCCAGACTGCGGCATCGCCGATGGCCAGCGGCCCGGTGCGATGTGCGGCCATAACACCTAGCAGACCGTGACGCGCGGCTTCCTCCTCAAGGATGCGTTGGCCAGTCGGAATCGCCAGCGCCGGATACGCTTGGTATTCGAGATGACTCACCGCTTGGCCGACGTTGTGATTTCTAACACGTCCGTCGAAAGTAACCACCGCCCCGGCGGCGGGGTCGTGGAGTTCTGCGGCCAGCGACGCAATGTCGATGGGTTGACTAACAAGTGAGAAGCGGATGGACATGGCAATTTTTTCTAACCACCCGACATCGGTGGCAGCAGGGCGAGTTGATCGCCGTCGGTGAGCGGGTGATCCCACGCCACGAATTCATCATTCACCGCCGCGCGCAGGCCGCTGATAGAAACTCCTAGCCCAAGCTCAGCATACAGCCCAGCAGGAGTCGTCGCGGCGGTGGTCACGCGCTCGTCCGCTAGCCCGCGGCGCTCGGCGAGCAGGCCGTAATAACAGACAGTGACGGTCATGGGCTGATGGCGGTTTCCCAATCTTCGGGTGTGTTGGCATTGTCGAGTGCACGCGGCGTGATCGGCTCTAGCAGACGGCAATCGCCGCGCAGCAGGATCTTGCGCGGGCAGCGGAAATCGGCGGCTTGGGCTTGCTGAAAAGCCGCCAACGCGGCGGGCGCATACAGCGTGCAAAGCGGCTCAGGCAAGCCGTCGAACTCACTGCGGTAGGCCAGGAAGTTTTCCCCCGCGTGCTTCGAGGCGACGAGGTGAGTGAGTGTTAGAAGGTCGAGCCGTGGTAGGTCGCAAGCGACGACGAGCCAGTCCGCAGCGGGATGCAGGCTCATGCCAGCGACCATCCCGACGATAGGCCCGAGGCTTTCACCGGCGGGATCGCGGGCGATTTCCAAGCCCTTGAGGCCGGCTGGGATTTCCTGATCGTGGCGGATCGAAATCACGACCGATTCGCAACCGGCTTCTATCAGTAAATCATAGCAGCGCCGCGCGAGGGTCCGGCCATCTGGGTGGACCAGTGCGGCCTTGTCCTGGCCCATCCGCGAGCTGCGGCCACCGGCGAGGACGAGGCCGTGGAGTGAACGGTTCGTCTTCATGCGTAAAAATCCCCGGACTTGCCGCCGGTTTTGGAAATGAGGTGGAGGTCGAGGATGCGGATGGCTTTATTCATCGCCTTGCACATGTCGTAAACCGTTAGAGCAGCCACGCTCGCGCCAGTCATCGCTTCCATTTCCACGCCGGTCTTGCCGGTGGTGGAAACCTCGCAGCGGATGGCGACGCCGGTTTCGTTTGGGATGATCTGGAACTCACAATTCTCAACCGGCAGCGGATGGCAAAATGGAATCAGCTCGCTGGTTTTTTTCACCGCCATCGTCCCGGCGATGATCGCGGTCTGAAACACCGGACCCTTCGGACCTTGTAGATCGTTATTTGAAAAGCGGGCGATAATTTCCGCGCCCAATTCCACGCGCACTTCGGCGACGGCGGTGCGGCGGTTAGACGGTTTGCCGGTGATGTCCACCATCGTCGGTTGGCCGTCGCGGACGTGGGTGAATGCTGGAGTGTTAGAAGTCATCGCCATGGGGTGAATGGAAACGCGACATCAGACGAGCCGCGCGGCGGGAGGGTGACGAATCCATCGCTCTTGAGCAAGCCGATGAAATCGCCGCTATTGCCGGTGGCGGCGGGTTCGGCCCGGCCATCCGCCCGCAGCGTGACCGGCAAGTGGCGGGTGAAATCGGGAAGCTGCTGCGTCCGGTCATCCATCACCACGCGGCGGGGCGACGGGCGCGGCAAGCCGGATGCCACGGCAAGCGCGGGGAGCAGAAACACATGCAGCCCGGTCAGCGCAGAGACCGGATTCCCCGGCATGGCGAGGATCACCTGCCCGCCCGGGCCGAGCCAGCAGCCGCCGGGTTTCCCAGGACGATGCGCGACGCCATGGAAAATTTTTCGGCACCCCAGATCAGCTAACAGCGAGGGCACGAAGTCACGAGCACCCGCCGAGACCGCACCCGTTAGAACGAGCCAATTGTGCGTCGTTAGCAGATTGACCAACGCGGGCCGGGCGGCGGAAACCTCGTCATTCAAGACCACAACCTCACGCGGCGGATAACCCGCGCGGTGCAGGGCGGCAGCAAGCGAATGGCCGTTAGATTGGCGAATCTGGTGGGCAGCCGGGATCTCATCCACGCCCACCAGCTCGTCGCCAGTGGCGATCACGGCGATTTTCGGAAGGCATGAAACGTCCAGCCACGCCGCACCGCAGGAGGCCGCCACGCCGATTTCCCGCGAGCCTAACAGCGTGCCAGCTTCCAGTAGAATTTCGCCTGCGGCGGCATCACTCCCGGCGCGATGGATGAAGCGGCCAGCAACTGGGGCCGCGGCATCGGAAAATTTCACGCTGCCCGGAGCGCTTTCGATCACCTCCTCGACCGGCACGATGCAGTCCGCGCCGTTCGGGCACGGCGCACCGGTCATCACCTCCACACAGGACGCCGCCTCAGCAGTTAGAGCGGGCGCTGGCCGGCCCGCCGGGGCGGAGCCGGTCACTCGGAATGAACGATGCCCCGCCTGCCAATCCGCGAAACGCAGCGCGTAACCGTCCATCATCACCCGGTCAAACGCGGGAAATGGCCGGTCCGCCGCCACGTTTCCACGCAGGATCCGCCCGCTGGCAATTTCCAAACGACAGCGCTCGACGGCCAACAACGGCGTGTGTTCCAACAGCAGGTCGAGCGCCTCGGGGAAAGAAATCATGCGCAAATCTCCGGTCCCCTGCCCGGCCCGCCAAGCGAATTTCACCACCGCGATGAATCTGGCAGCCTGTCGGTTGACTTTTCTGCAACCGCCCGCCATACCCGCCGCATGTCGTCAGCGCTGCATCCCAAACCGCGAATTATCGGGCCGAAAGTCCGGATCTGCATTGTCGCCTCGAAATACAATGAGCAGTTCACGGATGCGCTGGTGGAGAACGCCATTGAGGAGCTTGGCGACCTCGTCCCGCAAGGTCGCGTCGATCTCATCCGGGTGCCCGGCGCATTTGAAATCCCAGTGATGATCGCCTCCATCCTTGACCGCGATCCACCCGCCTGCGTCATCGCGCTTGGCCTGATTATCCGTGGCTCCACCGAGCACGCCGACCTTGTCGGCCGTTGCGTGACAGATGCGCTGCAACAATTGGCCATCCGGTACCTGCGCCCCGTCATCCACGAAGTTCTGCTGGTGGAGGACGAGAAACAAGCCTACGCCCGCTGCATCGGCGCCCAACTCAATCGCGGCCGAGAAGCCGCGCGGGCAGCCGCCGCGATGATCGACATCTATCAGGAACTCGAACGCTCAATGCCTCGCAACTCCAGCCATAAAAAGCATCACAATGCCTAGCCCTCGCCACATCCGCGAGGCGGTCGTCCAGTTCCTTTACTGCGCGGATTTAGAAGGCGGTGCGGATCCCGCCGAGCTGCGAGGACCATTCTGGGATTTTGTCACGGAGTCAGATCGGCGCAGCTTGCAGCTCGCCACCTTCCGCACCGTGCATCACCTGGCAGTCGGGCGGGAAGGTCGCTTGGTCGAGTTTGCCGAGCGCCAGATCTTGGCGAGCACTCTGCTCTCGGCATGGCCACTTGCAGAAAGTTTAAAGACCGACCTCAAGCGCATCGCCGAGCTTGAGTCCGGCTGGAGCACATCGTTCGCAAAGCTAGAACGCCTGCCAAAAGACGACGACGACGCGTCGGTGGCGGAGAGTTTCGGCGACGCGTTAGAAGTCCTTTTCAAACTGGATCGCGATCTAGCAGCCGCACGACTTCGGTTCATCCAGGGCATTGAAGATTTCCCCGCCTTGCGTGGGCAACTCGAAGCCGTGGCCGCATCGATCCGTCGCCTCCAACGGATTTCCGACCGCCTGCGAATGGTCGAGGAACCGGAGAAATTTCCCGAGCAAACGGACCTCGCCCGGCTGCGCGATTCCAAAGCGGAAATCCACACGCTGCGCCTCAAGGCCGACGAATTGGTGGATGCCATTCTCGCGAAAAAGGAATCCATCGACGAGAGGCTCGCCGCCGTCGTCGAGAACTTCGCCCCCGAGCGGATCGACCCCGTGGACCGCGCGATTTTACGGCTCGGCACCTACGAACTCCTCCACGCCGAGACTCCGCCTAAAGTGGTGATGAACGAATGCATCGAGCTAGCGAAACGCTTCGGAACCACCGACTCCCGGCGCTTTGTGAATGGCGTGTTAGACAAGATCGCGAAGCTGGCGGAGAAGACTCAGCCCGTGGACTGAAGTCCACGGCTAACAGCCGCTGTCTCGACAAAGAAATCTAACTTGCCACCGACACCAGCGGCGACGGGATCGCGATGACTTGCATTCCTGCGCGCTGGGCGGCGAGGATTCCGGCGGGGGCGTCTTCGAGTGCTAGGCATTTCGAGGGACTCACGCCTAGCAGCTTGGCCGCTCTCAAGAAAATATCTGGGGCGGGCTTGCCTTCGGTCACGTCGTCGGCGGTCACTACCTCGTCGAACCAATCGGAAATGCCGACGATTTTCAGGGTCTTCTCGATCACCATCCGTGAGCCACCGGTCGCGATCGCCATCGGGAATTTCCCGCGCAGCGCTTCGGCAAATGCGGCCACTTCTTCGATCAAGGTGACCGTGTGCAGGCGCTTTAGAAATGCTTCGCGTTTGGCCATCGCCACTTTGACGGGATCGAGCCTGAGGTTGTACTCGTCATTCAACTGGACCACGATGTCCATCGTCGGTCTGCCGCCCATGGCGAAGAACACATCTTCTTTGAAAATCCCGCCAGCGCCGTAGAGCGCGAGCGCCTCGCACCAGGCCTCGAAGTGGGCAGGCATGGAGTCAACCAGCGTGCCGTCACAATCGAAAATTACCGCGTCGAAACCATTGGGTGGGAATGCGAAGGGACCGATGTTTGCCATGTGGCCGCACGGCTTATGCACATGCATCAAGCTTGGCAAGAGCCGACATCGACAAAATGTGAGTATTACCTCGTTGCTAGCAATCCCTCCATTCGAGACTAAGCCATATACTTAGAAAACTAATATTTATCATCCTACGAAGCCAAACTTGTCAGCTCGGCAGAGCGATATTGTGAGGGAGAAAGGCCAGTGACGCGGGAAAAACTGCGGTTGAATTGGGACAGCGATTGATAGCCGATGAGGAAGGCAATCTCTGAAATGCGAGTCTCGGATTTCAGCAACTCCTTCTTCGCCCACTGAATGCGGCGGCGGTTGATATAGTCCGTTAGCGTTAGACTCGTGGCATCGCGGAAGACCCTGCAAAAATGCGATTCACTCAGGCCCGCGTGGCGGGCGACAAGCGCGAGCGGCAGCGGCTCTGATAGATTTTGGTCGATGAAGTCGCGGGCCTTGGCGATGGCGGCGGGTTCACTGCCAGCGTGGACGACAATCAGTTTTTCCGCCTGCTCGCCAAGCTGTGTGGCGAAGGTGGCAAGCAGGGTCACCATGCTCTGATAGCGCTGCGGCTCCACGCTGCGAGTTTGCTGATAGGCATCACGCAATTTTGCCACATCTTCCTTGCTAAGCCCTTGCCGGGCCAACGTTTTGGACACTTGCAGGAAGGAGGCGGGCGTCGGGACTTGGTTAAAAATTTGGCCTGTTTTCAGGAACCCAAGAAGGCGCGATCCAGAGCGCACTGGCACTGCGGTGGCCGCCATTCCGGCGAAGCAATGGCAGGTGGTGGGACCATTGACTGCCGCCTCTTCCATCAGCCGGTGATTGGTCTCGATGCAAGCGGCGCAGGTGCTTTCACAAAGATTGAGCGCCTTGCAAAACCCGCTGCGATTTCTCCCTCCTTCGTCCATGCACCATTCCTCGACATTGGTTCCCACCAGCCGCAGTGGCAGTCCGGTGGCGGAACGGAAGGCGTCCTGATAGGTGGCAAACAGCTCGGAATGACTGAGTTTCTCAAACAGAACGTGGTCGTAGTCGGTCGGTATCTGGTTCATTGGCAAGATCAGGACGGCTCAAACCTGAGTCGCCATGATAGGAGGTCGTGGGGGCGAGATCAACTTTTCGATCTACCTGATTTCTAGTTCGCAGCCCGACGGCGATGATCGCTAGGGAAATGACTGAGCTTAGCGGCATAAGGACCGCCGCCAAAAGTGGACTCATGAGACCCTGCAAACAAATCCCGACAGCCGTCAAATTGTAAGCGAGCGCGAAGGTGAATGCGGTGCGCACGACGAGCTGGCGTCGCTTGGCGAGACTCAGAAGTCCGGGTAAAAACCGCAGGCTTTGGCCCATGAAAAAGAAATCCGCCTTGGCCTCTAACAAGCTACGATCCACCACTGGCGTGCCGGTGGTCCAGGCGGCATTGAAGGCGAGTGAATCGTTCGCACCATCTCCCAGATAGAGCGTGTCCTCGCGATCCAGTCGGCGAACAATTTCCTCCTTCTGCCCTGGCAAAAGTGAGGCATAACTATCAGCCGGCGAGACCCCGAGCACGGCGGCTGCGGCGAGCACTTTCTCCGGGCGATCGCCTGATAGAATAATGATGCGGAAATTTCTCTGCCTCAACATGGTGAGCGCGGCGATGGCATCCGCCCGCAGCGACTCACGGAAAATGAAGTGGCTGACCCGCTCGCCATTGCGGCAGAGCTCGGCATCGTGGCGGGATTCATCGCCCGACTGCCAACCGGGTTTGCCAAGCGACCACTCCACACCGTTCTCGAGATAATGACGACCGGTGCCGGGAATGTCAGTCACGGCAACCGCCATTTCCTCCCGCAGCAGCCGCTGCCCTTCCCTGCCGAGCGCCTCTAGCAGCGAGCGGGAAACCGGATGCAACGAGCCGCTCGTTAAACGGGCGAGCGCCAGCCTGGCATCGTCCGCTAGCATGCTAACAGCCTCGGTATTGACGAGTCGCGGACGCTCGAGAGTGAGCGTGCCGGTCTTGTCGAAGATCACCGTTTTCACCCGCCGCAGCCGCGCCCACAGCAGGGGCTGACGGATGAAGACGCCCGCTTTCTCCATCATCGAGCCTGCGATTTCATCGGCCATCGGCAAGGAAACCCCAAGCGCACAAGGGCATGAAACGACGAACACCGAGATCATCACTTGCAGCGCTTCCGCCAAGCTGTGGTAAGTGCTCCACCATGCGAACGCCGCCACACCAGCAACTAACACGGCGAGCAGATAGAACTTGAGCAGCTTCTCCAGCGCCGCCACTCGCACCGGCGGTCGATCGCTGGTAACGAGCCTCGCTAACAGCGACTCAGCCCACGTTTCCGAGGCCGTGAGGATGACTGGCGATTTCCCCAGATAGATCGCGCCTGCGGGCAGCGGACGGCCTGCTAGAAACACGCACGACTCCGCCTCGCCACTGATCCATTCGAGCGAGAAATCCGCCGCAGCACTGTCGAGCACCGCAGCCACCGGCACGGCTTGACCGGGTTCGAGCTGGAACCGCACGCTTGCCGCGAGGTCGGCGAGTGAGAGCGGCTCGGCGCGATCCGGCGAGCGCATCGTCTCCGGCACCGGGCGCTGACGTTGCAGCCGCTGGCGGTTTTTCTCCATGGTGGATTGCTGGAAATAACGGCCTGCTAACATCAGGAAAACGAAGGTGCAGACGAAGTCGAAATAGATCAGCCCGCCGATTTTCAGCGCCCAGCCGGCGACCGAGCCGCTGAAGGCGACGATCAACCCGAGCGCGATGGGCAGATCAATGTGCAAGGTCTTCATCCGCGCGGCTTGCCAGGCGCGATTGATGAAATAACTGCCGCCCACCAACATCGAGAGCGTGGCAGTTAGAAGCCCGATCAGTTGGAAAAGTCCGGAGAATGCGAAGTCCGCCGGCATCCCGAGATAGCTTGGCAGGGTGAAGCCCATGGCATTCAACATGAACGCGCCGCACAGCCCGAGGCGGGCACCGAGTTGGCCGCCTTCCGAGGCCGAACTGCCACTCCGGCGGGGCGCCAGCGTGTAGCCGAATGAAACTAACTCCTGCGCAAACGCCGCCAGATCGGTCTTACCGGATTGCCAGCGCAGATGCACCCGCCCGGTGGCGGGATGCGCCGCCGCCTCCAGCGCACCGGGCTGCCGCAGGAAAATTTTCTCCACCAGCCAAACGCAGCCGATGCAGGAAATGCCGTCGAGCGAGAAGTCCCCTTCCGCAGATTTCCCAGACACGGACTCGATCTCGCGCACCCTATCTATCAGCCAAGTGAAATCATGAGCCTCGAACGGCACACTCCGCACGGGCTTCACCGGCGAGTCTTGGCGGAGCGTGTAGTAGCGGTCCAGACCTTCATCGTGGATGAGGTCATAGACGAACTCGCAGCCCTTGCAGCAGAATCGGGCTTCGCTGCCAGTCGGTGTG
The DNA here is from genome assembly GCA_043729385.1 of Akkermansiaceae bacterium. GTDB lineage: Bacteria > Verrucomicrobiota > Verrucomicrobiia > Verrucomicrobiales > Akkermansiaceae > Luteolibacter. The sequence continues at coordinate 9,185 of JAYTLO010000122.1, forward strand.
CTGCAATGGTCGCAATCAGCCATGGGTGTTAGGGCGTGGGAAGTTCGTGGCAACATGAAGGCAGCTCCTTTGCCTCATGGTGAAATCCGGGCAACGTGTCCTGCAAGCGCCACATCATCACCAGCGCTGCGGTGAGAGCTAGCCCGCGCTGCACTCGCACCATGATGAGCGGTGAAACTTTTCGTTTCAGCCGGTGGAGTTGGGTCTGGGCTAGCCACAAAAGCGGCACCGTGCCAAGCCCGAAGGCCAGCGCGAACTCCGCGCCGCGCCAGCCAGAACCGCTCAGCAAAGCCGCGCCGAATAACAGATAGAGCGGCCCACACGGCAGCAACGGCGTGAGAAACCCCAGCGCCAAGCCGCTGCGGATCGGCGTGAGCCGCGCGGTCTTGAAGCGCAGGCGGGCAGCTTGTTTCAACAACGCCGCTGGTCGCGGCAGTCGCTTTTCCAGACCGAAGGCGAACACCAAGAACACCAACACCAAAATCCACGGCAGGATCACCACGGGCGAGTTGAAGACCCACTGAAGCGGTTGTTTACCAATCGAGCCGCAAACCGCGCCGACGATCGCATAGGATGTTAGGCGGGCACCGTGATACGAGGTCGCCGCCAGCATTCGCTCGCTTTCGCTAGCGGGCATCGCGGATAAACCACAAGCGATCGGCCCACACATACCGACGCAATGCACGCTGGTCACCAGACCTACGACCAACGCGCCCAGAGTGGTGTGGATGGCATCCATAAGAACTCAGCGAGCACCAGCCTTGACCACAGGAACTTGCTCAGGGGCAAACTTGGTGGCGATGAATATCAGCGACGTCCACGCGACGATTAGTATCAGAAACGCACCTACAACAAATAACCAGGGTCTAAACATGGGAGTTACGGTTAGGGATTGAAATGATTTGGGTTTGGTCCGAGAAACTCCACCTCACGGCGGATCGTTGAGTTACCAGGTTCCGAATGAATTTTCAGCGTCAACGTGTGTGGACCTTTATACAGTTCCTTAGATACGATCACCACCAACGGACGGGCCGTTTCCTTGAGTGCCCCCAAGGTGAGTCCGTCGCCCACGCCGGTAATGGCATAACCGGCGGGAGCACCGTCTAATGAGACCGTGAAGGTCATTGCTTGATTGCGCTTGTTGAATAACCGCAGTTGGAAGTGATTTCGCAAGACCGGCCCTTCGTCGTAAAATGATGGCCCGCGTGCCCGCGAAACGTCCGCATTCATCGGCTTGGCCCTATAGAATGCGGTGACGCCCAATGCCGTTAGACCTAGCAACCCGAGCAGCCCATACGCTAGCAATCGCGGACGAAAAATACGGCGTTTCTCACCGGCAAGCCCGCGAGTGGAATCATAGCGAACTAAACCTTTGGGACGTTTGATTTTCACCATGATGTCATCACAAGCATCCACACAGGCGGAACAGCCGATGCATTCCATTTGCAGACCATTGCGGATGTCGATGCCAGTCGGGCAAACACTCACGCAGCGATGGCAGTCGATGCAGTCCCCGGCGTTCGGGTCCGTCGCCTTGCCGCGGGGTTCACCGCGTTTCACATCGTAGCCGATGATCATGGTGTCTTCGTCCGTTAGCGCGGATTGGAGACGGCCGTAGGGACACATTAAGCTACAGAATTGCTCGCGGAACTGAGCAAAGCAGAAGTAGAGAATCCCAGTTAAACTAACGACCACCCCAAATGAAGTGGCGTGCTCCAACGGACCTTGTTTCATGAATGAATAAAGCCGCGGAATCGAGATGAAATAGGAAAGGAAGATATGCGCGATCAACGCCGAGACGATGATGTAGAGACTGTGTTTTAAGAGACGTTTGGAAACTTTCGTAAAATCGTTCGGAGCAGCAGCAAGCTTACGGCGGGCGGGTGCATCGCCGTCGATCCAGCGCTCGATGCGGCGGAACACATGATCTAAAAACACGGTGTAGGGGCAGGCCCAACCACACCAAATCCGCCCAAGCACGGCGGTGACCACGAACAGTAAAAAGCCAAGCCCGCTGATCGCAAAGAACAACACCCACAGATCTTGCGCCACAAGGGTGAGGCCGAAAGCATGGAAACGCCGCATTTCCACATCGAAGAAAATCGCCGGTGCCCCATTGATCGGAATCCACGGTGTGGCGGCATAGACAAGCATCAGCAGAATGGCGACCACTCGCCTCGCCGTGGTAAACGGCCCTCTAACATCCGCCGGATGTAAAATGTGATGCGAGCCATCCGCATTGATCGACGTCATCGAGACGAGATCCGGGCGATTGGCAGTTTCAGGTTTATCAGACACGTTAGTATTGAGTTTCGAGAAACTCCTTGGGATTTTCCCGGATGATGAATGATACGAGCTCAACAATTTTGATCGGAGGCATCTTCAATCCCCACGCTTCCATGCGTGCCCCATTGTGACCTGCGCTTTCCGGCGGGGTGCCATTGTTGATGAGTTTAAAGATATCCATCGGCCGGGAGCCATACTGCCATTGTCCATCGGTGAGCGAAAGTCCGGGCAGTGGAATAAACTGGCCATTGCCCGCGTCCATGCGGGCGGAGAGATCCAAGCCGTGACAAGCGGTGCAGTTAGCCAAGTAAGTTTCCTGGCCGTTAGCGACCGCAGCCTCATCCTTCGCCCACTTGCTGATGAGGACGTTATCGTCAAGTTTGGCCAGCATTGCATCGAGTTCCTTGGCTTTCACTTTCTCGATCTTTAGCATGCTCGCAGCCACCGTCTCCGCGTCTGGGCGCATAAAGCCGAATTGATAGTATCCCAACCAAGTGAGTGGGAACAGGATGATGGAACCGTAGAAAATCGCGAGCCACCAGTTAGGCAGCTTCTGGTCATACTCTTGGATTCCGTCGTATTCATGGGGACGCAGGACGACCTCGCCCTTCTTCTTGGCATAGTGCGCGACTTTGATTTCGGGATCGGATGGCATGGGAGTTATAGATTGAGGTTTAATCAGTCGCCGAGTGGAAGGTTCGCCAGTTTCTCGCGCCGCTCTTTGGGCAGCCTCATCGCACGAACCGTGGTGTAACAAAACACCGAGGCCGTGAAGAAAAAGGCAACCGTGGCCATAACAATGCTCCAATCTTCGATGATGATGCGCTTGAACATATTATTACTTCATTAAGGTTTCGTGGAGGGGCGATAGCTATCCGGATCGAGCGGACGGCCATCCTTACCAGCCGGGGCATTAATTTCCTGATAGGTTCCGAGTTTCTGGATGTAAGCAATGAGCGCCACCACTTGGCTATCGGCCAAGTGATTGCGCAACTCATCTTTGCCAAGGTCGGGTTGAGCTGGGAGAAACGCACCGGCCTTAACCAATGAGCTGGCGATTTCCATGCCTTGATCGCGAGCACTTTGTTCAATTGCATCCTTGGTCATGGCAGGCCACGGCACGCCGAGGCGGGTCTGCACGGCGATGCAATTCGGCAGCGTTTTGAAGTCAGCTTTGGTATCGAACAACCACGGGTAAGGAGGCATGTTCGATCCCGGCGAGGTCTGGCGCGGATTCATGAAATGATTGAAGTGCCAGAGGTTGTCGCGCTTGCCACCACGCATCACCGTAGATTCCTTGGCCACCGGACCACCCTCGCGGGCGAGATCGGGACCGGTCCGCTTGGAACCCCACTGGTGCGGATGATCGTAGAGCGATTCCCCAAGCCGACTATAACCTTGGTCCTGTGTGGGACCATAGCGGAGCACATCCGGGACGAGCGTGCGAATCATCTGTGAGTGGCAGTTATAGCAACCTTCGGATACATATAAATCGCGCCCGACCAGCTCCAGCGGAGTGTAGGGTAACTGAAGCCGATCCTCCACATTCGCCGCACGGTTGACGAGCAGCGATGGAATGATTTGCACCGCTCCACCGATCGCCACGGCGAGAAAGATGAGGACCGTAAATGGCAAGTAGTTTTCGATCAGTCGGTCAAAGAAATCCGACCAACGAGTGTCGCTGGATTTGAAAAGCTTCACCGAGCGGATGGTTAGCAGGATTGAGACAACGAACGCCGCCTTGTCCGCATGAGGTGGCAGGAAAAACCACAGGATCATGAAGGCAAGTGCGAGCAAGACATTGGTGACAGGATCGCTCTTGAAGGCCTCCCCCACGCCCATGCGATCCTTGTTTTCCGGCTTGAGGAGCACCACTTCCGCCGTGGCGTCTGTGGCCACGCCCGAGCGAGCGGTCATGATGATGTTCACCGCACACATGATGAACCCGACTAGATAAAGCGCGCCGCCGAATGAGCGGAAGATATAGAAGATTTTGATTTGCTGAAGTGACTCGATGAATTCGTATTTCAAACTGGCTCCGCCAGGGTTGGTTTCACTGAGCATGAGTCCTTGCATAATACCTGCCGCCCACATCGCGGCGACGTAGATCAGGATGCCCACCAAGCCGAGCCAGAAATGCATGTTTGCCAGCGAGGTCGACCATAGCTTGGTTTTCCATAGTCGCGGTGCGAGCCAATAGAACATCCCTGCGGCCATGAAACCATTCCAGCCTAGCGCACCTGAATGCACGTGGCCGATGGTCCAGTCGGTATAGTGCGAAAGTGCATTGACCGAGCGAATCGATAACAATGGCCCTTCAAAAGTGGCCATGCCGTAGAACGTCACTGCGGCGGCGAAAAACTTGAGAACTGGCTCGCTCCGAACTTTTTCCCAAGCACTGCGGAGAGTGAGCAGGCCATTAAGCATGCCCGCCCAAGAGGGTGCCCATAACATGCCGGAGAAGAGCACGCCCAGATATTGCAACCACTTGGGCAGCGAGGTATTTAACAAATGATGGGGACCCGCCCAGATATAGATGAAGACCAGTGCCCAGAAGTGAATGATCGATAGCCGGTAGGAATACACCGGACGATCCGCCGCCTTGGGGATGAAATAATACATAATTCCGAGAATCGGCGTCGTCAGAAAAAAGGCGACCGCATTGTGTCCATACCACCACTGGACCAACGCATCTTGGACTCCGCCGAAGATCGGATAGGAATGTGTCAACGAGGTGGGTAGTGATAGATGATTAACGATGTAAAGCATCGCCACCGTCACGATGGTGGCGATGTAGAACCAGATCGATACATAGAGTGCGCGTTCATTGCGTTTCGCCAAGGTCCAGAAGAAGTTTATGCCGAACACCACCCAGATCACCACCACCGCGATGTTGAGCGGCCAGATCAGTTCGGCGTATTCCTTGCCCCGCGTGAGACCGGCGGGAAGCGTGATCGCCGCGCCGAGAATAATCGCCTGCCAGCCCCAGAAGTGGATGGTGGATAGCAGATCTGAAGCGGTCCGCACTTTGCAAAGCCGCTGGGTCGAGTAATAGACGCCCGCAAACATCATATTTCCGACAAAGGCGAAGATCACCGCATTGGTGTGCAGCGGACGGATGCGACCAAAGGTGATATAGGACAAACCCTCCGCTTTGAATAACCCAAAGCTAATCACCTCGAGAAACTTGCCATTCATTTGCCACCACGAAAGCTGAGTGGCAGCGAGCACTCCGACTAACATTCCGACGATACCCCATATCAATGAAGCTATCATGAAGCGGCGGACGCTGCCGTCGTCGTAAGTGATGGTCGTGGTGGCTGACATATTAAATAGAATTTCAATGACGATCCGCCGCTTCATCATTGAGCGGAAGGAGTGAATCGCGTTCCAAGCTCTTGTTGCGGGTGCGCCGATATTCTGCGGCGAAACAACAAATGAAGATCCCGGCCAGGCAGCTGCTGACCAGAATCGTTAGGGCAAGAACGTTCACGGCCTGATGAGACCGGGTTTATCGAAATCCCGCCGCGCACGCCTTGCTCAAGACTGTGCGCATCTTCTGAATTCGCTCTTGGAGTGAAACCTCAGAGCTCCACCTTGGTGTCTTTATACACCCCCGACGGCAAGGTTTTGCGCTCAGTTGAGTGGTTATGAATTTCCACATTTCCTTCGATCACCACGCCTTTGGCGAAATGGATGGGTCCGGAAACTTTGAGCGTTTGGCAGCGGAGCAGGCTTGGGACACCGAGCGGCTCCAGCTGATCGACCAACTTGTATTCATCTGCTAGGACGATGTGAGGTGGCACGCCGTCGCGGGTGGCGGCAAGCCGGACTTGGCCGTCGGAGAGCACTTCATAGGCATCTGACCGCAATGCCAGCAGGTCTCCAGTCGTCTTGACCGGGGCGAAACGGCTGCGCGGCACCTCAATGGCCGTCGCGCCTTCGAAGCACTCAATCGCCGCGCCCATCGCGATCTCTAACTGCACCACTGCTGCCGATGTCTTGTCGCGCGGATCGACGGTCTTGTTGTTGCGGATCATCGGCAGCGGCAACACGCCAGCGTCGGCGGCGAGTTGTTCCTTAAGCAAATCGAGGCGCAGCCACAGGCTGTTGGTGTTGAAATATTGGTGGCGTTCGATGTCTTGGAAGAATTCCACATCGATCTCCGGACATTGCGCCACTTCGCGCAGCAACAGCCGTCCGTCCGACTTTCTAACGGCGAGATGACCGCCCTTGCGATCCGCCGCCGTCCGCCGCGTGACTTCCATCAAAAAGGGCGCTCCGTTTTTGGCGAAATGCGTCAAGATCGTGGGATCGAGAATCGCGCCGAGGTTGTCCGAGTTCGAAACAAAGGCATATTTCACGCCCTCCGCCAGCAAGCGATCAAGCCAACCGCTGCCGACCAGCGCCGGATAGAGATCGCCATGGCCCGGCGGACACCATTCGTGGTCCGGCTCCGCTGGCCACGCCACTGGCTCTAACGTGACTGCGTCGATCTTGGGAATTTGGTTCTGCATCAGCTCCACTTCCGCCGCATCAGCCAACCCATCCGCGCGATACTTTTCCAAGTGCGCCAGCGTTTCCCCGCTGGTGCTGAAGCTGTTCATCAACAGCAGTCGGACTTTTGCGCCGCTGGTTTTCCGCAGATCGAGGATTTGCCGGACCATCAGATCGAGGAAATTTACGCCATCGCGCACCGCGAGCATGCTCTTCGGCCCTTGCAAACCCATGCCCGTGCCGAGTCCGCCGTTCAGCTTGATCACCACCGCTTGCGACAGCAGTCCCTCGTCAGCAGTCCCCACGGTGGCGATGGTTTCCAATGAAGTCAGCCCTTCTGCGGAGGTGATCGTTTCTTCCGGGATCAGCCCAGTTTCATTGCGAAGCAGCGCCTCGTAGTTCTGGCGAAAGGTGCGGATAGCAGCGTCTCCCATCCCGGCGGCGGTCATCTTGGTTTCAAAAGCAGCGAAGTTTCCCATGATTTTAAAGTGAGTTCGAGGGGAAACTGCCTGCGTATCGGCCACGGGTCACGCGGAAAAACCTGAGTGACACTTTCAGTTTTCCACACTCTTCCGCGTGCCCTATTCGGACTCCTCGACCTAGTTAGATCAATCTTAGACGGCAGCAGAAGCAGTCGTCGCCACGACCTCAACCGCCTTATCGCCCGGAAGTGGCCGCGCGAGCCACCGAAGTGGACAGACAGCACAAAAAACCTACCTGAAGGGCCTTCCTTGCAGCACTTTAGCAGGACGCTTTGCGAGGGCCAAAGGCATGGTGTGAGTCACGAAGCACGCTGCCTATTGCCGAGAAGCGGAACTTGAGTGGCAAGGTCGTTGGGAGGCAATGCGAGCAATAACGAGCGTGGTTCTTCGGGCCGTTGCTAGAGTCGGCAGGAGGCTGGTTTTATTAAAAGGCAGCCGTAACCCAATTTAGCTTCGGCTCAATACAGCGTCGAAGAATTCAATGCCGAACCATATATTCATGAAATTACATACAATGAGGCAAACCACTGCCACTGTCTGATTCTTGGAAACATCGGGTTTTGCCAAAACCGCGATCAGACAACCAGCTTGCGCGGCTGAACCTATGAGCCATGCACTAAGAAGCGGCATTCCGAGTGCAGACATGAGATTCACTATGACTGCAGCTTCAAATACGGCGCATGCAGCAACTCCAACACAAGCCACCCATTTGATAGAACCTGTGCGGAGAGTCCGCGAGAGAACAAAGGAACCTACCACTTGACTAAGTAAACCAAATCCAACGATCATGTGGGTGGAGATACGATAAGAAACTTCCAGTGCCCTTGATCAAAGATGATCGGCGGCATGTTGTCTTTTAGACCATTCTCTGTGAGCACATACAACTTTGCGACCAATCGGCCTTTGTATTGATCGCTGATTCGAGCACCATCCATTACCTCCAAAAGACTTGGAGCACGATACTGTTGTCCACCGAACTGCTGAGCGAACACCTGTGGGCTAATCTGCTCAAGTTGGCTGTTCTCAGTAGCCATGGTAGGATCAAGAACGAACAGCTCGCGCGGGTTATTGATTGGCTTTGTCGCTAGCAGATTCAAATCATCAACAAATTGGTAGATTTTCTCGTATGCGGCAGGTAGCGCACTGCGCCGTTCCATTGCCTCGCGATAAGCTGTAATCACTTTCTCGTTGATCAGCAACGCTTCGGTCCCGTCAACGTTTCCCACATAGCCAATTTCGCCGTCGATCACTTTGGGGAAGTATCGACCGGTTCCGGTGAAGTTGATGAGCTTTGTTGGTGTGATTGCTACGCCTTTGACAATCACCGCAGGCATCACACCGGCGTTAACAATTTCGTGACCACCCAGATGACCATAAACCATTTGTATGTCACGAACCACAGTTTGCCGAAGGTCAGGATTCTCGCCTGTATCGGCAAAGGCGAGCGGCAAAGTCAGTTTCGCCACAGTCAATGCTAAAGGTTGGTTTTGAGACTGTGCAGTTGCTGCAAGAGTTTTCGTTGTTTCAAATTGAGATTCTTCGCTAACTATTAATGTGGTTTGTAAGGATTTTGGTTTGGTTCGAGCCAGAGGCTCATCAAACCGTTTCAAAAACTTCGAAGAGATTAAGTTGAAAAAGTATCCGCAAAGAACCAGCGAAATCACCGCCCCAACATACAACATATATTTAGACTTCATGGCGTAGCTCCATCTGCGAGAATTGGTTTGCTATTCGCGATAGCCGGACGGCATTCCGCGTATTTTTTTAAGTAGGCACCTTCGTGCATGATCGGTGCCGATAGTGTTGTTGTCTGCTGATCGGCGGGGGTGCCATCAAGCTGCAATGCCCAAATGAATGGCTTTACGTCCGCCTCAACATGGAGAAATGGATTGAAATTCTGTGGAAATGCAGCGGCCTTGTCAGCCGATCCAGCACTAACGCCAACTTGTAACAAAATCCCGGAATCATCGAAACACATTTGATGAGCATGCCCGCCCGGAGTTGCGTATGATCTTGTCTCGTAATAAGCGTCGGGGTGCATCCGTGTATTTGTCGCGCTAGGCACTGCATAGAGAAACGGATTGAAATTTCGACATGGGCGTCGCATATAGCCGTCCGGTAGTGGAACAATGCTGATGCTATAGAACAGGTTGACAAGCTCACCTAGCCATACCAAGTCAACATTTTCTGTTGTATACCAACTATCGAACCTCGACTTTGTAGATCGTGGAACAAGCGTGATAATGAGGCGGTCAATGGTGTCCCCTCCATTCTTCGGCTGAACTTCGACGTAATAGTGTCGGTGACTATCGTCGCCTGGCTCATTTCCAAGAGAAAGCTCGGGGGAACTTTGAGCAGTCCCGTTCACTTTCCACTTTACAGCATTTTCGTACACTGAGTGGTTGCTAGGGCCTCCATCTAGGTAGTCAATGAGATTTACGGTGTTGGCTGTCGCCCAAACTTTGGAAACACATTTTTCCCAGCCTTGACCGTAGCTAGCCTTTTCATTTTGTCGTGTGTCGAGATTGAGCTTGTGCGCTTTGTCCGGCCCCGGTTCGGAGTCTGGATACGTTTTGAACACCACCGGTAGAAGGCTAATCCGGGTATCCTGTCCGTCAGTGTGGTTGGCCTTCAGCTCGATCCATTCCGTTGTCAAAGAACCTGTCGGTAGATCGAGGCTGAACGGCACGACTTCATCCACTTCCAAATCGTCCGTGCCCCCATAATACTCGAACGGGCCGCTCCTCGTTATTTTGAGGAATTTATCGTGCAGTGGCGGGTGGTCCTTCGACGTGGCGGAAACCCTGAACCTCACCTGCTCCATCCGCCCGGCATACAAGGTGGTATTCGATGCCGAGCCGGGGGTTTCGAGAAATCCGGAGGCGACGCCTTGGTAAATGTTGGTCAAGCTCGAATTCGTGCTGCCGTAGGATGTCGTTCCGGCAGGTAGATTGAAATTTCCCCACGGCATCGCATCAATGCAGCTTTGCAAATAGGCTGAGTTGAATTTCGATTCATCGCCACTTACCATATCCGTGTGATTGGGCGTCCAAAGGTGGTTCTTTTCCCAATAGTGACCGGACGTCCTTGCCGATGAGCCGCCGGGGACCGCAGTCCTGTAGGCTGTGAGCAAGCCGTTTCTCTTGTTTTGTATTTCGACAAGAAACAGCTCTTCCTGCCCAGTCGTTGGTTCCGAGGTTCCGGTCGGATCGCGTCCCTGCCCTTGGGCTGACACTTGGGAAAGGTTCGCCGCATGAACGACGAACGCTGCGGCCACACCGGTCCAAACCCCTCTCTTTATAATGTTTGGGGATTTCATGGGAGGTAATCAGTCGCGGGATCAAGGGTGAGCGAATAGGAAACGAGGCTAGGGACGAAGGGCAGTGCAGAGCTGCCGTAGGTGGTGGCGTAAACCGTTTTCCAACTGCCGTCTGTTTGCAGTCGCCCGATTTCGAACCAGTCGCCATC
>JAYTLO010000123.1:0-2156 GCA_043729385.1 Akkermansiaceae bacterium
TGGCGGCAAGCCGGGCACGCGGGGCAGGTTCCCCAAGATCTCGGGTCCCTTCGCGTTCACTTTCTTCATCAGCGGATAGTATTTCGGCACCGGCGGGGCACTGCCGAGAGCGTGCTCCTTAAACTTTTGAAAATCGGTGAACTGAAGCCAGGGATTGAATTTCCGCTCGTAGCCGATGGTGCTTTGAAGGCGGTCCCCGATGTCCGCCCCGCACGGCGAGCCGTGGCTGTGGGCGGGGAAAATCGTCACGCCGTCAGGCAGCGCGAGGTAGAATCCGTGCAATGTTTCGAAGAGTTGTTTGGTAAGTCCCTCCGTTTCGCTCGACCCCAATAGATCGGGACGGCCCGCGGAGTTCACGAACAGCGAATCGCCCGTTAGGACACCCCACGGGCTTTCCGCGTGATCGGTTTCCGCAATCAGATAGCTAACATGCTCCGGCGTGTGTCCCGGCGTGTGCTTCGCGGTGACCTTGGATTTGCCGAAGGTGAACTGGTCGCCGTCGGCAAGTTTCTCGTGATCGAAGCCATAGCGCGCATCGCCCTCATGGCTGAGGAATATTTTCGCGGAGCCCAGGCTGGCACACAGTTCACGCGCACCACTGACAAGGTCGGCATGAATGTGCGTTTCGAAAATATGGGTGATGGAGACTTTCTTGTCCCGGGCGAGGTCCACGTATTTCTGCACATCGGGCGTAGGGTCGAACACCGCGGCAACCCCCGCGCTGTCGTCGCCGAGCAGATAGGAAAGTTCGGCAATGCCTTCGGTCTGGATGCGTTCGAATATGAGGGACACAGAGAATCGGTCGAGGTTGGAGTGGGGGGTGTCCGAAACCAAGTCGCATCGCTGGATGACTTATGCAACGGGATTTCCTGATGGATTAAGGCAACGTCTGTCGGCTCGATCTGAAGCGGAGCCCCCAATAGGGGATCGCCACAAGAACCAGTATCCCCGCAAATATCCAATCGGCATTCGCAAATCCGAGGTGGGAGGGTCGTTCTCAAGCCCGAAGCTTCATTGCCCGCAGGCGAAGTGCATTGGAAATAACCGAGACTGACGAAAGTGACATGGCCGCGCCCGCGATCATCGGGCTGAGCAAAGTTCCTGTGAATGGATAGAGAATACCCGCCGCGATGGGGATGCCGGCGATGTTGTAGATGAAGGCGAAGAACAGGTTCTGCCGGATGTTCCGCATCACCGCCTTGCTCAATGAGATGACCCGGACGATGCCGGCAAGATCGCCTTTCACCAAAGTAACATGGGCACTCTCGATGGCAACGTCGGTGCCGGTCCCCATGGCGATGCCAACATTGGCCTCGGCCAAAGCGGGTGCGTCGTTGATGCCATCGCCCGCCATGGCGACGCGGCGTCCACTGGCTTTCAGATCGCTGATGAGCTTGATCTTGTCGGCGGGCGAAAGACCCGCGTGGATTTCATCGATGTTCAATTCCCTGCCCACGGCGCGGGCGGTCGCTTCGTTGTCGCCGGTGGCCATCACCAGACGGATGCCGAGTTGATGCAATGCCGCGATCGCCGCGGGCGCGCTGTCCTTGATGGGATCGGCGATGGCGAAGGAGCCAACGGCCACCTGCCCGCGTGCGACCCAGACGACGGTTTTTGCGCTGCGTTGGGTTTCCTCCGCAGACTGTCTCAAAGAGTCCGTAAGCGTGGCGCCCTGGGATTCGATGAACGATTGTTTTCCCACATGCCAGGTTTGCCCGTCCACGGTGCCGGAAATGCCGCCGCCGGTCGTGGATTGAAATCCTTCCACGGCAGGAATCGTGAGATTTGCCTCGCGGGCATGGTCAATAATGGCACGCGCTAACGGGTGTTCGCTCTGACTTTCCAAGGCCGCAGCGGCAGCCAGCACGTCATTTTCCGTTAGCTCCGCAAGGACCGCGAAACGGGTGACTCTCGGTTTACCGGCGGTGAGGGTTCCGGTTTTATCCATGACGAGCGTGTCCACCTTTTCAATGGTTTCAATGGCCTCCGCGTCTTTCACAAGAATTCCCTCCTGCGCGGCCCGTCCGATGCCGACCATGATCGAAACCGGGGTTGCTAGACCGAGGGCGCACGGACATGCAATGATGAGCACCGCCACCGCGTTGATCAGGCCGAGGGCCATCGCGGGTTCCGGCCCCCACACGGACCAGACGATG
>JAYTLO010000124.1:0-4900 GCA_043729385.1 Akkermansiaceae bacterium
CAAGGACGCAAGCAGCAACCGAAAACCAACATAACACGATGCAAAACTACTGCAAAACCATTGGCGCCTTGGCCGCTGCCTCCGCCCTTGTGGCCGGCAACGCTCAGGCGGAAGTCGAATACGAACTCCACACAGGCTACTCCAGCGAGTATCTGTTCCGCGGCGTTGACCTTGGCCAAGACTTGGTCGAAGTCGGAGTTGACGCAGCCTATGAATGGAACGGCCTCAGCATAAGCGGCGGCGTTTGGGCAACTGCCTTCAACAGCGCAGCCTTCTCAACTGGCGACGAACAAATCTACAGCGAAACCGATTTGTATGCCGAAGTCTCCAAAGACCTCGGATTCCTCACGGCTTCCGTGGGCTACATCTATTACTGGAACGCTGGCCGCCTCGGCGTGGACAATCAGGAAGTTTACTTCGGACTTTCCCGTGACCTCGGCTTTGCGACGATCTCCCTCACTTATTACTGGGACATCATCAACAACAGCGCCCTCGACGGTGGCAACAACGGTTACACCGAACTCGGCCTCAGCCGTTCGTTCGAGCTTAACCAGTGCCTCACCCTGAACGTGGGATCGAACGTTGGCTACCTCTTCGAGGTGGACGAGTTCACCGCTTTGACCAGCAAGGTGTCGCTTGATTGGGGCTTTGCCGGAAACGCTAAGCTTTCGCCTTTCGTTGCCTTCTCGGTCGGCCTCGGCGAAGAAGCCGGAACCATCTGGAACAGCACCGAAAACGAATTCACTGCTGGTTCGATGCTGAGCGTCAGCTTCTAATCCAAGCACGAGTCGTTTGACTTAAATCATTCAAAGGGCGGTCGCGAAAGTGACCGCCCTTTTTCGTGTCGCCATGCCGCATGGCAAACAACTGCAATTCCGGCTTGGAAATCCTGAGGAGTGCGGGAAAACTCCGTAGATGTTCCTCGGTCTTGATTCTTCAACTCAATCCCTCACCGCCGTTTTGATCGATCCGGCAACTGGGGAAATCGCCAGCCAATTGTCTGTTAATTTTGGGATCGATCTCCCCCAATATGGCTCACCCAGCGGCTTCATTCCGGGCGGGGCAGCCGGTGAGGTCCACGCGAATCCACTGATGTGGCTCGATGCGCTGGATCTGTTATTCTCGCGTTTGGCCGTGGTGACGGATCTGGCGGGGGTGAAGATGATCGCTGGCTCTGGCCAGCAACATGGCTCGGTCTATTTGGATTCTACATTTGATCAACGTCTCGCGGAACTCGATGCTTCAAAAGGCTTAGCCGCACAACTCTCCGCCGCTCTAACGCGTGCGACTTCGCCCATCTGGATGGACACGTCCACCGGTGCGGAATGTGCGGAAATCACCACCGCGCTTGGCGGGTCTGCGGAGGTTTGCAGCCGGAGCGGCTCAAACGCTATCGAGCGATTCACGGGTCCCCAAATCCGCCGCTTCTTTAAGACAGATCGACTCGGCTATGAGCGCACGAGCCGCATTCATTTGGTGAGTTCGTTCATCGCTTCAGTGATCGCCGGAAAATCCGTGCCTATCGACTTTGGCGACGGAGCGGGGATGAATCTGATGAGTCTCTCCAAGCTGGGCTGGGATACCGATTTGTTAGCGGCAACAGCTCCAGATCTAGGGGCCAGACTTTTGCCGCCAGCTGCCGCCACCACCGTGCAAGGACTTGTTTCGCCTTACTTCGTTAAAAAATACGGGGTTGGGAAAAACTGCCGCACGGCACTTTTCACAGGCGACAACCCGGCATCGCTGGTTGGGATGGGCGCGACGAATCCCGGCGAGGTGGTGATTTCACTGGGCACCAGCGACACGTTTTTCGCCGCCATGCCCGGACCGAAAACCGATCCTAACGGCTTCGGTCATGTGTTCGGAAATCCGGCGGGCGGATTCATGTCGCTGATTTGTTTCCGCAACGGCTCACTGGCGCGGGAAGCCTTGCGGGACCAGCTTGGCCTCGATTGGTCAGCGTTTGATCGGGACGCGTTGGCCGCCACAGTGTCTGCGGCGGGAACGAATCTCATGCTGCCATTTTTCGGCCCGGAAATCACCCCGCGACATGACTTCAGTGGGCCGGTGTTAGATGGCTCAGAAGAACCTGCGCTGCAAGTTCGTGCGCTGCTAGAAGGACAATTTCTCAACATGCGGCTGCAATCACGCTGGATGGAAGTGAAGGCCGAGCGCATCCACCTCACTGGCGGGGCCGCCAAGAATGACGGCATCGCCCAACTCGTTGCCGATATTTTCCAAGCTCCCGTCGAGCGACTGGACGTGCTGAACTCGGCTGCCCTAGGCGCGGCGCTGATCGCCGCAGCGGCTGATGGCCATGACTTGGAGGTGCTGCAGGAAATTTTTTGCAAGACCTCGGCCGGCTCCACGCTCCAGCCGGACCCATCGCTTGCCGATGTTTATGAGGGCGCACTCGGGCGCTTTGAAACGTTACTCACCGAAACGTTGACCATTCCCGGCAACTCTCCTACCATTCTCTCGCAATGACGATTGACCAATATGCGAACCGGTTTGTATGCGACCTCGTGGCTTATGAGCCTGGAAAACCGATTGATGAAACAGCCCGCGAGCTTGGGTTAGATCCTTCCCAAATCGTCAAGGTCGCGTCTAACGAAAACCCGCTTGGACCCTCGCCGTTAGCGAAAATCGCCATGCGCGAGGCGATCGAGGAAGCCCACATCTATCCAGATGGAGGCGGCTATCGGTTGCGCAGCGCGATTGCAGAATCGTTCGAGATGGAGTTAGGCAACGTGGTGTTAGGAAATGGCTCTAACGAAATCATCGAGCTGCTGTGCCACACGTTTTTGAACCGCGATGCGGAACTCATCGCCGCAGAGCACGCGTTCGTAGTTTATAAATTGATGGCCACGTTGTTCGGCGCAAAATACGTGGAGGTGGCTGACCCCGGCTTCATTCACGATCTGGATGCCATGGCGGATGCGATCACTGACAAGACGCGGCTCGTGTTCATCGCGAATCCTAACAACCCGACTGGCACGATGGTGGATCAAGCGACGATTGATCGGTTCATGGCGCGGGTGCCGGAGCATGTGATCGTGGTTTTCGACGAGGCGTATTTCGAGTTTCCCGACTCGCCGCCGGACGCACTTAAGTATGTGCGAGAGGGCCGGAATGTCTGTGTGCTGCGGACGTTTTCAAAAATCCACGGCCTGGCCGCTTTACGGGTCGGCTACGGCTTAGCTTCAAAAAGCGTGGCCACACTGCTGCAAAAAGCCAGGCAGCCATTCAATGTGAATGCCATCGCTCAAGCCGGTGCGCTCGCGGCGCTGGCCGATACCGAGCACATTGAGCAAACCCGTTCGGTGAACCGCGCGGGCATGGCGTTTTACGAAAAAGCCCTGGCGGAGCGCGGACTAGAATACGTGCCGAGTTTTGCGAATTTCCTGCTGATCAAGACTGGCGAAGGTGACCGGGTTTTCCGCGAAATGCTGAAGCAAGGGGTGATCATCCGCGCGATGAGCAGCTACAAACTTCCCGAATGGGTGCGGATTTCGATCGGCACTGAAATGCAAAACCAGCGGTGCCTCGAAGTGCTGGATTCCGTGCTGAGTGCCACAGCGGCGGTGTGAAAATTCCGGTCTCGCGTTTGACAGAGGTGAATTGATTCCCTAATGGTTCCCGAGGTTCAAAATGGCTGCATCCGTGATTTCAAATAACCAGAGGGAGTTTCGTTGCAAGCACTGCGAGGGGAAAATTCTCATCCCCAAGGATCTCCCGCCGACGACTGGACCCTGCCCGCATTGTGGTGAAGTGATCACCTCGGAATCCGATGAAATCCCAGTCCTGCCGGTCACGAATCCTCAAATCACTCCGCCGCCCATCGTGTCGCCCGTCGCGCGTGAGTCGGCAGAAACTACCACCGTATTCCCCCCACCTGCGCCGCCGGTGAACCCCGAGTGGAAGCCGACGGTCGAGCTCCCGACGCGCGAGATTCACGCTAGCCACAACCATCCGAAGAAGCGGCCCGCGTCTAAGCAACATCGCAGCGGCCTTATTTCAGCGATGCTGGTGCTGCTGGCGCTCATCTTGTTAGGCGGAGGCGTCGTTTGGTTTGCCGCGAAAGAGCTTGGCAGAAACATCGAGCCTCCCACCCTCAAGGTCGTCGCGAAAGATCCTGCCGTCATTGAGGCGAACTACATCCGCACCGGCTGGCAAAAAGATGCCTATCAGCTTCTGCGACGCTATCTGGGTGCTGCGAATGCCGAGGATAAACTCCCGTTCATCCTAAATGGCAGCGGCTTGGCGACCCAGGTTGAGCACTTTTACCGCAGCGGGGGAATCAGCGATGCAGACACGCCGGCGGACGCGTTTTCGATCTACGAATTGTCCGAAGAGGACCGCAAGCGCGGCTTGTTCATGATGATTTATGACCAACCACCGCAATACGACATGGCGGAGTTTTTCAGACCGCTCGCCAGCCTTGAGGTGCAGTATGGCTTAGATGAAGCCGATCTGTTGCTCAGCACCTTGGCTCACGTCCGAAATTTCGCGATGGAGCCGCTGCGGGTGCAGGCATTTTTCAAACGAACCCCAGAAGGACTCAAGCTGGACTGGGAAATTTATGCCCAGACGAAATACCGGACTCTGAGGAGTTTCGTGGAGCAGCCCGAGGTCGGCCGTACCGGAGTTTTCCGAGTGATCATCGTGGAAGATGTCCCGGAAAAGGGCCGTGCAGTCGCAGGCACTCGCACTTATCGAGTGGTGGATCCCGCGAACACGGGTGACAGCGCGCGCATCAATGTGAAGGTGGACTCGGACGCGGGCCGCGCACTTTCCCCCCTCAACTGGCGCGGCACTAAGGAGAATCGCCCGCTCACCCGCACGGCGACGGTGGAACTCAAATGGTCCAGTCCGGCGACGGCAAGTGAATTGGAAATCA
>JAYTLO010000125.1:0-15332 GCA_043729385.1 Akkermansiaceae bacterium
CCGCCCGTGCACCGGGGCGTAGCTCAGCCTGGTAGAGCGCCGCGTTTGGGACGCGGATGTCGTCAGTTCGAATCTGGCCGCCCCGACCACTTCATTTTCTAATGGATGGTATCGGCTCCAGTGCACGGTTTCTCCCGCCATTCTGCGCGGTTGAGGACTCCAAGTTTTAGGCAATTGCCTCTTGAATCTTGATTTACCCGGCCCCACAAGCTGCGCCCGTGATTCCAAATGTCCTCGCTGAACGCTATGCCTCGCCCGCCCTTCAATCCATCTGGTCCGCCGAGGGGCGGATCGTGTTAGAGCGCGAGTTCTGGATTGCCGTGATGAAGGCCCAGCGGGATCTCGGCCTTGACATTCCGCCCGAAGCCATCGCCGCTTATGAGAAGGTGAAGGACAGCGTCGATCCCGCCTCCATCATGGCGCGGGAAAAAATTACCCGTCACGACGTGAAGGCACGGATCGAGGAATTCAACGATCTCGCCGGTCACGAACAGGTCCACAAAGGCATGACCTCGCGCGACCTCACGGAAAACGTCGAGCAGCTGCAAGTTTATCGCTCACTGCTCATCATTCACAATAAGACCGTGGCCACGCTGCGCCGCTTCCGCGAGCGCTCGGAGCAATGGAGCGAACTCGTTCTAACTGCCCGCACCCACAACGTCGCCGCCCAGCCGACCACCCTCGGCAAGCGCATCGCCATGTTCGGCGAGGAACTCCTTAGCGGGCTGCAAGCGCTTGATTTCATCATTGATACATACTGCGTGCGCGGTCTCAAAGGCGCGGTCGGCACCCAGATGGACCAGCTGTCCTTGTTTGAAGGCGATGCACAAAAAGTCGCAGACTTGGAGAGCCGCGTCGTCACCCATCTTGGGATGCCCGCCGTGTGGGGAAACGTCGGCCAAGTCTATCCGCGCTCGCTCGATTTTCGGGTGGTCGCCGCTCTCACTGACCTCGCCAGCGGCCCATCATCCTTCTGTAAAACCCTGCGGCTGATGGCCGGAAATGAAACTGCCAGCGAAGGATTCGCCCCCGGCCAGACCGGCTCCAGCGCCATGCCGCATAAGATGAACTCGCGCTCCTGCGAGCGCGTGAACGGCTTCCACGTCATCCTCAAAGGCTACCTCGCGATGGCCGCCGGACTTGCCGGTGATCAATGGAACGAAGGCGATGTTTCCTGCTCCGTCGTCCGCCGCATCATGCTGCCAGATTCGTTCTACACCATTGACGGGATGTTCGAAACGTTTCTAACCGTCCTCGACCAAATGGACGCTTACGAGGCCGTCATCGCTGCCGAGACTGCCCACTATCTGCCGTTTCTCATGACCACCACCATCATGATGGAAGCCGTGAAATCCGGCGTCGGCCGCGAGACCGCGCACAAGGCGATCAAGGAACACGCCGTCGCCACCGTGAACGATCTGCGCGCCGGAACCATTGATCGCAACAACCTAATCGAGCGTCTAGCAGACGACAGCCGCCTCGGTCTTTCCCGCGCCGCCCTCGACGCCATCCTCGCCAAGGGCGACAACGAATCCGGTGCAGCGAAATCCCAGATCGCCGCGTTTGCAGGGGCGGTTAGGAAACTCGAAGCCGCCTATCCCGAGGCCGCAGCATACGGGCCGGGTTCGATTCTGTAAGGCCGTGGAGGATCTGCCTCTGCGGGATGCGGCGCTCGCAGTTTTACTAACGGACTTCTATCTGTCGGACTTCAAATAAGCCACCAATGCGTCAATCTGCTCAGCTGATAGATGCGCATACGACGGCATCGCGGCGGCGTAACCTTTGACAATCCGGCTCTGCGGCTGAGTGATCGACTCGCGGAGATAGGCCTCGTCCGCGATGACTCGTGAATCATCAGTTAGAATCTGAGTGGAATTGAAAACACCTTGGAGGTTGGGTGCCAGTTGCGCCGATCCTAACTGATGGCACGCCGCACATCCTTGGCTCACAAACAGCCTGCCGCCTTCCTGCACCGGTCCGCCTGCTTGCCTTGTGGGAGCTGCGACTAACAGGCCGATGAGCACACAAGCGAGGATGAAGGTCGCGAAGATTGAGACGAGCCAATGTTTGAAGTAATACCGCGAATTCATTAGATACTTCACGGCTATCAGCGAGACGATGATAACGCCCAAGACCGGCACATTGTGCCCAGCACTAGTTAGCTGTGGGAAATGCGCACTCAACATCATGAACAGCACCGGGAATGTCATGTAGTGGTTATGCATGGATCGCAGCTTCGCCTGTTTGCCATACTTCATGTCATGCGGTCGTCCTGCTAACAGCGCTGCCATGAACTTTTTTTGATTTCGGATGATATGGAAAAAAACGTTGGCCGACATCGCGGAACCCATCATCGCCCCGATCTGGAGGAACACCGCGCGACCGTTGAAATAATAGTTATAGAAAACCGCTGCCGCTAGAATCAGCACAAGCGATAGAGGAACCGCGATCCATGGGAGTTGTTTGAGTTTCGTCCGCCAGATTGTGTCGTAAATCAGCCACCAGCCGACGATGCCCGCCACGCTCAGCCCGATGGCTTTCCAGCCTTGCAAGTCCATGTTTGCTGGGTTCAGCAGTGACGATCCGCCGTGGATATAGAATACGGAAACTAACAACAACACCCCGCTGATCCACGTCGTGTAGGACTGCCACATGAACCAATGCAACGGCACCGGGATCGCCGCCGGATTGATCACGCGCTTTTGCAAATGGAACACTCCGCCGCCGTGCAACATGTCGAGATGGCCTAGCAGATCGGGTTGCGGATCTTTATCATCTGGGGCGATTAGATTCAGCTCCATCCAGGTGAATAAGATCGAGTTGCCGATCCACATGATCGCCGCGAGCACATGCACGAAACGGAACACCACACTCAACCAGCCTGCGATTTCAGATTCCACGAACCCAATCAAGCAGGCGACATACCGCGAGCAAAGGCAATATCAGCCCGTATGACTGCGCAGACGATGCAGTGTCGCTTGCGCTGCGTTCGCGAATTCCACGAACGCCGCTGATAGTCGGGAGTCCGCAGCCACTCGTTGCCAAAAAACCAAGGCCCATTCCATTGCTTCCTGCCATTGCTCCCGAGCGGCGGGCAGCGGCGGCGCTGGGGAAAATGTGCGTTCCGTGATCTCACCCTGCAAGCCAGGTGCCCACAACATCGGCAGCATGTCGTAAGCGGGTGCCACGCGGAATGGCAGCGTGTCATCCAGCCAAAATGCGAGGTTGGCGAAGTGCATATCGGTGTTGCCGATGAGTTCGCCGAAAGCGTGCAAGCGCCGAATCGTAGCGACCGCCTCGGCATCTATCAGCCCTTGTTGTTGCAGTTCCAGCGCCGCCGTCGGCCAGTCCCGCCGTGCCACGCTGGCAACCGCCGCGCCGTGCAGCGCCTCCAGCGAGACCACGCCGCGCCTCCCGCCGGCCCCGACTCGGTCGAATCTTGGAACCTCCAGAAACCTCCGGCCCGCCGAGTCGATGATGTGTGCGCCGGGCGAGGCCAGGCCGTTTTCCGCCAGCACCTCGTGAGCGTGGTATTCACACAACAGCAAATCCGCCCAGCGCTGGCCGGTCGCTTGATCGAGCGGCGGAGAAAACTTCACCAGCACGGGTTGGTAGTTTCCCGCAGCATCCCGCAAGGTTGTTAGGAACTTCGGTTGCTCGCCGCCAGCGGATGTTCCGGGCAGGGCGCTTGCGGCGGATTGGGCGAATTCCGGATAGCGGATTTCACGCTCGGTCTCGGCGATTTCATTTCCAGCCTCGGGGAAAACCGACCGCGCGAGTGCCCGTCGCAGGCAATCGTCGCCCACCACTTGCGAGCCGGGCAAATCCTCGCTCGCGGCTTGCAAATAGATCAGGGTGTCGTCATCGCTCCACCGCCTCGGATCATCGGGAACCGGGATGGAGCGGGAAATCCGCATGGCGATCGCCCGCCCAAGAAATCCTTGGGGCCGTGCGTCGCCGAGGAAGAACGGAAATCCTACCCAAAGTCCTTCCCGATCATAAAATTGCTCCGCCCACTCCGGTGGCGTTGCGGCCCAGAGCACGCGCCAGCTCCTGTCATACAGCGCCTCTAACACCGCCCAATGCCGCGCTTGGCCGGACTCATCCATCGAGTAAACCGGCCACCGGTTGCCCACCGTCCAGATCTGCCGCCTGAGGGAATAGCGGGTGCTGCGGGTCGCCCCCAAGGTCACCAAATCATCGCCGAAATCCGGCAGCGTCCGGGCGATGGTGGTCCGGTTTACGCCCAAGGTTGCCGCTAATTCAGTCGCCGAAACCGGCCCGCGCGACCGAATGAGCGGGGTGAGGATCTCACGCGTAATCTGTGCCGGACGAGCCATAACCGCCATGATTATGCATCAAAAAAAACATGATTCAAGTCTTTTTAAATCTATAATAACCATCGTTATGTGGGGTAAATATGATTTATAAAGCGCATTAAATTTGCGTAATCTGCGTCCTTTCAGAATGCCCCCACTTCCGCCGCGCTCAAGTGCCGGAAGCTCCCCGATGAAAGGCCGTCGAGCACCAGCGGCCCGATGCTCTCCCGGTGCAGACTCAGCACTTGGTTTCCAACCGCATGAAACATCCGCTTCACTTGGTGGTAGCGGCCTTCATGGATCGTTAGAAGCGCCTCGCGTGCTGATAGAATTTCCAGCACAGCCGGTCGCGTCGTGAGATCTTCGTAGGCGAAATAGATCCCCGCCGCGAAGATCGCCGCCGTGTCCGGCGAGATCTCATCGCGCGTGGTCACTCGATAGATTTTGGAAATTTCCTCCATCGGTTCCGTCACCCGCTTCGACCAGCGCCCGTCATTGGTGAGTAGCAACAGGCCCGTGCTCGCCCGGTCCAGCCGCCCGGCCAGATGCAGCTCGTTTCGTAAAGGATGGTGGATCAGCTCCATCACGGTCGGGTGCAGCGGATCGGTCGTCGCGCTCAGAAAGCCCGCCGGTTTGTGCAGCATCAGATAGACCGCTTCGTGCTCCTGCAAGATTTCTCCATCCAACTCCACCCGGCTGAAGCGGTCAATTTTCCGCAAGCCGTTGCTCTCAATGCCACCGTCCACCTTCACCTGTTTCGCGACTAACAACTGCGCGACTTCCTTTCCAGAATGAGTCCCGCGGCGGATCAGGAATCGGTCGAGACGCATGGGCCAGGCGGGTGAGGCTGGAAATTCAGACGAGCGGACCTACCCGACTTCATACCAGCGCCGGATCGGTGCCGACCATGCCGACGAGACTGGCGCGGTAAGCCGCCGAGCTGACGTGAGCGAGCGTGGCCTTCGCCTCGGTGATCCGTTCTTCGATTCGCAGGCGCTTGAGTTCGCTCTGATAGTTGGGCTTGGTCAGGAAAATTTCCAGATAAGCGACATGGCGTTGCCATAGCGCTTGATCGACACCGGCCTTGGCATCGAGGCGTGCTAAATACCAGTCGGAGGCAACCAGCGACTCACGGGTGAACAACGCGCGGATCGCGGGATCGGTGATGGTTTTCCCTTCGAACTCCCCATGCGCCATCAGGTGGAGCAGTGCCTTGAGCGGAGGGCAGGCGACATCAATGCTGCCGTCCTTGAAGTAGTTGAGGGCCACTAATCGCTGGGTCTCAACGATGTTGTCGAGGCCGTCGATGAAGTCCTCCTTTGATTGCAGCTCCGGCCGCAGCATGTCTGGGGTGAAAACCGTGTCTGCCGCCGAGAACATCCGACCGAAAAAGGTGGTCACAAAACTCTCGGTGATGCGGTAGCCGAGGCGACTCGCTTCGATGAGTTTGCCCTCGTGCTCGAAGTCCGCGATCTTTTCCAAGTAGCCGTTTTTGATGAGGTAGTCCGGCTCGCGCTCGGGGATGAACATCCGCGACCAGACCTCTGGAACTAACAGGCTGATGTCGTGATCGACCCGGTATTTCCGCCCGATGTGGCCGGCGGC
Organism: Akkermansiaceae bacterium; assembly: GCA_043729385.1. Taxonomy (GTDB): domain Bacteria; phylum Verrucomicrobiota; class Verrucomicrobiia; order Verrucomicrobiales; family Akkermansiaceae; genus Luteolibacter. Next base: position 5,925 of record JAYTLO010000125.1, read on the forward strand.
GCTGGTGAAGCCGTGATAGTTCGTTAGAAGGAACGAGACCAGCGCGGCGTTCACATCGTGGATCGGTAAAATCGCGTTGAACGGGCCTTTCGTTAGAGCGCCCTCGCTGCCCGCGCCGGTGGTGGACGGACTTTTGCCGGTGAGCGAGGAGATAAAATCCATGAACAACTCCGGCAGCTCCTGATAGTGGATCGGCCCGTAAACGGCGAGCGCACGGATGCCGATTGCCTCGTCCGGCGGGTTGTTACGACGGCCTGCTAGAACGGAGTTCACCGGCATCGGCACCGCCGCATCCAGCGGCAGGCGGCGGTAGAATCGAGCACCTAGATTGGCCAAATAGACCGAGCGCGGGTCTTCGAGGTCCGGGCGGTTTTGCAGGTAGCGCGGGTTTTTTGTCGGCTTGCCATCGACGATCCGCGGCTGGTGCGAGCTGACGACATACTCCGGTTTCCCAGCCTCGACGAAGGCACCTAACATCTTGCGCATCGGCGAGGTAAATTGCTCGAAGCGGATGGCGTCCTTCACCATCTTCTCGGCCTTGGCGCGGGCGATCGGCTCATAGTTAGAGAAAAACAACCCACCCTGGCTGAAGTCGCTTTCGGTCTTCTTGTCGTAGCCGCGGAGGATCGCATCATCCGGGCGTTGGAACAGCCGATACTCGCAGTTTTTGATGAACTTGAGCGACGGGTTCTTCACATCCGGATGGAGTCCGGCCACTGAGTCGTGCGGCACCACCATCGACGCGCTGATATCGTCCTCGGTCTGGATTTTCTTGGCCGGAGCGAAATCCTTGCGGATGCTAAACGTCCGCCAAGTGCCGTCCTCGCTGAAGCCGACGCGCAGGTATTGGGTGACTAACCGGTCGCGCCGATAGATGAGCTGGCGACCGGGTTGACCGTTGACCAGATCCACGCTGAAGCGCTTCGTCCAATCGCCCTCCCAGTTCGGTTTGTGGAACCGCTTGATGATGAAAACGAGGTCGCGCACCGACGTGGGGATGGTGGCGATCCAGTTGTTATACTCCGCAGTGTAATTCGGATTGGGTGTTAGAAGCCGGATCACCGAGCCGAGCGAGCGCTCGGGGCTGAGCAGCGGACGGCCGTGCTTGTTGGGATCGGTGCGGTCCGAGTAACGGTGCGAGAAATCGTGCTCGATGATTTTCACGGCGGCATCGAGGTCTTTTTTTAGATCGTTTACGAGCACCGAGGCGGTGATCATCGCGTCTGATAGAGACTTGGAAATTTCCGATTTTCCGCCACCCGAGACGGTGCAGGGCTTGTGGCAAAACGTGCCCTCCGCCGTCGTCCCGATGAGCCGCCAGCGTTGCCCGGCGGTGGGTTTCACCATCTCCACTTTGTAGCCGGATGGCAGAACGTAGGTGATGCCCGGCTGTAGCGAAATTTTCTGCGCGCCGGCGTCGTTTTGCCACGTCACCGACTGGCTGTGCAGGTCGATGTGGACATCCTCCGGCACGTAGAAAATGTCGGAGAATTGTTTGTCGATGCCGTAGCCCTCGGGCTGGAGGTCGAAGATTTCCTGATAGCGAGCGGTGAATCCGTCGGCAAATTTATGATCCACCGGGCGCGAGTAATCGCTGAGCGAAAAATCCTCGCCGAGGTCGAAGCTTGGGAAAGCGATAGCCCCGCCCGCGTGCTCTTCCTCCGCGTTGCCGAAGAGATTCGCCGCATAGCTGAGCTGGGTTTTCACCTCCTTCTTGCAGTAGCCGTAGTAGTTGTCTGCGATGATCGTCACGACGATCCCACGCTTGTCGCGGCAGGTGATTTTGAATGCGCTGCCGTCGTTGTAGAGTTCGTCCGGCGTGGTCCAGCACATGCCGTCGGCCTTTTGGCGGTCCGTGGCGTCGGCGATGTTAGGAAGCCCCAAATCCTTCTTGTTAGTGGTGACCAGATGCGGCGCGAGGATCACGCAACCGGTGTGGCCGGACCAATGCTTCGAGTCGAGGCGGGCGTCGTTGTCCGGCAAAAATGGATCGCCAGCGTTGCCGAAAATACTCTCCACGAAATCGAGGTTACTCACCAAATTTCCCGGCGCGAAGAAGCGCGTTTCCATCGACTTCTCTGGAGACACACCCGGCACTTCCGGTGCCACCACTGGGCGAAGCAGCAGCGAGACAAACACCTTTGCGGGACTCTCACTAGTCCCGGTGAAGGGCAGCGTCATGATTTCCTCCGGCGGTGTTAGAGCGTGTTTTAGCAAGCGCGCAAACACGCCTTTCGGCACCGCCTTCTTGTCAGCCGGGACCGGCAAGCCGCCCTCCGCCACGTGGAAAACTCCCTCGGTCGTCCGCCGGTCGCTCGCCGGATTGTGGCAGACTCCCTGATGGACCCGATAGGAACTCAGGATCGACGACTTGAATTCATCCTCATCCGGCGGCAGCGACAACATCCGCGCGATGCCGTGCCGCTCCATGATCAACGGTGCCGCTGGCAGCAAATGCCCTGCATCCGGGAAAACTTCCGCCACGATTTCACTGCCCAGATAGTCGCGCAGGAATGCATCGATCGACGCGTCAGCGGGGCAAAGGTAGTCCGAGAGCAACCGCGATTTCTCTTGAAAACTCGCGATCAGTGAGCGCCCGAGATCGAGAAACGGGTAGTCCCCCTCATCGCCGACGATCGGATAGCCGCGCGCCGCTAGCTTCAAGTTCACGAATTCCCGTAGGCGATTTTCTTCGGCAGGTGAGGCGATGGCAGGGCCGTTGGCAGTGAAGCCGATTTTGTCTTTGAGGTTAGGCATGGTGGGTTGCGGACGGTTTAAATGAGTCTCCGAGCATTAAGCAAGCTTCAGGCCAGTTTGCGTAGGTGATTGCAGTAAGGAGGGGCGGACATTTTTGTCCGCCCGGCCATGGCGGAGAGGATGAGACGCGCCCGGCCCTCCACTGCCGCTTCCCACCCGGCAATTCAAGCCGGCAGCCGGTGCTTCACGAAATTCTGAATTCGTGGATCTTTCGCCGCAGTTAGAAGATCGCGCGGCCAGACGCCATCGAACTCGATGCCGTGGACAGACGAGCATTTGAGGGCATCGGGCGCGGATATGACTTTTCGAAAATGCTCCAGTTGACCGATGGCAGCACGCGAATCAAGAACTCCAGATTCAGCAGTGGAAATCACCTCGCACAGATATTCCCGCACGATGAGAAGCATAATGCTGACATGTTTGAAGTCATTCCGAGCAGATTGGTCGAGCTTGGCTAGGTTTGCGAGTTTGGCTTGAAGTAAGGTAATGATCGGCAGTACCCGTGCCTCGAAGCTTCCACCGTCGATCTCAATGTCCAAAATAATTGACTCCCCGGACAGGTCTCTCGAATTTAATCCGAAAACATCCCTCAGAACATCGATTTTCCGATCAACGCCATGCAAGTTTGTAACCAATTGTCCAACTACAGGACTACGGGGACCTGACAACCGCACATATCCACCGAAGTTCTTTTTCATACAAACTAGCAAGTCGATCGTTCCGACGAGATCCAGATCCTTGCTCGTGAGAGGAAGCCATTAGTCCAATCCACTGCCAACTCTTTGGCTATAGACGATTGCCCACAAATGCACAGCATGGCCTCCAACCAAAAGCGGAAGTTGGCCACCCATCGGCATACTCAAGACTTCTTTGAAATCGCTGACCTCACTGGACTCGGAACCAGCTTTGCTCATTCCTTAATGTAGGTTCTCGTAAGGAATCCAGTGAGATCCCGGACGGTGATCTTAGCACGCATTGGAAAGATCGAATTCTCTTCTTGGAGTTCCTCGGGCGTGATCTCGCCATTGCGCAGTCGTTCCGCGTCGCGGGCCACGTCGTCGCGGGCCTCGCGGTCAAGCTGTTCGAAGGTGACTATTTCCGGTTCCACAAACTTACCGGAGGTGACCACGGGAGCCGCAGGGTGTCAAGGAAGCTGCGGCTGGTTAAGGGGTATGGACGGCAAGCGCGCAAAGTTTGTCTCTCTTCAGGCTGGGAATGAGCGATTACGAGCGCGTGCTTTGGCTTTCCCTAGGCTCATGACATCAAATCAATCGAACGCTCTAGGATCTTCCAGCAACCGGCGCAGCACCTGAGCATCGAACTGGTCCTTCTCCCTCACCGACTTCGACTTCCACCCGATCAGCGAAGCCTTGGATGCCACGGCGATGCCACCTACCACGATGAAATTCACGCCCGCCTCAGCGAGCAAGACCAACAACTTTCGAACGAGGGTTCCATCATCGGAGGGGGGTGACCAAGGTTTCTGCCGGATCATCCACGCGTTCCGGCGCAGCATTTCTAGGCGTTGCAGCGGCGGCAGTTTGGACAAGCTGCCTCCCACTCTTTTTTTCAGCGGTTCCTGGAAGAGATCAACCACGGCGCAAGCTAGCGGTCGTTAAAATTTCCAACAAGCGCAAACAGGTCGCCGCCAGCGGAGGAAGTGGTGCTGTTCGCGGATGCGTTCATCGTGACGGCAGACGGAGGTTGGGAGTTTAGTGGTAATCGGTGATTTCGACGTTGTGAGCATCTCCATCTTTCCAGCGGAAGCAGATACGCCATTGTTGGTTGATCCAGATGCTCAATTGCCAATGCCGGTTGCCTTTGAGGGCTTCCAAGCGGTTGGCAGGGGAATCTTCAGATCCTCCAAGAAAGCGTCCAGCGCCGCCCACATGGCATTCGGCACCATCCACATTGCCTCCAGCGTCGTTCACACCGTGTCCGATCCTGTCAACGTTGGGTCCGCCGTGGGGAAAGACTATGCCGTTTATCAGGCGCTGGAAGGCGTCTCCACCTTTGCAATCACCTATGCCGCCTCCTTTTCCACCGGCAGCGAGAGAGCCAAGGACTGCGCTCGCGTCGATCCGCTGCTCGTGAAAATTGGTAAACCCAACCTCAGCCCCGGCGTTCCCGCCAGTCCCGCCACCGGCGGCAAGGCCGCCCTCGTCGCCGAAGTCCGCGAGGATCTCGTCGTCATCGCCGGCACCGCCGACACCATCGCCCTCAAGGAACCCGGATTCGCCGCCTCTTTCCGCCTCGGCGCAAACACCCAGCGCGACACCCTCGCCGATGCCGCCACCTTCCTCGGAAACCTCAAGGATCCCGCCGTCGTCGCCAAGTTCGTCGCCTACGTCCTCGATCCCGGCTTCGTCCAAGATCTCATGGACGACCTCGCCGCCATCGGCGGCAAGGGCGAAGAACAAGACGAGCACCAACAGGACGCCACCGGCGACACCGCCCGCATCCGCGCCCTCATCAAGGAAGGCCGCGAGCTCCTCAAAGCCCTCGGCACCTCCGTCACCAACCGCTTCCGCCGCGACCCCGAAGACTTGGCCAAATGGCACACTGCCTCCCACATCCAGCGCGCCCCGCGTCGCGCCGCCACACCACTCGCGCCCGTCCCGGACCCGGTGTGAACCTCCCGACAAGCTGTCACCCCTCGCCGGGTGGCCGCCCACCGTCTGTTCTTCTCCCGGCTCACCCCCGGAAATTCACGCTCTTTCTCCTTCCCGTCCTTTTTCTGCTAGTTAGCCTCCCGATCCAGAAACCTCTTCCATTTCAGCATTTCTTGTCCCGGCTTAGCCCAAAGGCGACGCCGGATCAGCTTTTCAGAATTTCAGATTTTCTTCCTCAGTGCCCCACACCTCCTCCCAGACCTTCCTCCGCGAGCTCGACAAGAAGCTCTGGACCGCCGCCGACAAGCTCCGCTCCAATCTCGACTTGTCCCGGCGTAGCGCAGCGAAGCCGGACGCCGCCGTTTACAAGCACGCCGTCCTCGGCCTGATCTTCCTCAAATACGTCTCGGACTCCTTCGCCCAGCGGCAGGCGGACATCGAGGCGATGCTGAAGGACCCGGAAAACGACTTCTTCGTGGACCCGGACGGCTACAACAAGCCCGCCCAATATGACGAGGCGATCCACCGGGAGCTGGAGGAGCGGGACTACTACATCGAGAAGAACGTCTTCTGGGTGCCGGCGCTGGCGATAAGGAGTGACGACACTCTTGTCGTCAGAACCAAGAAGTGGGCGACAGGAATGTCGCCACTCCCGAACCTCGCCGGGCTTGCCCCGGCACAGCCTTTGGGCGACGCCGGGCTCGCCCCGGCAAAACCCTTGGGCGACGCCCCGCTCATCGACCTCATCGCCACCATCCCGTTCCAGCACGCGGGCCGGAACTCGTCCCGGCAAAGTGAAACGACGCCGGACGGCGGCACCATCGGCGACATCATGGTCTTCGGGCAGGACCAATTGACATGGGGCGCCCATTTGAGACGTGCGCAGCGCGCCCGCAGGGTGAGGCTGCTGCGGAAGCAGCCGAATCAGAGCAATCCCACCACCTGGCGGCTGGCGGCGATGAACGTGGGCATGAGGCTGGCCCGGCAAAGTGCAACGACGCCGGGCATCGACTTCGACTTCGGCAAGGCACCGACAGGCCCCTATACCCGTTCCAGCACTCGGCCCTTGCACGCTCTGATCGCATGATTGGCATTTCAGAAATAAAGCATCTTGCCGCCCGACCCGGTGGGTTCCCACAATCCGCTGCATGAACGCCGTTGAGATTGCAGATGCCGTTTCGACGTTGATGGAGCAGCCGTTCGACCGGGACAACTTCCCGTTCGCGTTCCTGGAGGCGTTCGGAAACAAGGAAACGACCCTCAAGAAGCTGCGGAGCGGCGACTCGAACAAGTCCGACCTCGGTGGCGTGCTCCAGCGCAACAACATCCACCTCAAGGTCTGCGCACCCGGTGAGGTGGCGAAGACGCTGAAGGCGCTGCGGGAAAGTCCGGCGACGGCGCGGCACAAGGCCAAGTTCATTCTGGCCACCGACGGCGAGACCATCGAGGCGGAGAACCTGGCCGATGACGATGAACCCATCGTCTGCTCCTATGCGGGGTTTTCCGACCACTTCGGCTATTTCCTGCCGCTGGCCGGGATCACGACGGTCAAGCAGATCCGGGAAAGCTCCTTCGACATCAAGGCCACCGGCCGCTTGAACCGGCTCTACATCGAGCTGCTCAAGGACAACCCGGAGTGGGCCACGGCCGCGCGGCGCGAGGATCTGAACCACTTCATGGCCCGGCTGATCTTCTGCTTCTTTGCGGAGGACACGGACATTTTCCACGGGGAAGGGTTGTTCAGCTCCACGGTGGACCAGATGAGTGCGGGAGATCCGTCCAAGACGGGCGAGGTGATTTCCGGACTGTTCAGTGCCATGAATATCCCGATCCGGCACGAGGGGAAAATCAGCAACTTCCACCGGGATGCGGCGGGCATCCGCCCTTGGGCGAATATGTTCCCTTATGTGAACGGCGGGCTCTTTACCGGCAGCGTCGAGGTTCCCCGCTTCAGCAGGATCGCCCGCGCCTACCTGCTCAAGGTCGGCGAGCTGCCGTGGCAGAAGATCAATCCCGACATCTTCGGCTCCATGATCCAGGCCGTGGCGGATGACGAGGAGCGCGGCGCGCTCGGGATGCACTACACCAGCGTGCCGAACATCCTCAAGGTGCTCAACCCGCTCTTCCTCGACGAGCTGCGGGAAAAACTAGCGGAGGCGGGGGACAACGCCCGCAAGCTGCTGAACCTGCGCCAGCGTATCGCCCGCATCCGCGTCTTCGATCCCGCCTGCGGCTCCGGCAATTTCCTCGTCATCGCCTACAAGCAGATGCGGGAAATCGAGGCGGAGATCAATCGCCGCCGCGGCGAAATCCAGCGGAAGACCGACATCCCGCTTACCAATTACCGCGGCATCGAAATCCGCAACTTCTCCTGCGAAATCGCCCGGCTGGCTCTTATCATCGCCGAGTATCAATGCGACGTCCTCCATCGCGGCCAGCAGCTGGCCCTCGCCGAGTTTTTGCCTCTCGAAGCCGCTAACTGGATTACCTGTGGAAATGCGCTGCGGCTCGACTGGCTGAGCATCTGCCCGCCGACGGGAACTGGAGTGAAAAACCGGGCCGAGGATTTATTCGAGATGCCGCTGGATCAGGCGGAGATCGATTTTGAGAATGAAGGCGGGGAGACTTATATTTGCGGAAATCCCCCATTCAAGGGCACGCGAAAACAGAAGGCCCATGAAAAGGACGACCTTCAACGGGTGTTCTCAGGCGTCACAACAAAATGGAAGAATGTGGACTACGTGGGTGCCTGGCTAATGAAAGCCGCGGCATTCAATGACAGCTGTCACGCGCCATTCTCATTCGTGGCAACGAACAGTTTGTGCCAAGGCCAACAGGTGCCTATAACTTGGGCGCTGTTGCAGAACCGTGGGTTTCGCATAAGATTTGCTCACACTTCATTTACGTGGTCCAACCTCGCGGCTAACAAGGCGGGAGTGACGGTTGTGGTCACAGGTGTAGACCGCGAGCAGGGTGGCCCGAGATGGATCTATGCAGATGGAAATCGGAAAGAAGTCGCCAACATCAACCCCTATCTCACTGAACACGAAATCAGCGTGGTTCCTGCCCAAAAGAAACCTCTCTTCACAAGCGTGCCGATGGAATACGGTGTCTATTATTCCAAGTCAGAAGGGCTGATGTTGGATTCTGAGTCCAAGGACACCCTGCAAGGAATTGGTCTTCCCTCTCGTTTCGTGCGACGATTTCTAGGCTCAACGGAATATATCAATGGGAAAGAACGCTTCTGTCTTTGGATTGCTGATGACGAAGTGGAAGAGGCAAGCCGGTTCCCGCTTGTGCGCGAACGAATTCAGAGCGTCCGGTTCGACCGTTTGGAAACGGACGACAAGGCGGTGAACAAGCTGGCCGCGCGACCTCACCAATTCCGTGAACGCAAGGGAGACGAGGCTTCGAAGATTTTTGTCCCAATCGTCTCGTCGGAGAATCGAGAGTATTTCCCAGCCGGTCTGGTCGGTGGTGATGTAATTGCTACCAACAAAGCGTTTTACGCACCGGAAGCACCCATGTGGATGTTGGGAATCATTGTGTCACAGTTACACTTGATTTGGATTGGAACAATCTGCGGGCGCCTCCGCACTGATTATTCCTACTCCAACACCCTCGGCTGGAATACCTTTCCTATACCGACGCTCACCCAGCAAAACAAAGCCGACCTGACCCGATGCGCGGAGGACATCCTGTTGGCGCGTGAGGCGCATTTCCCGGCGACCATAGCCGATCTTTACGATCCTGAGAAAATGCCCGCCAACCTGCGCTCCGCCCACGATCGCAACGACGAGACCCTAGAGCGCATCTACATCGGCCGCCGCTTCAAGAACGACACCGAGCGGTTGGAAAAGCTCTTCGAACTCTACACCCAGATGACCGCGAAGAAACCCGCCGCCAAGAAGACCGCGCGGCGGACAAAAGGAGGCGGGGGATGAGAAAGCGCCGGGATAAACCGGCTTGAAATCGAGAATGAAAGAGTCTTACAGAGAAAACTTAGCCAGTCGCTCTGGCCACGAACCCTACGCTGGGA
>JAYTLO010000126.1:0-5183 GCA_043729385.1 Akkermansiaceae bacterium
CGCCTCGAGATTTTCGACTTCATTGAGTCCTACTACAATCATCACCGCAAACACAGCGCCCTCGGCTACCAAACCCCGGCCCAATTCGAGGCCAAAAACTACTCTAACAATTAACCAAAATTTGGTCCAGAAATCAGTTGCACCTCACCAACTCTTTTCAGCGCGGCTTCGTCATCTTCTCCGGGGTGAGCAGGTCGTCTAACTGCTCTTTGCTTAGCCAGCCTTTTTCAAGCACGAGACTGTAAACACTGGCACCGGTGGCTAGGGCTTCCTTGGCGATGGCGGCACTGCGCTCGTAGCCGAGGGCGGGATTGAGCGCGGTGACTAAGCCGATGGAGTTTCTCACGTATTCGAGGCAGCGTTCGCGGTTCGCTTCGATACCGGAGATGCAACGGGTGTGCAGGGCGATGGCGGCATTGCGAAGTAATGTTAGACCGAAGAACAAATTGAAGGCGATGATGGGCTCGGCCATGTTGAGTTCGAGTTCACTTGCTTCACAAGCCATCGAAATAGTGACATCAGCACCGATGATCTGATAGCATACTTGACTCACCATCTCCGGGATCACGGGGTTGACCTTGCCGGGCATGATGGAGGAGCCGGGTTGCATGGCGGGCAGGCGGATTTCATAGAGACCGCAGCGCGGACCGGATGATAGCCAGCGGAGGTCATTGCATATCTTCGAGAGTTGGACAGCGGCGGTTTTCATCGCGCCACTCATCAGTGAAAATGGACCGCTGTCATGAGTGGATTGCACTAAGTTTTCCGCTATCCTAACAGGCAGACCACTGACATCGCTAAGATGCATGGTGCATAACTCGGCATACCCCGGCGGGCTGTTAATGCCGGTGCCGACGGCGGTGGCACCCATATTAATATCTAGAAACTCCTCGGCGACGCGCTCGATGTAGCGGATGCCATCCTTGATGGTGGAGGCGTAGGCACTGAACTCTTGGCCGAGCGTCATGGGCACGGCGTCCTGATTCTCGGTGCGGCCCATTTTCAAGACATCGGCAAACTCGGTGGCCTTGGCGATGAGCGCGGCCCTCAACTCGCGCAGGGCGGAGGTGGCGTCACGCATCGTTAGAATGACGCCGAGCTTGATGGCGGTGGGATAGGCGTCGTTGGTGGATTGCGAGCGGTTAACGTCGTCGTTGGGGTGGAGAAATTCGTATTGGCCTTTCTGATAGCCGAGGATCTCGAGGGCGCGGTTGGCGATGACCTCGTTGGCGTTCATGTTCGTGGAGGTGCCGGCCCCGCCTTGGATCATGTCGATGGTGAAGTGCTCGTGCCATTTCCCAGCGATTATTTCGTCGCAGGCTGAGATGATAGCACCGGCCTTGATGGGATCGAGAACGGCGAGTTGTTGGTTGGCCAAGGCAGCGGCTTTTTTCACATAGGCGAGGCTGCGGACGAAGTGGCCGAAGTGATGCAACGGGATTCCCGAAATGGGGAAATTTTCCATACCGCGCAAGGTCTGCACACCATAGTAGGCGGTGTCTGGCAGCTCGCGTTCGCCTAACGAATCGTGCTCCTTGCGCCATGTGGCGACGACCGGCGAGCGGCCGGAAATGAGGTGCTCATTCGCCGCCGCGAGACGACCACTGAGACGCCGCGCGATGTGGCCGACCATCCGATAGAAGACCTCCGGTTTGTCCGCCCGCAGAATTTCAAACACCGACCGCGGGATGAGCCAGACGCGCACATCCGTGAGAGCCACGGCGGAAGCGGAGTGCGGCAAATCGTCTAGCAGGACGCCCTCGCTGAATGCGCTGCCACGTCTGAGGGTGGCTAGACGGGTGGAGCTGCCGTGATTTCCGCGGACGATTTCTATTTCACCCTCCTCGACCAAGCCCATCCACAGGCGGGGTGCGGATTCGTGAAAAAGCCAAGCGCCTGCCGGATAGAAATGCGACGCTCCTTGGCCGATGATCGCGGCCAATTCCTCCGTGGCGATGGACATGGTGGCGGCGAGCCGAGCGACGCGTTCATGGGAAAATATCGGTTTGTTAGGGTCGGTGGCGGCGGCGCTCATGAGGTGAGTATATCCGTAGCCCGGAACCCTAGCAGCGACAAAATTACCTCTGCTTGCCAACAAAAAACCCACCGCGGACGAGCCGGGGTGGGTCTTGAGAAAGGTGGCTCAGGACCGATGTTTGCGCTTAAAGTGGAGAGCTGCGGCGGACTTGGCGATGACGCCTTGCAGATAGGCAACCTCTTCGGAGCTGAGATTGTGATCGACGGTGGCGAGCTTCTCTTCCGCGCGTTTGATGGCAGCTTCCACATGCGCTTCGTCGATCTCCGACTCGCCGAGGGCACTGTCGGTTAGGACGATGACTTTGGCTTGGGTGACTTCGGCGAAACCAGAGCCGATGGCGAGGGTCTCGACCTTACCATTGTGGAGGTAGCGGAGTTCGCCGGGTTTGAGAGCGGTCACGAGACCGGCGTGCTGTGGCAGGATCCCCATTTCACCGTCCGCTCCAGGGAGATAGACGTTGTCCGCGAGGTCCGAGAAAATCTTCTTCTCGGGGGTGACTATATCGAGTTGGAGAGGCATGGGGTAAAGTTATAGGTTAGAGGTTATTTGTTATGAGTTATATTTCCGTATAACTTCTAACTAATAACACTTAACTCATCAAATTCAGTCGCGCGGCACAGAGTCGATGCCGCCCTTCATGTAGAAGTTACCTTCCGGCACGTCGTCGAGCTTGCCGTCGAGGATTTGAGCGAAGCCTTTCACGGTGTCGGCGATGGAAACGAGGACGCCGGGGACGTTGGTGAAAACTTCCGCAACGTGGAACGGCTGGGTGAGGAAACGCTGGATTTTCCGAGCCCTGAAGACGCTCATCTTGTCGTCGTCGGAGAGTTCGTCCATGCCGAGAATGGCGATGATGTCCTGAAGGTCTTTGTAGCGCTGGAGCACCATTTGCACGCCACGAGCGACGCGGTAGTGTTCTTCACCAATGATTTCTGGAGCGAGCGCCTTGGAGGTGGAAGCGAGTGGATCGACAGCCGGGAAGAGCGCTTGCTCAGCAAGCGAACGCTCAAGCACGACGGTGGCATCCAAGTGAGCAAAGGTGTTAGCCGGGGCTGGGTCGGTCAAGTCGTCCGCAGGCACATAGACCGCTTGGATGGAAGTGATGGAACCTTTGTTCGTGGAAGTGATCCGTTCTTGGAGTCCGGCCATTTCCTCGGAGAGAGTCGGCTGATAACCCACGGCGGATGGCGTCCGGCCTAGCAGCGCGGACACTTCGGAGCCGGCTTGGGAGAAACGGAAGATGTTATCGACGAAGAGCAGCACGTCCTGGTTGTCCTCATCGCGGAAATGCTCGGCCATGGTGAGGGCGGAGAGGGCGACGCGGAGACGGGCACCCGGAGGCTCGTTCATCTGGCCGTAGCAAAGTGCAACCTTGGAGCCTTCCGTGAGGACGGGATTGCCGCGGTCGTCGAGTTTGACGTGGCCGTGATCATCACGCTCGGTGGCGATAACGCCGGACTCAATCATTTCCCAATAGAGGTCATTTCCTTCGCGAGTCCGCTCACCGACACCGGCGAAAACGGAGAAACCTCCGTGTGCTTTCGCGATGTTGTTGATGAGTTCCATGATGACGACGGTCTTGCCGACGCCGGCACCGCCGAACATGCCGCCTTTGCCACCCTTGAGTAGCGGGCAAATGAGATCGATGACCTTGATGCCGGTAGGGAGCACTTCGGTGTTGGCGGACTGCTCGGTGAAGGAGGGTGCAGGCCGATGTATCGGCGAGCGGAAATTGATGTCGGCGAGCGGCACGTTTTCGTCCACCAGATCGCCGGTGACATTGAAGATACGTCCTAACACTTGTTTGCCAACCGGCACCGAGATCGGCTTGCCAAGGTCGGCGAGAGCCATCCCACGCTTGAGGCCATCCGTGGTGGACATGGCGACGGCGCGCACCCAGCCATCGCCCAAGTGTTGTTGCACTTCGAGCACGAGCTTGGTGTCCACGTTGTTAAGGACGTAGTTAATCTCGAGGGCGTTGTAAATCTCAGGCAGTTTAGTTGCCTTGGAGAAGTCGGCGTCGATGACGGCGCCGATGATCTGGACGATGGTTCCGGTGTTGCTCATGGGAAGAAGAGGTGAAAATACTAGTTAGATACGAACAAGCTTGTTGCGCTGCTGAGTTGTTAGCGTTGAGATGTCAACGATTTGAAGTGTTGGGGATGGCTCGTTTGCGGACGCCATCGCTCCCGTGCTGACCATGACGCTTTCTGGCATCCGATACATTGCGCCTGATAGAGGGTCAACGATCACTAAACCGATAAGTCCGCCGATTACGATGTTGCCGAAATACCAACCATTGAGGCTCGCGGTGACAGTTTCCTTGCCGACGACTTTGCCATTTTTGCTAATCTCAATCGTATATTTACCAGGCCGGAAGTAACCTGCCGAACGATTCATAGTGGTGGAGGCAGGAGTAAATCCTTGGGAAATAACTGCACCGTTAGTATCAATCACTCGATAAGCCATTTTGCTTGGAGTGCTATCAATTGTAGTCGGAACTTGTCGTGAGGAAACTATCGTGGCACAACTCGAAAGGAACAGAGACGCGACTGTGACGGCAGCAAAGGTAAATTTCATAAGTGGATGGATGGAAACGATAATTATAAAAATTAATAATGGAAGCGGCAGGCAGCAATGACGACGGCATTGGATTTGATTTCGTAAACCAAGCGATGTTCATCGTCGATCCGCCTGGACCAAAACCCTGAGTAATCGTGCTTCAAAGGTTCTGGAAATCCAATCCCGACGAATGGTGAGCGCTGGATGTCTTTTATGAGCAAATTGATTTTTCTTAAGGTTTTCTTATCAACGGTTTGCCAGTAGCAGTAGTGCTCCCATCCTTGTTCGTGAAAAACGACCTTCATGGATCGATCAATTCACGTTCCGTCAAATTCACGCCGTTTCTACAATCTTCGATGGATGCAAGAAGCCGCCGCGCATTTTCCGGTGAACTCATGAGATAGTCGGTTTCATCCATTTCTTTATACTCCTCTAAAGAGATAATCACCGCTGAATGGCCGTTCTCACGGCGAATGATAACAGGCTCACGATGCTCCCATACAGCTTCGACCAGCGACCCGAGATCTCGCCGTGCCTCAGTTTCAGTGATGTTTTTCATGGTGGAAGTGTAGTGGCAATCGTG
>JAYTLO010000127.1:0-1283 GCA_043729385.1 Akkermansiaceae bacterium
TGACCATCACCACGGACGGCGTGACGGCGACCGTCTCCCACGGCGGAGTCGCGGGCTACCGCCTCCAGCGCAGCAGCGACATCGGCTCGCCTGCGAACTGGATGGATGTGCCGGGCAATCCGCTCAGCGTGAACTTCACCATCGCGTCGCAGCCCGGCCCGCTGTTCTTCCGCCTGGTTTCGCCGTAAGCGGTTCGTTGGATTTCAAGCCCTGTCTGCCTCTGGCGGACAGGGCTTTTTTGTCATGGCTTCAGATGGAGCCACGAAGCGACCATGTGCAAGGCTGCCCCGCGCCCCGCGACAACGTGCCACTCGGGAGTGCGACTCGGGAGTTGCATTGGCATTGCCTTGCTGATACTGATGCCAGCAGTTCCTTGGAAGCGGGTGTGGTTCAATGGTAGAATGTGGCCTTCCCAAGGCTGAGACGAGGGTTCGATTCCCTTCACCCGCTCCACTTCAATAAACCCCAACAAATAAGCACATTTCAAGCGTTTTCGCGTCCGAAAACAACGAAAATGGCTAACAAGTGTATAACACACTCGCCGTTGGTTTTCTTGGTTTCTCTGGTGGTTTTGGTCACGGAGGAAGGCTCAATTCACCGGCCCTGAAACGTCTGGTTTTTCTTTTTGAGTAGGCCCGTAGATGTCCGACCCCGTCGGCTACGATGCCGGGCGTGAAAGATCAGAAAGGCATCCCAAGCGGTGTGACCGCCGGCGCGGGGCCGAGGGGTGCCCGCGCGTCCCGCGTGACCACAATAACTATCCGCTTTCCCAACGCGGCGGTCCTTCGCATACTTCCGCCTCCAGCATGAAGGTCATCGTAAAACGCACTATGAGTCCGCCGAACGCCCAGGAAATTTGTGAGCTGTGCCGTGAACCGCTTCCGGGCAACCATGCCGGCTCACACGCCTGGGCCGCTCAGGAACCCAACTGAGCACGCGCCATGACGATTCCAGACTTCAACAATCAAGGACTGCTCCCGCCCTACAACGGCGAGCGGGAGGACATGCACCAAACGTCGCCCTATCCGGCCACGACGTTGGAGCTTTGCCAAAAGTTCGGATCGACACCACAACGGCGCGAGATTCTTCACGGGTATCTGAAGTTTCGTTCGCTCCTGCACCAACTTCAGGTCGTGGAGGGCTTTCAATGGGTGGACGGTCGATTCCTCGAGCAGGACACCGCGAGGCCGCGCAAGAATTTTTCTGTAATTTGGCCGGGCCTCAAACTGAGGTTGGGTTGGGGGTTGGGCAGGTGAGGTAGATTTTTCCGGTTTCCCATTCCT
>JAYTLO010000128.1:0-1868 GCA_043729385.1 Akkermansiaceae bacterium
GTCAGTGGGGTCTTGGTGTTTCAGGCGGCCCGGCGCGGCGGATTCAGGAGAATCCGGCAATGCTGGAAGGACCTCGTGCTGACCGGCATGACCCCGACAAACCGGCTTTTTTGGTGCCGGGGTGAAGCTCCGCAGCGTGCGGAAGGAGACTTCACCGGTGTCGGGACAAGCCGGCTTGCGCCGCCGCCCGTTGAGGCAGGTGTTCCGGGAGTCCTAGTCGCAGGCCGATTTCACGACCCGGAGAAATGGGGTGAATCTGTAGGCACTCGGCCGGATGCGGGCGTCGGAGGTAGGAAATACCTGCTCGGCGGGGAAGCTACGGATTTTCAAAGTGATGGCAAGGCTGTAACATGGGACCGCCAGATTTAGCTGGAGGACTTCGGAAAGTAGCACGTCACTTGGCAGCCTTTCCCGTCACTCATCGCCTTCACCTCGACTTTGGCTCCGATCAAGCGTGCCCGGTATTGGAACAGATGCAGGCCCATGCCAGCCCAGCGGCTCTCGCTCTCGGGTTGTTTGAAACCGACGCCATCGTCGGTGACGCGGACGGTCCGCACGCCGTCGCACACGAGGCACTCGATGGTGATGGCTTGCGCCTTGCTGTGCTTGATCGCGTTCCCGATAGACTCTTGCACGATGCGGTAGAGGTGGATGGCGGCATTCTTCTCGATCTGGAAGGCGGGATCGACGGTGAGCTGAAAGCTGACTTTGGTGAGGTTGCCGGTGCGGTTGGCGAGTTCCTCGAGTGCCACCGCGAGTCCGCCGTATTCGAGTTCCACCGGGAACAAGGACTTGGCGAGATTCCGCGCGGTATGGAGGGCGCTGGTGAGCGAAGTCATCATGAACTCCGCATCCGCTGTGCAGCGGTGGCCCTCTTCTCGTAGCATTTCATTGAGCGTGAATGCGAACATGCCGATGCCGGCGAGTTGCTGGCCGAGATCGTCGTGGAGATCCTGCCCGAGTCGCGCCTGCTCGCGTTCGCTGATTTCGAGGATTTCCAGTTCCAGGCGGCGGCGCTCGGTAATTTCTGCGAGCAGCTCGCGGTTGGCCCGCCCGAGTTCGCGGCTTTTGCGGTGCATCTCGGCAAATACGGCGACCTTCGAGCGGAGAATGGCCGCATTCACTGGCTTTTGAAGGTAGTCCACCGCGCCAGTGCCGTAGCCCGTGAGCACATGCTGGTCGTCGTTGTAGTAGGCAGTGAGGAAAATGATCGGCACCAAGGCGGTCTTTTTGCGCTCCTTGATCATTTCCGCCAACTCGAAGCCGGTCATGCCGGGCATCCGGATGTCGAGAATCAGCAGGGCGAATTCTTCGGCCACCATTGCGAGGAGTGCTTGGTCGGCGGATTCCGCACGGACGAGCCGGTAGCCGGGATCGTCGAGGATAGTTTCGAGCACGGTGAGGTTCTTCGGCTCATCGTCCACGATCAGAATGTTGATGGGCTGCTCCATGCTAATTGCCGGAGTGGTCTGACCGATCCGCCTGCGCGAGGGCTTGCTGGAGGCGGGTGTTTTCGATGCGGAGGAAGGCGGCTTCCTCTGCTAGGGCGGCGCGCTGGCGGTAGAGCTCGGCGAAGACGGCGAGGTTTTTCGGGCGGTCATCGACGATGAGGATGGGGACTGGGGGAGTCTGTTTGACCATTCACTGGGGATTCAACGGGAAAAAATAACAGTCGGCGAGGGAAATTTGAGGAGGGAAGGACGCCGCTGGCATGGGAATTCCAATGCAAGGCCTTACGTCAATCGTCATTTCCGCGAGCCAGCCACACCGGGTGCGGGACAAAAAAGTTATCCTAGACATGAAGTGGTCTGAGGTTGGCCCCGAGGAGGGGCGGAACGTGTCCGCCCACGCGGATGATGAGCCGATTC
>JAYTLO010000129.1:0-1627 GCA_043729385.1 Akkermansiaceae bacterium
TGGCGGATGCGCTCTTGAACTCGGCCAGATAGCCATAGACGCGTTTGCGGGTGGTGCTCACGGTGTAAGAAAGAAGTTATTCGTTAAAAGTTATTTGGAGGAAACCAGTTCCTTCTGATAGGCGGCTTCCTTGACGACACCGTGGTCCGGATGGTCGTGGTGGTCGTCGAAGTGAGGATCGGATTCCAAGAGCGTCCATTTGACTTCGGCAATGTTGATGCACGGCAGGAAGCGGAGGAACATCAGGAACAGCGCGAGGAACAGTCCGATTGTGCCGACAAAGGTCATCATTTCCACGCCGCTCGGGGAGTAGGTTTTCCAATCACCCGGCAGCCACATCCGGGCCAGCGTGGTGCAGATGATGACGAAGCGCTCATACCACATCCCGACGTTGACGCACATCGCGACGATCATGATGACCCACAGGTTCTCGCGGCAGGCCTTGAACCAGAAAACCTGCGGCGAAAGCACGTTGCAGCTCATCATCGCGGCGTAGGCCCACCAGTATGGTCCGGCGATCCGGAACTTGAAGGCGTCCATTTCATAGATCGCTCCCGAGTAGAAGGCGACGAACAACTCCATCAGATAGGCATAACCGACGATCGTGCCGGTTAGCAGGATGATCTTCGCCATGTTGTCGATGTGTTTCATGGTAATCAGATCCTGCAAGCCGTAGATGAAACGGGCGGGAACCATGATCGTGAGCACCATCGCGAAACCACCGAAGATGGCACCGGCGACAAAGTATGGCGGGAAGATGGTGGTGTGCCAACCGGGCACCACCGAGGTCGCGAAGTCGAACGAGACGACCGAGTGGACTGAGAGCACCAGCGGCGTGGAAAGCGCGGCCAAGAGGAGATATGCCATTTCATAATGGCTCCACTGGCGGTTGCCGCCGCGCCAGCCGAGCGAGAAGATTCCATAGAGGATCTTGCGGATGCCGGGCTTGCAACGGTCGCGGATGGTCGCGAGATCGGGAACCATGCCGAGATACCAGAAGATGAGAGAGATGGTGAAATAAGTGGAAACTGCGAACACGTCCCATAGCAGCGGGGATTTGAAGTTTTGCCAGATTGCATTGGCGTTAGGCACGGGCGCGAGGAACCAGGCGAACCAAACACGCCCAACGTGGAAAGCGGGGAAAATACCCGCGCAGATCACGGCGAAGATGGTCATGGCTTCTGCCGCGCGGTTGATGGATGTCCGCCAGTTTTGCCTGGTTAGGAATAGCACCGCGGAGATCAGGGTTCCAGCGTGACCGATACCGATCCAGAACACGAAGTTGGTGATGTCGAAACCCCAGAACACCCGGTTAGACATACCCCAGACACCTACGCCAGTGGATACAAGATATGTCAAACCTCCGCCGACGCCGATCAGGGCGATGAGGGCGGACGGAATGAACAATAGCCACCAAAGAAACGGCTGTTTATTTTCTAAAACGCCGCAAATGCGCTCGGTGATCCAGTGATAGGAGCGTCCGCTGAGGATGAGCTTTTCGCGCTTGAGCACCGGGATCTTGACCCCGGTGTGGGTCTCAGGTGCGGTATGGATGGTGGATGCCATGTTAGGATGAAGTGATGAAATGGATCAGACCATGTGAACGGTCGCTTTGCCGATGAACTTG
>JAYTLO010000130.1:0-2358 GCA_043729385.1 Akkermansiaceae bacterium
GTCGGAGCTAGCCCCGGGATCGCCACCTTGTCTCCGGTGCAACAGCGCTTTGTCGAAGAAACCCTCACCGATTTCCGCCACTCGGGCGCGGATTTGCCGGAGGAGCAGAAACAACGCATCGCCGCGATCGAGGCCGAGTTGTCGCTGCTGACGAAGGAATACTCCGAGCATGTCCTCGACTCGACCAACGCGTGGGAACTCGTCATCACCGAAGAATCTCAACTCGCCGGTCTGCCAGATTCCGCCAAGGCCGGAGCTGCGGCGAATGCCCGTGCGAAGGGCCACGAAAACGCTTGGCGCTTCACCCTCCAGTTTCCCTCGATGTTTCCCATCATGCAGCACCTGCACGACGATGGCATCCGCCACCAGGTCTGGGTAGCCTCCACGAAAGTTGGAGCCACCGGCGAGTTCGACAACACCGCGCTCGTCTGGCGGATTCTCGAACTCCGCCACGAAAAGGCGTCCATCCTCGGCCACGAGCATTTCGCGGATCTAACGCTTCTTCGCCGGATGGCCAAAACCGGTGGCTCCGCTCTTGGCTTCATTGAGAATCTCCACGCCCGCATCCAGCCCGCGTTCCTCGCCGAGTATAAGCAGCTCACTCACTTCAAGGCCGCCGGATCCGGTCAGCCTGTCGGGTCGTTAGAACCATGGGAAGTCGCTTACTGGGCGGAGAAACAACGCTTGGAAAACTACGATTTCGACGAGGAAGCGCTACGGCCGTATTTCCCCGTCGATGGCGTGATGGCCGGCATGTTTGAAATCGCCTCCCGCCTTTTCGGTATCACCATCCGCCAGCTTGAAACCGTCTTCCTCGATCCTGGCTCCCCACCCCAAGCGCTTGTCGAAGTCTGGCACCCCGAGTGCGCATTCTACGAAATTCACGACTCGAAAACCACCGCCCACCTAGGCTCGTTCTACGCCGACTGGCATCCGCGCGAGTCCAAGCGCGGCGGCGCGTGGATGAATTCTCTCCACACCGGCGCACTCGGCGAGCCCCACCTCGGACTGATCGTCGGCAATATGAGCCCGCCCGTCGATGGCAAGCCCGCGCTGCTAACACATCGCGAGGTGGAAACCATATTTCATGAATTTGGCCATCTACTCCACGGCTTGCTCAGCGAGGTCGCGGTGAAATCGCTGGCTGGCACAAACGTCCCCTGGGACTTCGTCGAGCTGCCGTCCCAGATCATGGAAAATTTCTGCTGGGACCGCCAGGCGCTCGATCTCTTTGCCCGCCATTTTGAAACCGACGCACCCATCCCGGAGGAACTTTTCACGAAAATGATCGCCGCGAAAAACTACCTCAGCGCTTCCGGTTTCATGCGCCAACTCGCGTTCGCCAAGCTCGATCTCGAACTCCACACTCGTCTGTCCGTCTATCTCGGGAAAGACCTCGATACCGTCGATCGCGAGGTCCTCGCCGATTACCTCGCTCCGCTCAAAACCCCGCCGCCCTCCATGATGCGCCGCTTCAACCACCTTTTCAGCAGTCCCACCGGCTACGCTGCTGGGTACTACTCCTACAAGTGGGCCGAGGTCTTGGACGCCGACGCCTTCACCCGCTTCCAAACCGAAGGTGTACTCAATGCCGAGACAGGCGCTGCATTTCGCGAGCACATCCTCAGCAAAGGCAACTCCGCGCCGCCCGACGAGCTTTACCGCCGCTTCATGGGTCGTGATCCGGACCAAGAACCGCTCCTCATCCGCGCGGGATTGGCCGAGCCAGCGCTGGTTTAGGAGACCAGTCGTGGGTCCGGCTGAAATCGCCGGGCTTCCCCGATTCGTATTTCGTGAAATCGCGGGTGCGACGGATTGAGCAGGTAGTTCCACTCACCAGGCGTCACCACCGAGGGCACTTCTAACACACTTGTCCGCATCGTGCGCAGCCACTTGTCTCCTACCGATTGCGAGGCTGAGTTCGTTTCGTCACTGCTCCAGCCCGGGGCGAGTGTGTTCGTATTCACACGCTCCACGCAATCCTCTGGTATTTCCAAAGGAACCCATGAAAACAAGCGGGCAAAAGCTTCGGGATCTTCCAGATGCACCAGCACTTCCAGGGTCGCCAACGATAGCGAGGAGGACGTGTAAACCACCACCAGACCCGGCGAATTCCAACGCCCCCCATTGAGCCGCGCCCCTTCGCCACTGAAGGCCGACGCAAGAAACTTCGTTTTACAAAGCCGGAACGCCCGGATCATGAGAAAACCCCATGTTCAATGCGGCCTAACAACGCCTCCACCTCGCGTGCACCCATTTCCGTATCACAACAGCGCAAGGGTGTTAGCCCGCCGAGCGCACGTTTGGGTTGGATCATCCAGCGACGGGCGGATTCCTTACTTTCCAGCACATCCAGCG
>JAYTLO010000131.1:0-1400 GCA_043729385.1 Akkermansiaceae bacterium
GTTGACGACAATTTGCGGGGCAGCGATTAGGCTGGCGGTGACGAGTGCGAGGCAGAACTTCATGGGGTTAGTGTCGCATTAGACTGAGGGGCGTGACGGCGTGGTGGTGTTGGAGGTTACGGAGGTGTGACGAAACGGACCCGGGAGTCGTTGATTCTACTGGATTTTCGATTTTGTGGGGGCGGTGGGGGCCGGGTCGGGTGGTGGCGGGGGTGACGAAACGGACCCGGGAGTTATTGACTCTATTGGGCGGGTGCCGAAAATCGACGGGGGAGGGGAACGATTTGGGTATAGCTTGGCTCACGATTCGAGGATAGTGGGTTGTCAAGCGGATTTGAGGGGTGGGGCTAACGATCTCGTTGATTCGGCGGGAAATTGCGATGTTGCTTCGTCGTGAATCAGGTGCCGAGGGACCCGTGTATCCGCCCTAGATGCCTGGCCGCGCAGAATTTGCGCGCCCGCGGCGGAATCCGCACATGATTTCCGGCGGTGGCGCGATACTCGGATTAGCACCCGACGTATCGCAGCCACCGAGCCTTCGATGGGCTGGTTAAGATGGAAACCGGTTATCCCGTAGCGACTTGCCGGGCGTCCCGCAAAGCGGTGACTTTTTGGTGCGCTGCGGTGATTTGCGCAAGCTGCCGCTCCAACACCGGGCGAAGCGTTCCGAGATCGGTGTGAGAAAGAACCTCTTCAAACGTCCCGACGGCAGAGTGGTCGCCACGTTCGCATTCTTCCAAAATGGCCAGATCTTCACGGCTGGAGAGGGCGGCTTTCAGGTTGATCCAGCCCCGGTGCAGGTCACCGGAGACTGAGCCACTCTCTTCAGCCGGTTCGCCCGACGTTTTCAGCTGCTGCTGAAGGTGTAGTGCAAATTCTGCGCGCTCGGCGGCGAATTGTTGGAAGAGGGTCTTCAGATCGGGACTTGAGCTGTCCTTGGCAGCCGTGGTGTAGCCGAGTTGGCCGTCTTTGAGGGCTTCAATGATGGGATTGAGGTGCGAGCTAATGGTGTGAGTCAAAGCGTTCTGATCCTTGTGTTTTATTTCGTGATACGCGGGAAGCGGCACCTTGATGTGTGCAGCTCCCCGCGAATTGGTTTAGCGGACCGCGGCCATATGTTGGGGCGAATGCTGCTTCATGAGCATGCCGCAGATCTGGGTGAGCTTATGGTCAGCAGCCTTTTCTTCGTTTTCTGTCTTCTCCAACAGCGCCGCCACTTTCTCGTGGCCGAGTTGAGTGGCCCACGCGCGCAGCGTACCGTAACCCGAAATTTCGTAGTGTTCCACTTTCTGCGCAGCAGCAATGAGCGCGCAGTCGCGGAGTTCATCGGCCATATCCTCCTCGATAGCCTCGGCGCCTTCTTTCACCAAGCCCTCCATGGCCTCGCAGGTTTTCGTCTT
>JAYTLO010000132.1:0-31367 GCA_043729385.1 Akkermansiaceae bacterium
GCGGACGCGGGTTCCTCGAATACTGCAGATGCGTGCCATAAAAAAATTGGTTGGAGTTGCGGGACGCGGAGAATGGCCATGAGGCCCGACCCGTCAAGACGAATTCTGTCAATTTTCAGTTAAAGTTGCTTCAAGCGGTTTTTACGCAGCTGATTCACCCAGCTCTCAATATCGCGGAAAATGGCTTCCTTTTCCGCGTCATACATCAACAGGTGATAAGCGTTCGGGTAATTGTGATAAGTTTTTGAGACACTCCCCGGAATGCGGGCGACGAAGCCGCGGAGGTCCGAGTCGTTGTTAAAATAATCCTTCCCGCCGTGTAGGACCAAGACGGGCGAGCTGAAATGAGTGGCGCATTCGTTCATGTTGCCGATGTGGCGGCCGAGCGTGCCGATCAACCGCAGGGTGTGCTTCTCGATGTTGTAGGTGTTCGTTTTCACCTGCTCGCTGTGGTGAGAGGTCTGGGTCATTTGCACTTCCTGGCCACCGGCGAGGGTATCGAGGGAAATCCGGGCGAGCGGCAAAGTGGTGGCGGCGATTTGCACCAAGCCAGGCGTCCAAGCGGGGATATCATCGCGGAAACGGACGATTGGGGAAGACAAGATCAGGCCGTCGCACGGAGGATCGTTCGCCGGAGCCTCGCGCCAAGCGTGGGCAGCGATGAGGGCGCCCAAGCTTTCACCAAACCAGACGATTTTCGCATCTGGATGCTGCTCCTGCACCAGTTGGGTGAACGCGAATAAATCACGATACCAGTCCTTCGGATCGCCGATATCGCCGCGGCGCTCGCGGATCGGATCGCTGCCCTGGCCACGCACTTCGTAGGCGTAGAGTCCGGTGCGCGGTTGGTAACGGAGCAGGTGATTTCCCAGATTGGCGTAGTCGATGGACGCCCCGCAAAAGCCGTGAATGCCGATGATCACCACGTCGGGTTCGGTTTTCTCCGAGATCCACTTCCGATAGCCGAACGAGTCGGTCTTGGCACTCGATGGGTTCCGGTGATTCACCAGCGTGTATTGGGGGGCACACGCGGCCAGGACGAACACCGCCATGCAGGCGATGATCCTGCTAAAATTAAATGCTGGCGGACGGGTCACGGCGGAAATTTCGCAGAATCTAAAAAAAGCGCAATGCCCGAACCGGCCCGCCAAAACCGCTAGATTTTACCGAAATTTCAATTTCCATCCGGTCGGATTCGTATATCAACGCGATTGGTTTATGAAAAACTTTCTCAATCTCCTCACGGCGACGTTGTCCCTTCCGCTGCTCGCCACTGCGGCTCCCCGGCTGGTCGTTTCCACTCCCTCGTTAGTCCCGGAATCGCAGATCGATCTCGTGCTCGACTCGCCAGTCACCGCGACTTCAGAGCTTGGGAAAACTGTCGCTAACACCTGGCTAGAGATCCAACCCGCGCTGCCCGGTAAGCTGCTGTGGAAGTCAGGAAACATCGCGCAATTCATCCCGAGCCAAGCTCCCGCCATCGGCACGACTTACGCGTTTTCGATTCCGGCAAACCTCACCGCTCTCGATCAATCCGTCGTTCCCGCCGGGAAATTTGCCACACTCGTCAGCGAGCCGTTCCGCATCGTCGCGGCCAACCCGCCTAACCGCTGGTCGTCGGACTACTCGCCATCCACCAGTGAATGGCTGGTCGTTTTCAACGACGCCGTCGATCCCGCTGCTGCGGCGAACTACGCATCTTTCAGCTCGAAATCCGGCCAACGCGTCGCCGCCCGACTAGAGAGTGCCACCGTCGCCCGCGCGGGCTACCACACGAACACTAGCAAACCATGGACCACGCGATTTCCCAACACTCCCACCGTCGAAACCACGCCGGAAAGCATCGTCTCTAACATTCTGATCGCCACGCCCGTTTCCCCGCTTCCCGTCGGCGATGGCTGGGTCTTCACCTTGCTCAAAGGCCTGCCTAACAGCTCTGCCGCGGCCCGCACCGTGGAGGATAGCCGCTACGAAATTGGCAAAATCGAGCCGTTCCAAGTTACTTCGATCAGCCCTCATCTTACCGCCGACGAGCCGCGCAAAATCGCGATCGAATTTAACCAGCCACTCGCCGCCTCCCTGCCGGTGGATTTCCTCGCGAAGTGCGTCGATATCAGCCCGCGCCCGGAGAATCTCAGCGCCAAAATCGAAGGCCGCCAGATCGAACTCTCAGGAAATTTCACCGAAGCCGACAAATACACCGTCACCTTCAAGCCGCCGTTTCCCTCCAAGGCCGGCCTCGATCTCGCTGCCGCATTCACCAAGGAAATCGCCTTCGAGCGCCTCGAACCAGAACTCATCCTCCCGTCCGAAAACCAAGCTCAGCTCGCCAATGGCAGCCGCACCTACCGCGTCCAAACGGTCAATCTAACCAGCCTCCACGTCCGCATCAAGCAGCTCGCCGGCACCGATCTCATCCGCGCCTATCAGGGCTACCGCAACTACATCGGCACCGGTCACGATGGCGAATCCATCCAACCCACTGCGCCCCTGCCCTATTCTCTGATCGGCGGTGAAACTCTACTCGACAAGGAAATCCAGCTCGGAAATCCCGTCGATACCTCCAAGGAAATCACCCTCAACTGGGACGAACTTTTGCCCAAGGGTCTCCGCAACACCGCCCTCTTCCTCGAAATCACCGGCGTGCCTAACAAGGACAGCGACGCGGAAGGTCGCCGCAATTCTCAAGCTCTCATCCAGCTCACCGACATCGGCCTTGCGTGGAAGCTCACCACCACAGAAGCCTTCATTTACGCCTTCTCCTGCGACACCGGCACCCCGCTTCCCGGCGTAAAAATCCAGCTCTTCGGCGAGGACGCCACCTCCCTTCACTCCGCGATCACCGACCCGTCAGGAATCGCCACCGTCCCGCGTTCAGATGCCGCCCGCCACCTCCACGCCACGCTCGGCGCGGATGGCTATCTAACCGCATTCGACTCCACGCTCGAAACCGTCGGCCTCTGGCATTTCCCGATCCGCTATTCCTATAACAAGTCCGCAGAAATCACCCGCAAGGCTTTCCTCTTCACCGATCGCTCGCTCTATCGGCCCGGTGAAATCGTCCGGCTCAAAGGCATCCTCCGCAACCAGCGCGGCAACGCCATCGAACTCACAAAACCCAGCCCAGCGCGCCTCGTCATCGTCGATCCAACTGACAAGGAAATCCACTCCAGACCGGTCACTCTATCAGCAAGCGGCTCTTTCGATTTCACCTACACCCTGCCCGCCGGGAAAACAGGCACCCACACCATCCGCCTCGAGTTCCCCGAAGAACTCACCCAAGCCGAGGCACTCGAAGAGCAGTGGGAACAACAGGAAGCTATCCTCGCAAGCGCCCGCTTCGAGCTGCCGCTGCGCGTCGAGGAGTTCCGCCGCAATGCTTTTGAGGTCACTCAATCCATCGCCACCCCAGTGCCGGGAGCCACCACGATTTCCGCAGATCTATCCGCTAGATACTACCAAGGCCAGCCAGTCGCCGCCGGAAAAGTGAAACACTTCAGCCGGATTACCGCGCAAAATCCCTACCCCGAGCGCTTCCGGGATTTCCTCTTCGGCAATCATCGCAGCGATGACTGGACTTACTGGTATCACTACTTCGGTTACAACGCGGAACACGAAGACGGCTCCAGTAACGCCGCTTCGCAAATCCAAGGTGAGTCGCTGCTCGCTGCTGATGGCAAGGCCACGCTCACCATCGCTATACCCCAAGCAGAGTTTCCCACCACCCGCGAAGTCACCATTTCCTCCGAAGTCACCGATGCCAACAATCAAACTCTAACATCCACCGCCGAGACCACCGTCCATCCCGCGTCCCTTTACATCGGCGTCTCACGGGTCGATAGCCTCATCCGCGCGGGCGATGCTGTGCCGTTAAAAATCGTCGCCACCGACACGAGCGGCGAGCCATTCACCGGAGCTGTTAAAATCACCGCCACCCTCGCCCGCGAGGTGAATTCCGCCGTGAAATCCCGCACCGACTCCGGTGCCACCACCACCCGCAATGATGTCACCGAGGAAACCGTCACTACCTCTGAACTCACCCTCGATCCCGCCGCTTCCGCTGGCCAAGGCACCGCCTTCACCGTCACCCCGAAATCTAACGGCCTCCATTTCCTAACCGTCCGCGGCATCGATCCCGAGGGCCGCCCATTCGCCACCGTCACCCACTTCAATGTCTATGGCACCAATGAGTATCCCTGGCTTTACGAAGACGGCCTGCGCGTGAAACTCGTCGCCGAGAAAAAATCCTACAAGCCCGGCGAGACTGCCCGCGTCCTCGTGCTATCACCCATCGAAGGCACCGCCCTCGTCACCGCGGAGCGCGAAAAAGTCCTCCGCTCGTTCCTCGTCCCGCTCAAGGCCGACAAGCCCGTCATTGAAATCCCGCTGACCGACGACGATGCGCCTAACGCTTTCATCTCCATCCTCATCATCAAGGGCGCCAAGGAGTCCGCCCGCGAGCACAAGGAGCCGCAGCTCCGCCTCGGATACTGCGAACTCATCGTGGAAAACCTCCGCGACCAACTCGCTGTTAGCATCGTGGCTCCACCCACCTGCCGCCCCGGCGACGAGGTCACTCTAACCGGCACCGTCACCCTCGCCAACGGCCAACCCGCCGCAGCTGCCGAGGTCACGCTTTACGCCGAAGACGAAGGCACGCTCGCTGTGATGGGTTACGAAACGCCAAGGCCGATGGACCACTTCTACAAACCCCGCAATCTGGAAGTGGACACCGGCACCTCCTTCGCCAGCTTCATCTCCGAAGACCCGGAACAGCAGAATTTCAGCAACAAAGGCTTCTTCATCGGCGGCGGTGGCGACATGAGTAAACTCGCCGATCTCCTGCGGAAGAACTTCGATTCCTGCGCCACTTGGGCACCCGCGCTGATCACCGATGCTAACGGAAAATTCACACACCGCTTTAAGTTTCCAGACACGCTCACCCGCTACCGCCTCATCGCCATCGCCCATCAGGACGCTGCGCGTTTCGGCCATGCCGAGTCATCCATCGTCGTGAAAAAGGACCTGATGCTCGAACCGAAAACCCCACGCTTCGCCAACCAGTCCGATACTTTCAACGCCCAAGTCCTCGTCCAAAATGCCTCGAACTTCACCGGCACTTGGGAAGTTAAATTTAGCACCGTTAGCGGCCCAGAAACTCCCTGCGCCACGCCTCTCGGCTCCACCATCGAGTCCGTCACGCTCGCTCCCGGCGCGTCCACCACCGTCATCTTTCCCACCCGTGCCGACAACACCGGAGAAGCCGTTCTCACCTTCCAAGCCACTCCAGTTTCACTCGGAAACACGGCTCTCACTCCCTCGCTCACCCACACTCTATCAGACGCCGTCGAGTCTCGCTTCCCTGTGGAATACCCCATGCCGCTGCTCCGACAGTCCAAGCTCATTAAACTCTCCGACAGCGAAACGAAACTCAACCTGCGCGATCAACTCGATCCTCGTTTGTTAGGCGGGACCGGCCGGATCGACCTAGAATTTTCCACCACGCCGCTCGTCGCCGCCGCTGGCTCCATCGACTTCCTGCTCAGCTATCCGCACGGCTGCGTCGAGCAAACCACCTCCTCGCTCATGCCCTGGCTGGCCGTACTAGATCTCAGTCCCGTCATTCCGCGCTTCGCGAAAATGGATAAGAAGAAAGTCGCCGCCGCGATCCAAGCCGGAGCCGACCGCTTGCTTTCCATGCAACTCCCGGACGGCTCGTTCGCCTACTGGCCGGGCAGCAAAGAATCCGTGCCATGGGCCACCGCCTACGCCGGCATGGGCCTGATGATGGCCGCCGACAAAGGCGCAAACGTCCCCGACTCCGCCATCGCGGCGCTCACGAAAAACCTCATCGAAAGCCTCCGTGGCATCGCTGCCGAGAAATCCCCAAGCACCTTGGAAAGCCACGCCCGTTCCCTGCTTGTCCTCTCGCTCGCCGGGTCGCCCCAGCCTGCCTATCGGAACCTGCTGGTCGATCGCCTCGCCGAGCTAACACCCAGCGCGCGCTGCCTGCTCGCCACCAGCATCGCTAAGGAAGAAGAGGATCAAACAGCCAATCTAGCAGTCGCCAAATCCGTCCTCACTTCCAAGATTCCCTTCAATCTCAAGAACGACGATTGGATGCCTTGGTCCGCCGCAGAAGCCTACCATCTCATCGCTTGGCTCGCCGTCGATCCCGCTGGCCCGGAACCCACCAAAGCCCTCGACCGCATGCTCCGCGAGCGCAATCCTTACGGCCAATGGCAGACCACGTGGGTCAACGGCTGGAGTCTCATCGCCATGGCCGAATACGCCCGGAACTCGAAACTAAGGGACGAACCGACCGTGATCGTTTTGGAAACCGAAGCTGGCTCAGACACCATCACCCTCCACCAAGATGAAGCCTCCGCCACACGCTCATTTAAACTAACACCAGATCTCAAGCTCGCAGTCGGCACGGACATCTCCGCCTTCGTGCGAGTGACCATCGCCGCCAAGCCGCAGATCGCGCCCACCCAGCCAGTCGCAAACAACGGCCTCTCCATCGACCGGATCTACGAACGCATCAACTCCGACGGCACCGCCACTATACTAACCGAACCTGCAATCGGCGACCTCATCCGTGTCTCACTCCGCGTCACCTTGCCCAAGGATCTCACCCGCTATCTTGTAATAGAAGACCCGCTGCCTGCCGTTTTTGAAACCGTCAACACCGACTTCAAATCGCAGTGCGCCGCCATCGGCATCAACACCAGCGAGAACGATTGGCAAGTCAGCCACTCGGAACTCCGCAGCGACCGCGCCTCATTCTTCCTCGACGAAGTCTCGCGCAAAGGCACCTACACCCTCACCTATCTCGCCCGCTGCACTCTCGCCGGCCAAGCCACCGCCCCGCCCGCCAAGGTCGAGTCGATGTATGATCCGGAAAACTTCGCGCTCTCCGCGTCACGGGTATTCATCACCAAGTGATTCTCTAACGACTCAATCAAGATGAGCCGATATCTAATCCTCGCGACGCCCCTCATCATCGCCGGACTATATATTCTGCTCTCCCCTAAAACCCAAACTCCCAGCGACCTTCAAGCAAACAGACGGAGAGATCCCATCGTCTCCCTAGCATTTCGTGCTAGCGCCGCGATCCAACCCATTAAACTCCGCCACTGAGTTCTCTCACTCAACTCTAGCGGGTGAATTCACCAATCCCTGCAATTCTTTTTTGCTCTGCTTCCTCCTCTTCCTCCTGTTGATCCATCTTCCTTTCAAGAATCACTTCAGCAAGACACATCAGTCATTATCAAATTTGCGATCTTGATCGTGCCCCGAGTTGCGCCTCCCGCGAGTGTCCGTCCTCCAACAAGATGCCCCATGGTGACGCCTTGCATTCTTCCGGCCATTTCTCATGCTCCGTGCCTACTGCCTCATGAAAAACCTTAGCGTGCTTCCCGTCGTTTTCCCTTTCCGCGCCGCCAGTCCCTCAGGCATGAGTGCCGAGATGAATGCCAATGGCTCCGTCCGGCGGATCGATTGCGGCGATATCATGCTCAATGTATTTCTCGGCAACGAGGCGGAGGGTGGACCGGCTAACATCTATCTGCGGCGTCATGGAAAAACGCTGGAGGCGCTTCCCCTGCTGGGGCCGCTGAATCCGGCTTCCTATCAGATGGACCAACACGGCATGTCCGCCACTGGCACTTGGGGCGATCTAATTTTCCGCGTGCGGCTGGTGTTAGCGGAGTCTGCGAAGGCTTGGTTCTGGCATGTCGAGCTGGAAAACACGGGCAGTTCCGCCATCAACTGCGATCTCATCCACACCCAAGACATCGCGCTCGCCCATTACGGCGCGGTGCGGCTCAATGAATTCTATATCAGCCAATATGTGGATCACGCGCCGCTGCAACACTCACTAACAGGCGTGGCAGTCGCCTCGCGGCAAAACCAACCGATGGGCGGGCGCTGCCCGTGGACCATCATCGGCTCACTCGGGAAGGCGGTTTCTTATTCGACCGACGCCCTTCAATTTCACGGCCTCACCACCCGCGCGGGCGGTGAGGCTGCGGCCCTAAAATTCGGTTTGCCCGGAGTGCGCTTGCAGCATGAGCACTCGCTGGTTGCCATCCAGGACGCACCCGTGCTTTTGGAGCCGGGGGCAAAATCGCAGCGCGGTTTCTTTGGCTGGTTCCAGCCAGACAAACCAACGGCCACCACCTCCGGCGATACCTGTTGGATCGATGCCGCGCTCGCTCTGCCAGAAGCAATTTGCCCGCCGTGGCCCGAGGAAATCGCCGGATCGGGTTCCGAGCCGAGCCTTTTCAGCTCTGCTGGTTTGCTAGAAACTCAAGACCTCAACGAAGCGGAGATCCGCGAGTTTTTCGGAGTGGAGCAACGTCACGCCGAGCACGACGCCGGCAAGCCATGGTCGTTCTTTACTGAGCGAGGAAGCCATGTGGTGCTACGGGAAAAGGAACTCCAGGTGCTTCGTCCGCATGGCCATCTGCTGCGGTCGGGCAGCTCACTAACACCCGACGAATCCGCCATGACATCCACCGCTTGGATGGGCGGCGTGTTCCACTCAATGGTCACGCAAGGTCATGTGAGCATCAATCGCTTTCTCTCCACCTGTCACAGTTATCTCGGGCTTTTCCGCAGTCATGGGCAGCGAGTGTTTGTAGAAATAGATAACTGTTGGACTCTGCTAGGAATACCGTCGGCGTTTGAGATGAGGCCGGACTCATGCCGCTGGATCTACAAATACCAAGGTGGCGTGATCGAGGTGATTTCCTCTGCGCCGGACGATTGTCACGAGCTGTGCTTATCCATAACTGTCATCAATGGCGCGGCGATGAAGTTTTTAATCTCGCACCACGTCGCGATCAATGGCGACGACGGCAGCACCTCGGTGCCGGTTAGTTATGAAATGAATGGAGACGCGGTGCTAGTCCGCGCCATTGCGGATAGTGATGTGGGTCGTCGCTTCCCGGATGGTAGTTTCATCATCGTGCCGACTGACGGCACGATGATAGATAAGATCGGCGGCGATGAATTGATATTCGCGAATGGCGAGTCATATCAACAACCGTTCTTATGTTTCATCACCTCGTCTTGCGTGAAAGCAGGACTGGTCATGCGTGGCGAGCTGGTCGATGAGTCAGTCGAGCAAACCGAAAATTTCTGGGAGACGATGAGTTCCGGCTTACGGATCAAGGCACCCGTCGCAAGCCCGCTCGTTTTAGCAGCGGAGCGCACAGGCGAGATTTTCCCGTGGTTCGTACACAATGCACTCGTCCACTATCTCTCACCGCGCGGCCTAGAACAATACTCCGGCGGTGGTTGGGGCACCCGCGATGTGTGCCAAGGACCAACGGAACTGCTACTCGCACTCGGTCGTTTCGAGCCGATGCGCGATCTATTATGCCGGGTATTTCGCCAACAGAATGCGGATGGCGATTGGCCGCAGTGGTTCATGTTCTTCGACCGCGAGCGCAACATCCGGCCCGGCGACTCGCATGGCGATATCGTCTATTGGCCGTTGCTTGCGCTCGCCCAATATCTATCTGCTACTGGCGACGCAGCTCTGCTAGATATAGCTCTGCCATTTTTCGATGCGGATGAAAGCGCGGCGGAGATCACAACAATCAGCGACCACGTCGAACGGGCGCTGGATCTCATCCGCCGCCGGGTAATCGCAGGCACCAGCCTGGCCGCCTACGGTCATGGCGATTGGAATGACTCGCTGCAACCGGCCAAGCCCGACATGCGCGAGCATCTTTGCAGTTCGTGGACGGTTACGCTCAACTATCAGACATTCATCGCGCTGGCCGCCGCATTCAAGCATCTCGGAGCTACAAATCGCGCCGCAGAGTTTGAGACGCTGGCCGCGCGGATACTTGAAGAATTCCAAAGCATACTCATCGTGGATGAGGTCGTCGCGGGGCTGGCCTATTTCCAAGAGGGAGGAAAAATCGAATACCTACTGCACCCCCGCGATGGCACGACGGGTTTATCATACAGCCTGCTGCCGATGATCCATGCCATCATCAATGATATGTTTAGTCCGGCGCAGGCGGCAGCGCATCTCAGACTCATCCGTAAACATCTACTAGGACCGGATGGCGCGCACTTGTTTGACCGACCAATGGCCTATCAGGGTGGCTTACAAACGAATTTCCAACGGGCAGAGACGGCGAGTTACTTCGGACGGGAAATCGGAATTATGTATATGCACGCCCATCTCCGCTACTGCGAGGCGCTCGCCCACTTCGGCGATGCCGATGCATTTTTCGAAGCACTATGCCAAGCGAACCCGATCGCGATTCGTGAACTCGTCAGCACCGCCGCGCCGCGCCAAGCGAACTGTTATTACTCAAGCTCAGACGCAGCCTTCAATGACCGCTACCAAGCCTTCGACGAATATGACCGCGTGCAGAACGGCGAGGTCGCCCTAGAAGGCGGCTGGCGCGTCTATTCGAGCGGCGCAGGCATCGGCGTGCGCCTGATGATGCAATGTTTCCTCGGCCTCCGCGTGGAAACCACCTCGCTCATCCTCGATCCAGTCATCCCCGCCGAGCTGGACGGACTCGCGGCGAAGTTATGTCTAGCAGGTCATCCAATCGAAATTAGTTATCACATCAAGTCCACCGGCTGCGGGCCGCTCGCAGTTGATATAAATGGTGTGAAACTCGATTTCATCCGCGAAGCCAATCCCTACCGTCCGGGCGGCATCCGCATAGCCATGGATTCGTTTCTCGGCGAGCTAACAGGCGAGGGTGACTTGCTGACGATTTGGATCGAGTGATGGCAGGGAGGGTGGGCACTCTTGTCCGACAGCCAATGAACTGCGAAAGAAGAGTGCCCCACCCATGTGCACCACGACACGAGTGACGTGGCTCCGTCTCATTCACTCTCTTAAAGCGTCGGCTAAAAGAGAGTGAGGATCTCGGGTTGAAGATTCTGAATTCACGCTCCACTATCCCGGTTCACCCAGCCACGATCTCCGATCCTATCCATTATGAACCTACCTATCCTCTACATCAAACGCGGTTGCCCGTGGTGCGACGAAGTCGTCGATTACCTCGATACGCAAAAAATCGAAGTGCAAACCTTCAACGTCTCCGGTGACCGCGAGGCCATGCAGGAAATGGTCGCACTTTCCGGCCAATCGAAAGCGCCCACGCTCGACTGGCACGGCCAGGTCCTCGCCGACTTCGGGGTGGATGAGCTCGTCCCATTCCTCAAGAAACACGCCAAGAGCTGAGCCATGACCGTCCGCATTTTTCAACTGCTCTGCTTGGCTCTAACTCTAGCAGCGTGCGACAAGTCGAAAAAAACCGCGCACGAGCCTGCGGACGAACCTAACAAACCGCGCGTGACTAAGTCGTACCGGTCCGCGCCGGATCTACTTCTCAAACCGCAGGACCAGATAATCGCGGCGTTTAAGGAGGCGGAAGAAATCCGTGAGCCGGAAGAAAAGAACCGGGCACTCGCGGCGGCCATCTGGGACGCGATGGATCTGGAACCCGAAATGGCCAGGCAAGCAATGCAGAAACTAACTGCCGGGAGTGAGGAAAAGAACCGGCTGATCCAGCATTTCGCCATGCGTCTCACCGAGCAAAACGTCGATGAGGCGGTGCAATGGGCGACGGCGCTGGAGACCGAGGAGGAGAAGTCGCTGGCGTTCGGCAAGATCGCCCTAGTTTTATCACAGGACGAGCCGGAACGGGCTGCGCATTTACTCTCAGATTCGGGAGTGGCGGGTCGGGAATTCGACGTGGCGGTGGTGCAAGTGGTGCAACGCTGGGCGGCACAAGCTCCGGCGGACGCCGCTGCGTGGGTGGTCCTTTTCGATGCGGGGGAGGCCCGTCGCGCTGGCTTGAAAGAAACCTTGGCGGTGTGGGCGAGAAGTGCACCGCAAGCTACTTTTTCATGGATCGCAGGAATCCCGGACGCCCAAATCCGCGAGGAAGCGGCGACGGGAATGATCCAAACCATTTTAGACCAGCCGGAAAGCGTCCAACAAGATTTGCTCAAACTGGCCCCCCCGGAAATGCAGGCCGAGTTTGAAAAGCTCAAGGCCGAGAGCGCCGCAAAATAGACAGCAGTTAGGATAGGCGGTCGAGTTCCCGAGCGACGAGCATCAAGGTCTCGCGCACGCCTGGCGTGAATCCGCCCTCGGTTTGCACGGCCAGCATCACCGCCCCTTCGCGGATGAATTCGAGGGGCAGCGAGTCGGCGATAAGCTTCAAGCCACTGCCAATGCCGAGGTTGGGGAGCAACTGCTTGAGCGACTCAAGGGTGGCCATGTCCTGCGGGCAGACGCGGGCCACGAGGCGCAGGCCGGGAAGCGAGCGGGCGCGTTGGAGGATTTCGTCGGGATTTAACTCGCGGTCCACCCCGAAGATGGCGCGCAATTCTAACTGGCGGATGGAAAACGAGTCAGAATGCGCTCCTTCCACGGCGATGGCTGCTAGAGGCACCGGGGCTAGCGCGGGCTGTGCGAATGCAACAGGAGTGGTTGGCAAGCCTCCGCGCTGGGGCTCTATGGTGAACGGAGAAACACTAGCCTGCGGTGGAGCTTCAAAGCCAAAACTTTCCGAGGCATCCGCGACCTGGAAGGGCGACTCCGTTTGCCGCCGCTCGGGCACCCGAGCAGGTCGGCCCGGCTCCACTGGCTGAAATTGATCGGCGCGATCCACCACCGTAAACGGCGATTCCACCCGCGGAACGGTGGCGAACGGACTGCTCACGGCAACCGGCACCGGCCTCTCGCTAACCACTTCAAACGGCGAATCGGGACGAGTGGTCGGCGGACTTGGTAAAGCTTCGAAGATTCCTTGATTCGTGCTCATGATGGATGCGGATTGGATTCAGCAAGCGAAGCAATCGTCAGGCTTTGTCCTGCCAGATGAAAAAACTTAATCATCCCGGAATGTCGAGCTTCACCGTGATTCCCCGCTAACTTTCTGAGTTGCCTTCCAGCAAGCGCTTGAGGCGATTTCTCATCGAGACTTTGGCCACCGCCGGCAACCGATCCACGAACAGAACCCCGTTGAGGTGATCGATTTCATGCTGCAACGCCCGCGCGAGCAAACCGTCGGTCTCGATCACCAGCACCGATCCATCAAGCTGGGGAAGCGTGGCTTTCACCATTTCCGGCCGCCGGACCTCAGCCCGGATGCCGCGGATGCTCAAGCAACCTTCCATGCCAAACTCTTTGGCCTGACCGAATGCGACGTCTGGATTGATGAAAATCAGCGGCATCAGCGACACCAGATCCGCGTCCTCACCATTCACCTTGAGAAAGGAAACGCACTCGGGATCGTGGGAAACATCGACCACCGCCAACCGCACATCCTCGCCCACCTGCGGCGCGGCAAGTCCCACGCCATTTGCATCCGCCATCGTATCCAGCATGTCAGCCACGAGTTCGACGAGATAGTCGTCCACTTGTGTGACGGGACGGCAGCGTTGGCGGAGGACAGGGTGGCCGTATTGGACAATTTCGCGAATCATGGGAGCTGCCGGAATCTCTAGCGGACCGATTCTCAAACGTCAAACCCAGTGAACGGTTCTCCGCCGATCGCATCTACTTCCCAGACAAGGTGCGCCGTTAATGTCCCACTTTTCCTATCAGCCCTCGCAGCCGGCAAACGAAATCCAAGTGTTGACAGTGCCCGCGGATCGCCGTAACCACTCGTCCCCGCGCCATGCGAATGGCGGAGTAGCCAAGTGGTAAGGCAATGGTTTGCAAAACCGTCATTCGAGGGTTCGATTCCCTCCTCCGCCTCCAGTTCCCCATTGGTGGGAGCGGTCCATGTGACACTCGCGGCTGGATAGCGCTTCAGAATTGATGAACTCCCCGCTATTTATTATTTTCGCGATTGAGCCTTTATAGGGTATATGTTCCGCAAGGAATTCGGAATCACCGATGCTAGGGTCACTCTCATCCACGCTATGAACTTCAAAGCCATCATCGGATTGCTCATGGGACTGGTCATCCAGTTGTCCCAAGTGCAAGCGTCTCCGGCGGCGATTTCAGCCGGTTCTGGCGAAAGGATCGGGTGTTGTTGCGAGGGACTTCAATCATGCCCGTGCGCAAGTGGCCGCAGCCCGGATCAAAAGCCCGCTCCTTTGATTCCAGGGACCGTTGACCTGAAGTTACTCATTTCAAAATCGACCGAGTCTAGCAGCCTCCCGCTGATTTCTCTCCACCCGGCCTGCGTGGTTGCCTCCGCCTCGCACATTCAAATACGGAGTGCCTATGCGGGAGTGTCACTTGCCGTTGCCTTCTGCCGATTTGTCATCTGAGTCTGCGCTGTGACAGGCGTACTGTGCCCATCCATTTTCGCCGCGAGAGTTCGCGGCTGCTGGAGGGCGACTGGAAATTTCACCCAATGACTCACATGATTTATGAAATCGTTCATTCCCATTTTCACCGGCTTCCTCGTAGCCGGTAGCCTGCTGCAAGCGCAGGAAACCAAACTCGTTGACGGGCCATTCCTCTCCGCCCTGCGGACCGAGGCTGCCCGAAATCATCCGGCAGCAAGCTCTGGAAAACTCCGTGCTACCGCCGCTGGCCGAGACATTCTCGGCGTCCGGCTGTGGGACGATCCCATGGTGGGCCTTACCTTGATGGCTGCCCGCGCCTCAATGCGCGCTGACGATGGCGATATCCGGCTGAGCTACGAGCAACCCCTGCCGAAACCCGGACTCTATCAGGCCAATCTTGCAAAAGCGGAAGCTCTACACCGAGCCGAGTTAGAAAACTCGCGCTCTTCATCGCTCGAAGTCGCCGCAGCCGCCGCGAAGGATGCCATCGAACTGGCACTCTTGGATGAGTCCATCGCCCTGCAAACCGCCCAGCTCAAATGGTTCAGCTCCATGGCCGAGAACGCTAGCCAGATGGCTCAGAATCCAGATGGAAACAGCATCGACGCCCTTCGATTGGAAAGCGAACTAGTCCGCGAGAATCAAATCCTGCAGGCTGCCCGCCGCACTCGCGACAGCGCTTCACGCAGCCTGAATCTGCGGCTCGGTCGTCCGCTAGACTCGCCCTGGCCGGCATTGCGACTCGGCACCCATTCGGCCCCCATGCCGATTGTAATTACTGAAATCGCCCGCATCCCGCGCGTCAATCCCAAGGTCCGCTCGATGAAGGAAATGGCGACCGCCGCCAGCGCGGAAACTCGTATCGCCACCCGCGAGCGTCTCCCTCAGTTCGCTGTGGCCGTCGATGCCAATCTCTACTCCGGCGGCGATGTTCGCAGCATGGGCCTAGGTTTAAAAATGAGCCTGCCCTATATCAACCGAGCCTCAAACGACGCCAAGATTGATGCTTCAAAATTCCGCGAAATAGCTGCCACGAGCGATACCGAAGCGACCCGACTCGCAGTCGCATCAAATGTGCTCACCGCCACCACCGAGGCAGCGAATGCCGCTGCCCAGGCCCGCGCCTACTCTGGCGAAATCTATCAACGCGCCCTGCAAGCCACCCAAGCAGTCGAAGCCGCGTGGCTCAGTTCCCAGTCATCGCTCACTGATCTTTTGGATTCTAACCGTCTGTTATTCTCCATCCGTCTCGCACAACGCCGCTTCGTCGCACAGCAACTCGCCGCGCTAGAAGATCTCAACCTACTTGTCCCTAACTCTCACTAACACCTCCATGAAAACTTTCCTCACCGTGATCATCACCGCCAGTCTCGCCATCTGCGGGACATGGCTCTTCATGCGCACCGGATCATCCAGCCCCGCCGTACCTGAAGCAGGTGAGCGCAAGCCGATCTCCTATCAGAGCGCCATGCACCCATGGATCAAGAGCGACAAACCAGGCCGCTGCACGATCTGCGGCATGGAACTCACCCCCGTTTACGCGGGCGATAAAGGCTTTGACGCCACTGGCGGTGGCAGCACGGTGGCCCTCACCCAAAACCAAATCCAAGTCCTCCATGTGCAGACGGAAGTGGCGAAAGTACAACCGCTCGTCCACACCTTGCAAGTCGCCGGCATGATCGACGATGACGCCCGCCGCCACCGTATCATTTCCGCTTACGTCGATGGGCGAGTGGAGAAACTCTATATAAACTACATGGGAGCCGAAGTCGAAAAAGGCCAGCCGCTCGCAGATTACTATAGCCCTAATCTACTGCAGGGCGAACGGGAATACCGCCAACTAACAGGCGAACTTAAAATTAACACCGCGCTCCGTCTCCGGCAGATGGGTCTCACACCGGACCAGATCGACGCCGTTGCTAACAAGCCAGCAGACTCGCTAAACTCGCAAATTCTATCACCTATCGGCGGCACCGTCGTCGCCCAGAACGTCTATGAAGGACAATATGTCACCACCGGCGAGAAACTCTTCGAACTCGCCGATTTCTCGACCATGTGGTTCATGTTCCGCGCTTACGAACAAGATTTACCATGGATCAACATCGGCCAAACCGTTACTGTTAGCACACCCGCACTTCCTGGAAAATCCTTCGAGGGAAAGATCACTTTCATCGATCCCAACTTCGACGAAGCCACTCGTTCCACGAAAGTGCGCGTCGAGTTGCCCAACCCCATGGTCAACGGCCGTCGCGAGCTTCTCCACAAATTGTATGCTGATGGAACCGTGAAAGTGGACGCTCCACCCGTCCTAACGGTTCCACGCTCGTCCATCATCCAGACCGGCCCGGAAGCCGTGGTTTATCTCGATCAAGACGGCGGGGCTTACACCCAGACGCCGGTGAAAATGGGCCGTCGCGGTGATACACTCGTCGAGATTTTAGGGGGTCTAAAGGCAGGCGATAAAGTGGTTACCAATGGCAATCTCCTCATTGATGGCCAGGCGGAAATGAACCGTGCATTCATGTCGCCAGCCTCGGAACCTCTCACCATCGCTATAACCGACGCCCTCACCGAGCCACAGCAAAAGGCGATCCGCGAATTTTCCGAAGTCGCCGATGCCATGGCCAAGGCGCTTGCCGCCGATGATCTCGCCGCCTTCACCAAAGCCAGTGAACCCGCGATGATAAAGACAAGCGCACTAATCGAAACGCTAAAAGGATTGCCTAACATTGAGGCGCTCGATGCAACTAAACATTTCCACGGTTTCGCAGATCTCCCCACGGCCCGCGCCGCTTTCCATAAGTTTAGCATGGCAGCCACCGCTGTCGTCGAACCGTTGCGCAAAACAAAAGGCTTCCCAGAACTCCAGATTTGGGAATGCCCGATGGTTGATCAAGCCATCCCAGGCGCACCCAAGAAAGGTCGATGGATTCAGACCCACGATCGCCCCGGCAGCAACCCCTTCTTCGGCATCGAGATGCAAGACTGCGTAAAGGAAATCAAACCATGATCTCAAGCAGCTCCCCGAGACCAATCTTCAACTCTCAAATCATGCACTATGGAAAATTCCTCAACATTTCCCGTGACCACCGTCAAGTCATGCACCAGCGCGATCGCACCTATCTGCAAATCATAAGGCCCGATGACACAGCGTCTGCGCTCAAGATTGTGCCGGATCTGTCCATACATATCCGCGCAACGGTCATCGAAAGGAAGCGAAATTACTTTACCCAGTGCCCTCGCGACAACTTCTTTCCGCACCCCCACATCTACATATTTCTCTGCTCCATGCATGAGTTCCGCCCGGACAGGCGAGCATGTCGCCATCTCGTCGATACGAGTTCTGGTAAAACGATCCACCAGTCCAACATGCTTCGCCTTGAGCACTTCTATCCAGACGTTGCTGTCGAGCAGGTAGCGCATCACCATGTTTTTGCGGGTGGTAGTGGCAATTCTGGAGGGAGATCGAACTCCACATCCGCCCAGCACCCGATCAAGTCAGCGAACTCAGGCATCCGGCGTTTCATCTCTTCGAGCGTGGGCAAGATCTTATCTGCATCCGCTACTGAAGACAAAGCCTCGCGCACTTGCATCTCCAGCTTCTCAGCCGCTTCCGGCTTCAATCGGGTAAGCATCTCTTCCAGTTCCATCACCACCGCACTCATGGCAAAGCCTTCTCACTTCCAGCTCACCATTTCAAGCCACAATTTATGATTGAACGCATCATTGAATGGAGCCTGAGAAACCGGTTCCTTGTCGCCTGCGCCACCTTGCTGCTCGTCGCACTGGGTATCCGTGCGGTATATCTAACTCCTGTCGATGCCATTCCGGATCTGACGGAAAATCAGGTGCTCGTTTATGCTGACTGGGCCGGGCGCA
Source organism: Akkermansiaceae bacterium (assembly GCA_043729385.1). Classification (GTDB taxonomy): domain Bacteria; phylum Verrucomicrobiota; class Verrucomicrobiia; order Verrucomicrobiales; family Akkermansiaceae; genus Luteolibacter. The sequence goes on from JAYTLO010000132.1 coordinate 18,181, forward strand.
GCCCACAGGAAGTCGAGGACCAAGTGACTTATCCTCTAACGACCGGGTTGCAGGGTCTCTCTGGAGTTAAGGAGGTGCGCGCCACCTCCATGTTCGGGTTTTCGCTGAGCACCATTATATTTGAAGATGGAGTGGATACATACTTCGCGCGGACTCGCGTGCTAGAACGCTTAAACTTTTTGCAAAGCTCGATGCCAGATGGTGTCACTCCACAACTCGGCCCCGACGCCTCGGGACTCGGCTGGGTCTATCAATATTATCTCGCCGTCGATCCCGCCAAGGCAGAGAACGGCGGCTATGATTTAGCGAAACTCCGCTCCGTGCAAGATTGGTATATCCGCTACCAGCTCGCAAGCGTGCAGGGCGTCGCAGAAGTCGCAAGCATCGGCGGCTTCGTAAAGCAATATCAGATCGAACTATCATCCACCAAGATGCGCGCCGCGAATGTCACAATGATGGAAGTGATGACCGCTGTCCAAAATGCAAATCTCAATGTCGGTGGCAAAACCGTGGAGGAAAACGGCGCGGAGTTCGTCCTGCGTGGCATCGGCCTAATCACCAGCCCGGAGGATCTTGAATTGGTGACGATCAAAGCGATGGAAGGCACGCCGATCTATCTGAAAGACATCGCCACCGTTCAAATCGGCGGCGACTACCGCCGCGGTGCGCTTGACATCAACGGTCACGAGGCAGTCGGCGGCACCGTGGTCATGCGCAGCGGGGAAAATGCCAAAGCCGTCATCGAACGGGTGAAGGAAAAAATCGTACAGATCGCTCCCAGCCTGCCGCCCGGCATCTCAATCAGATCATTCTATGATCGCAGCGAGCTTATAGATAACACCATCGACACACTCAAGCATGCGCTCATTGAAGAAATCATCTTAGTGACACTCGCCCACATCATTTTTCTCTGGCATTTCCGCAGCATCCTCATCGTCACCCTACCTCTGCCGATCTCGATCCTGATCTCATTTTTCATGATGAAGCAGTTTGGCATCACTAGCAATATCATGTCTCTAACTGGCATTGCCATTGCCATCGGCGTGTTGGTGGATGCCGCCATCGTGGTCACCGAGAACGTCCTCCGCCATTGCGAAAAAGCGGAACAAGAAAAAGGCAGCGAACTCACCCGCAGGGAAACTTGGCAAACCACGCTCGTCGCCTGCAAACAAGTCGGCAGGCCTATTTTCTTCGCGATGGCCATCATCATCCTCGCCTTCGTCCCGGTGTTTGCCCTCACCGGGCAAGAGGGAAAATTGTTCCATCCGCTAGCCTTCACCAAGACCTTCGCGATGATCGGTTCCACGTTGTTAGCAGTTACATTGGTGCCAGTCCTATGCTCGCTGCTAGTTCGTGGGCCGTTCCATTCTGAGGACAAAAACATTATTATGAAGTTCCTGCTCCGGATCTATGAACCCACGCTGGATTGGGCGCTAGAACATCGCAGAACCGTGGTGAGCCTCGCATTCCTTATCCTGTCAATCGCTCTTCTAACTGCCATTGGCCTACCTCGCGAGTGGGTGAAGCAGATCCGGGACAAGGGCCACGATCGCACGGCGGATTGGGTCGCCGGCTTCGGCAAGGAATTCATGCCGCCGCTCAATGAGGGCAGCTTACTCCACATGCCTGTGCTGATGCCCAAGACCGGGCTAAAAGAAATCCAGCGAGTTATGTCATGGCAGGACAAAGTCATTAGCGAAACCCCAGAAGTCGCGAGCGTGGCCGGTAAACTCGGTCGCTTCGAAACCGCCACCGATCCCGCACCGACTGAAATGTTAGAAACGACCATCATGCTAAAGGCGGAATATGTTCCTAATGGGAAGTTCCGGGTGAAGCGCAATCCCGAGTGGCGCGAGGGCATGACCGTCACCAAACTCAAAGCCGAACTCACGGAAAAGATGAAACTCGTCCCCGGCTATGTCCCCGCGTTTCTTCAACCGATCGAGAACCGCATCCTCATGCTTTACACCGGCATCCGCGCCCAAGTCGGCATTAAGATATATGGTGACAGCCTCGACAAGATCCAACGCAAGGCGTTCGAGATCGAGAAACTCGTCAACGGCATTAACGGAGCCACTGGCGTCTCCGCATCACGAGTTCAGGGCAAGCCCTATCTTAACATCAAGGTAGATCGCCAAGCGATGGCCCGCTACGGACTCAGCGCCAAGGACGTGTTAGACGCTGTCGAGATATCAATCGGCGGTAAGAACGTTAGCACCACCATTGAGGGCCGCGAGCGATACCCGATCCAGATCCGCGTTCAGCGTAGCGAGCGGGATGACATCGAGAAACTCAGCCGCATCCTCGTCGCCGCCCGCCCCGGCATGGGTGGCACCCCGGCCGCACCCGTCGGCGGGATGGCCGGCGGCATGGGAGGCGGGGCAAGCGCACCCACCGCCCAACCTTCTAATGGCGGATCAGCTGAGACTGTTCCATACATCCCTCTCGGCATGGTCGCCAAGATCACCCGTGAGATCGGAGCTAACGAGATCGCCTCGGAAAACGGCCTACTGCGTTCCTATGTCCAAGCCAACGTTCAAGATCGCGACCTCGGTGGCTTTGTTGAAGAGATCGAGCAAAAGCTCAAGACCATCGATATGGAAGGTATGACCTATAAGATGACTGGTGAGTTCGAGAACCAAAGGCGTTTTTCCAAAACCATGCTACTCGTTTTACCCCTAGTAATGTTGGTGATTTTTGTCCTGCTATACTTCGTCTATCATAGCGCTTCGGAAGCCGCACACGTCATGCTCGCAGTGCCGTTCGCCCTCAGCGGCGGCGTACTCTTACAAAAACTGCTAGGTTATAACTTCAATGGCGCGGTTTGGGTCGGCTACATCGCACTGTTTGGCACTGCCGTGCAAACTGGCGTCGTCATGGTAGTCTATCTGGAGGAAACCGTAAAAACACGCCTCGCGGAAAAGGGCGCAGCTTTCACCTACGAGGATCTTGTCCAAGCTGTCAAAGACGGTGCCCGCCTGCGCTTGCGACCCAAGGTAATGACAGTCGCCACCATCGTCGCCAGCCTACTACCCATTATGTGGAGCCACCGCCAAGGCGCGGAAATTATGAAACCGCTGGCCACGCCGGTGATCGGCGGAATGATTTCAAGCCTCATTCACATCCTGATCGTCACCCCTGTCATTTTCCTCTGGCTGCGCGGACGGGAGTTTAGAAACGGCACGCTGCAGCACTCCCTGAACCAAGAATCCGCGAATTGATATCTGGACCTTCTCTGTGACCTTACAGTCTTCAGGGCGGTATCCGCACCCTGCAATCTCCAGGTTGCATAAAGCCCGATTTTACGTTGCCTGGATGTGTCGTTTGACACCTTAGTCGTTACAAATCAGGGATGAATCTGATGCGGTACAATTCCTGCAAATGCTCGTTAGGTCAGGCTAATGAAAAGTTAGCTGCTGACTAAAACCTAACACTAACTCACACAACCATGAAATTCCTGCCCTATTCCATCATCGCGCTATCCAGCATGTTTCTATTCAGTTGCAATGAGCGCAAGCAGGCGGTTGAAGACCGCAAAGATGCTACCGAGGATGCACTGGAGCGAGAAAAGGATGCTCTGAAGCCGGCAGCGAAAGACGCCGCTAAGCAGATAGATGCCGACGCCGACCTGCAAAAGGCCAACATCAAGGCGCAGGCAAAAGCTACTGAGGCCCAAATTGAGGCCGATAAAAAGAAGGCAGAGGCCGCTGCCGACGCTGCAAAGGCGAAGATCGATGCCGAGGAAAAGAGATGAGCCAGCTCACGTGTTCTCCGTAAATTTTCCCCACCATTTTATCAATTCCCACCACTAACAAAACAAATGAACTCAATCGTCTATATCATCGGTGCCGTCGTAATTGTTGTCGTCGTCTTGAAGCTCCTCGGGTTGTTCTAACTTAGCAAGCACACAAGTGCGATTTCGTTATGATATCGCCTATTAATGCCTTGTTAAGAAGTTGCAATCAACTTGCTCTGTCCGCCACACCCCGCGTGTGGCGGACTTATTTTCAGCGCGTTCTCTCGCTCGCTGGCTCAGCCGACACATTCTCGGGTTCCAGTAAGGGTGTGTCAGTGCAACATGCTCACATCTGCTATCAGCACGGTGGCAGCTACCACTTCACACCGCGTGCTTCATCGCTCGCAGACGCAGGGCGTTAGAAATGACTGAGACGGACGACAGCGACATGGCTGCGCCAGCGATCATTGGGCTGAGCAACGTTCCAGTGAGCGGATAAAGAATCCCGGCGGCGATGGGGATGCCAGCAAGGTTATAGATGAATGCGAAGAACAAGTTTTGGCGGATGTTTCGCATCACCGCTTTGCTGGATCGTAAGGCCCGCACAATGCCTGATAGATCGCCTTTCACTAAAGTGATATGGGCGCTCTCTATGGCCACATCCGTGCCGGTGCCCATGGCGATTCCGACATCGGCTTCGGCTAGGGCGGGCGCGTCATTGATACCATCGCCTGCCATCGCGACGCGTCGTCCGCTGGCTTTCAAATCGCGGATGAGTTTAATCTTGTCGGCAGGTGATAGACCGGCGTGGATCTCGTCGATTTTCAACACCTTGCCCACCGAACTGGCGGTGGTTTCATGATCGCCAGTGGCCATGACGAGCCGGATGCCGAGTGCGTGCAAGGCGGCGATCGCTGCCGGTGCGCTGTCTTTGATCGGATCTGAAATGGCGAAGGTGGCCGCTGCCAGGTCTCCCCGGGCGATCCAAACGATGGTCTGGGCGTTGCTTTGGATTTCCTCGGCGGACTTGGCTAACAGCTCAGGAATGGTGGCACCTTTGGATTCGATAAATGTTTGGTTTCCCACATGCCAGCGTTGGCCGTTCACCGTGCCGGAAATGCCGCCGCCGGTGGTGGATTGAAATTCCGTCGCGGTCGGAATGGTGAGTTTGGCCTCGCGGGCATGGTCGATGATGGCGCGGGCGAGAGGATGCTCGCTCTGGCTTTCCAGCGCGGCGGCTGCGGCTAACAAGTCATTTCCCGAAACATCTGGAGAGACGGTGAAGCGCGTGACCTTGGGTTTACCGGCGGTGAGTGTGCCAGTTTTATCCATAACGAGCGTGTCGATCTTCTCGGTGGTTTCGATGGCCTCGGCATCTCGAACGAGGATGCCCTCCTGCGCGGCCCGCCCGATGCCGACCATGATGGAAACCGGCGTCGCCAGGCCAAGCGCACACGGACAGGCGATGATGAGCACGGCCACTGCGTTGATCAGGCCGAGCGCCATCGCAGGCTCCGGACCCCACACGGACCAGACGATGAAAGTGATCACCGCAACTAACAACACCGCAGGCACAAAGTAGCCTGCCACCGTGTCGGCGGTTTTTTGGATGGGTGCCCGGCTGCGCTGTGCTTGGGAGACCATCTGGACGATTTGCGCGAGCAATGTATCGGCGCCGACCTTGCCGACGGTCATCACGAAGGAGCCATTCTGGTTGATGGTGGCACCGACCACGGCGTCGCCGGTTTCCTTTCTAACGGCAAGTGGTTCACCGGTGATCATTGACTCGTCGATGCTGCTGGAGCCTTCGAGAATCGTGCCGTCGAGCGGAATTTTTTCGCCCGGCTTGACGCGGAGCCGGTCGCCGATTGCTAACGTTTCCACCGGCACTTGTTCCTCGGTGCCGCCGGCGTTGAGGCGGTTGGCGGATTTGGCGGTGAGGTCTAGCAAGGCACGGATCGCCTGGCCGGTCCGGCTGCGGGCTTTGGCTTCGAGCAGTTGCCCTAGCAGAACGAGCACGGTGATCACGGCGGCGGCTTCAAAGTATAACTCCACATTTCCATGATGCCGAAACGCCGGGGGAAACAGTCCGGGAGCTAACACCGCCACCGCGCTGTATAAATAAGCCGCGCCGATGCCGATCGCGATTAAGGTGAACATGTTGAGATTCCAGCCCTTGAACGAGCGCCAAGCTTTCACAAAAAAGATCCCGCCCGCCCAGAACACTACCGGAGTCGCCAGGGTAAACTCGATCCATTCCGAAATCCCTTTGGGCAAAAATCCATCCAGCGAAACCCCGGGGATCATCGGCAGCATCGCTAGTAGAAGCACGGGCACCGTGAGCGTTAGACCGATCCAAAACTTCCGCGAAAGGTCGCGGATCTCGCGTCGGGCGTGCTCGTCGGGGGCGTTAGACACGACCGTGGCTTCGAGCGGCATCCCGCATTTCGGGCAATCGCCGGGCGTGTCGGCAATCACCTCGGGATGCATCGGGCAGGTGTATTGGCCGGGCATCGCAGCGGATGGCATCGCTGACTCGTGGCCGCCGCAACAGGATGGCTTAGGCTCGGCGGGAGGTTGGCAGCATTTCATGGCGGGATTTTGTTGGACTCCATCAACGATGGGCATGGCGGTTGAAAACCGCCACCACGGTGGCTCACAGCGGCTTGGCGTAACTATCGCAGCGATTGTGCCAACCTTCCTCCCAGCGCTTCTCGCCGCGGGCGGGCGGCGAGTTGGCGATCCGCCGCGAGAGCATCCGCTTGGCGGACGCGGCAAATTCCGTCGCAGCAGGTGCCCCGGCGGGCACGTCCTTCATCCCGCCTAACACCTGCATCAGCCCCCAGCCGGCGCCGTTGTATTTCTCCGATGCTTGGGTGCCATCGCCTTTGAAATTCACATAGTCGATCAAGGCATACGTCCCTTGCGAGGTGGTGGCCACTTTCTGATAGTTCGCCTCGATCCGAGCCTTTTCGCCGGCTGGGGCAGCCGCGAGAATTTTCGGCAAAGCCGCCCGCGAACGGCCGATGATGAAGTCCGTTTGCAAGGTCACATTCCCAGCCAGCCAAGTCCGCAGCGCCGTCAGCCGCGTCCCCTTGAAGTCAGCCTGAAACTCCGCCTTGCTCACCCACGGGCTGTGCGCCTCCAATGCCACCGGCGGCAAATTTGCACCGCGCTGGCGGGCGAAGGCGGCAAACTGCGGCCAGCTTTCCTCAAAGCGCCCTTTAAATCCCGCCGGATACCAGATGAAGTGGCCGATGCCCATTGAGGGAAATTCCTCGCCCGCGTTCCAAGTGGTTAGCCCGGCGACGCTGCCTGCGCATTCGTTTTGCCAGATTTTCCGGCCGATCGCTGATTTCTGCGACGCTGTGAGATTTCCGCCCACCGGCGCGGCAGCGGACGCAAATCCAGTGAAAAGGACGACCACGGAACACACGAGACAGGCGGCTTGCATGGCCGCAAACTACCCTTACCTTCCCCGCAGCCGCAAGCCCGCTTCCCCATGAACCGCATCCCTTGGGATAAAATCCTCAGCTTCACGCCACTCGATTTCGGGAAAATTTTCCTCAGCGCCCTCATCATCGTGGTGGTCAACAAGGTCCAGCTCGTCAACGACCGACTCTCCGCCCTGCTCATCGCGCTGCCGCTCACCTCACTGCTTGCGATGATTTGGATGCACCAAGCCAAGCAGTCCTCTGAGCGACTTGCGAACCACGCCGAGGGCACCTTTTGGTTCGTCCTCCCCACCCTGCCGATGTTTCTCATCTTCCCCTGGATGCTGCGGCACGGCTGGAGTTTCTGGGCCGCATTCGCCGCGAACTGCGTCGTCACTGTGATTCTGTTTTGGGTGACCGTCGTGGTTCTCCGTCGTTTCGGCATCGACTTGATGCCGAAATAAGTCCCCGAAATTTCCCCAACAAACAACCAGATAAGGCTTGTCAGATTCTCGATTCTCTGGTTTGACCATCGGCCCGGCGTCAAAGTCGGAAATTCTGCACCATCCCATTGTTTTGAGCGAAAAAAAACCGTCCGCGCTTCCCGAAAACGTCATCCCGTTTGAGCAAGCAAAGCCGATTTCGCGATTTCCCGGTTCTCCTATGAAAAGCGATCTTCTCGATAAGGCCTCTGAAATTGTCACCGACCCGTTAGTATTGGTCAATCTGGTCTCCCAGCGCGTCCGGCAACTGAACAGCGGTCGGTCCCCCTTGATTGCCACCCGGCCGAGCATGGGCGTGGCGGACATCGCCCTCACTGAAATCATTGAGGGTAAAATCAAATTGGTTCACAAGGAAGCTCCCTAACCGGGGTTTCTAACCACCGAGTTTCCCCATGAGCGCGGAAATCGCCACCAACCGGAAGGCCGGACGCGATTTCAACATCACGGAGAAATACGAGGCTGGGATTGAGCTAAAAGGTACCGAGGTCAAGTCGATCCGGGCCGGGAAAGTCAACATCTCAGACGCGTTTGCCCGCGTGGAGAACAACCAGCTTTTCCTCTATGGCTGCAACATCCAACCCTGGCAAACCGCCGGCGAGTGGTACAATCACGCCGAGAAGCGACCGCGTCGGCTACTCCTTCACAAGCGGGAAATCCTCAAGCTCGCCAACGCCACCGCCGTCAAAGGCTGCTCGCTGCCGCTGCTGCGGATGTATTGGCACAATCGCCGAGTGAAGGTCGAGATCGGCGTCGGCAAAGGCAAGACTCACTCGGACCAACGCCAGGATTTGAAGGAACGCGTCGAACTGCGCGAAGCCCAGCGCGAGATGTCGCGCTTTAACCAGCGTTGATTATTCCGCTGGCTTCGGCTTCACCCGCGACGGGGGATCCGTCGGCGGCCGGACAAACACCGATCCCGCGCCTGGATCGGATCGTGGCGCAACTGGTGTCGTCGCCCGGAACTCCTCATCCTTGGGTAAACCGACCATATCAGCCGGCATCCGGATTTCATCGCCCGGCAGAGTCGGCACCAGCGGTTCCTCAACGCTAGCTTCCGGCGCTTTCACCACTTTCTGGGTGACCGGCGGCGGCGCAACCACCGCCGCTTTCGGGATCGCGCAGGACATCAGTGCCATCGAAATGCCAAGCAGCGCACAAGTTGTAATTTTCCAGTTGGCCATGATGAACTCCCACAATTCCGGCACCGCAGCACCACGCCGCAAGAAACCCGTTTACCGCCCCCAGCGCAAGGCCGAAGCGCGGTGCAACTGAGAGCGGTGGCCAGTCATAAGGAGGGCGGACATTTCTGTCCACCCGCCCGATGGGAGGAGGAGAAAGAGAAGAGCTGCGCGCTCCCACTTGCACCGCGCTGGGAACGAAGGCCGTCGGGCATGAATTAGAGTGGCCGCGAGGTCGAAGAAGAAGAAGTGTGTTCCGGCTGTCTCAGCCGGATGTATGATTGAAACCCAGAGAGCGCAAAGCATGAGTAACTAGTCGCTACGGCATGGATCACTCACTCGCGACTGAACCGAATGCGGCGAGCGATCGAGGTGACTACGGCTCCTCATACCCGAGAACCTCGCATTCCAGCTCCAAAGGCTCTTCCATCTCCTTGAAGGAAACTGCGCCCGTCCTGCTGCCTCCACGCGGGACAAAATCGACGGTGAAGCCAGCCTCGTGCATCGCCTCACCGGTGCCGATGGTCACCCTCACCTCCACGTTGGCCGCGACGCGGTGGCCGTCATTCCTAACCATCACCGGGATGCGCAGCCAGCCGTCCTTCGCGACAGGTTTGCCGGCTTCCGCCCTCATCTCCGCAGGGCCGTCCTCCACCCGCAAGCTGGCGGTGGCTAGAAATGCCAGCACGGCCACGACAAGCGCGGTGCTGATGGCGAAGACCGTCCATTCCAGCAGGTTCTTTGTCGGTTTTTCTGGAGTGGATTTCCTCATGATTTTTCAGGTGTCGTTGTGTCCCGTCCTTGCAGCAGTAAGCGTCCGGCGGAAGCACCGAGCACTGCGGGCATGCCTAGCACGATGGTCTGCGCTAGGCATTGGGAAAACGGCTCGCCATCGAGTTTCCCGAAAAACCACAGCAATCCCGCCGCCGCCAGCAAGGCCACCGCGTAGGTGGTAAAAATCCCGCGCGCAGTCAGCATCGTGGTATCACGCGCAACATAGCGGCCCGATCCACGGAAACCGGAAAAATGAAGAATCAGCGATCCTAACAAGATCGAGAACAGCGCGATGAGCAACAGCTTCCCCGGCGTGCTCTCCACCGCGATCACCGAGATTTCATCCGTCGGCGCGACGTTGGCAGCGAACAGCACCGCGCCACAGAGTGCCAAGGAGAGTTGGGGGAAATAGGCGCTCGCGTTTTCCTCTTCCTCGCCAGATAGACCTCCGTCGCCATCGTCCCCGGTGCCTAACTGGGCGGTCCCCACCGAGACACCGATCGCCACGGTCAGCGCCTCCATCACGATCTTGCCAAGCACTTCGAGCCGGTCCATTTCCCCACCGATCCTGCCCGTCAGCCACAGGATCAGCGCCGAAAGAACCAGACCGATGCCCATTTCCTCGACCGAATCGATCACCACCTCCGCCAGCGTCGCATCCCGCCGCAGTCCGGCGAAGCGGTTATAGAGAAGCAGCAGCGCGAAGGTGGAGATTCCGTAAATCAAGATGCGCCCCGGATGCAGCATGAATCCGGCCCACCACACCTCCATGGTGTAGAGCAGCGGGATGGCAAACATCAGCCCGCCCGCGATCCCGCGTCCGTATTCCTGAAGCGACTCGGCCGTGCTGCGGTGGTGGCTGAAGCGGATCATTCGTCTGAGGACTTGCCATCGTTTCCGCCCCATTGCGAGGAGATTCCGGGCGAGGAAGAGATAACCTGCCAACGTTTAGAGAATACCGACGGATTAGTATCCGCGAACAGGACGGGCGGAGTGGTGTGAAAACTCACCGCGTGCCGGCAACAGACATTTCTAGAGTGAACACTGCATCGGAGGCAGTGATGAATAGAGTTTTCAGGTCGGGGCCGCCGAAGGTGATATTAGCAGTCCATGGTTTGGGGACTGGGATTTCACCGAGCATCTTGCCGTCTTTGTCGAAGACGGTGACGCCTTTGCCGGTGAGGTAAATGTTACCGGCGCTGTCGCGAGTCATGCCGTCGGAACCCAACTCGCAGAAGAGCTTGCATTTGGTTAGAACTCCGTCTTTGGCGATTTCATACTGATAGGTTTTCTTCGCACCGACGTCGGCGACGAAGAGTAACTTGCCATCGGGCGAGCCGATGATGCCGTTGGGTTGGACGAGAGTATCAACCGCGATGAGGGGCACCTTGGCGCCTTTGGGAAGATAGAAGACACGCTCCTTTTCCTGATCAGGCTTATCGCGGCCTTGCCAGTAGCCGCGCTTGTAGAAGGGGTCCGTAAAATACATACCACCGGCGGGATCAACCCAAACGTCGTTGGGACCGTTGAAGTTTTTCTTGTCGTAGTTATCTAGCAGGACGGCGATTTCCTTGGTTGCCGGATCGATACTCCATAGTTGTCCTTTTTCATCAGCGCAGGCGATGAGCTTGCCGCTACGGTCGAATTCGAGACCGTTAGAACGACCGGCGGGTTTCATGAAATCCTCGACTTTGTTAGTAGCAGCGGTCCACTTGAGGATGCGGTCGTTAGGTTGGTCGGTGAAATAAACATCGCCCTTGGAATCGACGGCTGGGCCTTCGGTGAATTTATACCCATCGGCGACGAGCTTAAGCTCAGCACCGGGGGCGATGGGAATTTGAGCGTGTGTTAGAGTGACGGCGAGGAGGGAAAGGAGGATGGGTTTCATGATGAGATTAGTAGCACACCCCTTTGACTTATAACTCGGTGTAGAGGATGTCCTTCAACTGGATTTCCATCGGCGGACCGGCATGGAGTTGGAAGGCGAGGATGCCCTTCTTGGCTCCTTCGGCAGTTTCATCAGTGACATCGACGGTGGCCTTACCGTTGATGAACTGTTGGATGTGATTGCCTTTCACGAGGACGCGATATTCGTTCCAATCGTCCTTCATGATCGCGGCTTGGATGTCTGCGCTTTTGCCGGTTTCACCTGTGACTACGATCTTAGGCTTCGAAGGTTCTGCGCCTTGGGTGATGGTGACTTTTTGGCCGCGCTGGGCAAGGATGCCGCGGCCTTTTTCCTCATAGAGAATGCCGCTGTAGGTGCTGCCATATTCAAGATCTGCCTGATAGCCGGCGACGACGAATTTCTTCGGATCGACGAGCTTGCTGCGGAATTGAAGGCCACTATTGACGGCTCCCTTGGCATCGCCGGGCTTCATTTTGTATTTAAAGGTGATCTCGAAATCAGCGACCTCGCCGTCTTTCCAGATGAGGAAGGTGTTCCCAGCGGTGGGCTTTTCGGCGGTGGTGCGGCCGGTGATGACGCCGTCCTGGACGGACCAAAGATCGGGATTGCCTTCCCAGCCAGTTAGATCTTTGCCATTGAAGAGAGGCTTGGCTTCGGCGTGAACGAGGGTGGGGAGTAGGGAGAGGAGGAGGATAGATTTCATGATTGGGATTGGGTTACGGGTGGTTGGTGGGGATTGTTTCTGAGAGAGGTATTCAGGCGAAAGAAATTTCGCGGTCCAACAAAAAAGCCCCGACGCACCGTGAGGCGGGCCGAGGCTTTGGTTAGTTTTTCAGAGGATTACGCGGTGGCGGCGTCCTCGTCGTCCTCGAAGGTTTCCTTCGGCACGACGACCGGCTCGGGCTCCTCGACGGTGAATTCGAACTCTGCCTCGCGGTGGTGATAGAATCCGGTGCCGGCGGGGATGAGGTGACCCATAATGACGTTTTCCTTGAAGCCGCTGAGGTAATCGACGCGGCCCAATGTTGCAGCTTCGGTGAGGACACGGGTGGTGTCTTGGAACGAAGCGGCGGAGATAAACGAATCGGTTTCCAGCGAGGCTTTAGTGATACCTAGCAGGACCGGCTCACCTTCGGCAGGCTTACCACCGTTAGCCACAATCGCGGCATTGACGCGCTTGAAGTTAGAACGGTCGATTTGGTCACCCCAAAGGTATTGGTCGGCGTCGCCCGGGTCGGTGATTTTCACCTTGCGAAGCATTTGACGAACGATGACCTCGATATGCTTGTCGTTGATTTCCACGCCTTGGACGCGGTAAACGGATTGGACTTCGTTGACCAAGTGCTCTTGCAGCTCCTGGGCTCCGCACGCTTCGAGCAAATCTTCCGGCGACACGGGGCCTTCGGTGATTTGATCGCCGCGTTTCACGACATCGCCTTCAGTGACGACGACGTGCTTGCCCATCGGGACCAAGTGATCGACTTGCTCTCCGGTCTCGGCGTGAGTGACGATGACCTTCTTCTTGCCGCGGACGTTACCGCCGAAGGAGATGGCACCTTCGATCTTGGCGATGACGCAGGAGTCCTTGGGCTTGCGGGCTTCGAAAAGCTCGGCCACCCGTGGCAGACCACCGGTGATGTCCTTGGTGCGGGC
>JAYTLO010000133.1:0-32133 GCA_043729385.1 Akkermansiaceae bacterium
CTTAAGAAGCTTCTCAACATGTCGGTCAACGAAATCGAACTTTCGGTCCGTGCCGCAAACTGCCTCAACAACGCGAACATCACCTCGGTGGGCCAACTCGCGATGAAGTCGGAAGCGGAAATGCTTAAGTATCGCAACTTCGGCAAGAAGTCCCTCAACGAAATCAAGGACAAGCTCGTCGAGCTCGGCCTCGGTCTCGGGATGTCCTTCGAATCCTCGTTGCTCTCCGGCCCTGCCGCTGCCTCACGCGGACCGCGCCTCGGTGCGGAAGATGAAGCTCCAGTCGGCCTTGCCGATCTGATCGCTCAAAACCTCGACGACTAACACATTTAAAACTAGAAACGGAAGCAACCGATGAGACATCGCAGCAAAACAGTTAAACTCAAACGCAACGCCTCGCAACGCCGGGCGCTGCTCTCCGGCCTCGCATGCAATCTGATTGAGCATGGCCGCATCAAGACCACCCTCGGCAAGGCCAAGGCCCTTCGCCCGGTCGCGGAAAAGTTGATCACCCTCGCCAAGCGCGACGATCTTCATTCCCGCCGCCTCGCGATCGCCTTCCTTCGTCAGAAGGAAACCGTCCAGAAACTTTTCTCCGAGACGGCTCCCGCTTCGAAGGATCGCCAAGGTGGTTACTGCCGCATCACCAAGCTCGGCGCCCGCATGAGCGATTCCGCACCGATGGCCATCATCGAGTGGGTGGACCGCGCCGCCGCGGCTGATGAGGCACCTGTCGAGGAAGTCGCCGCCAAGGAGGTCGTCGAGACTCCCGCACCGAAGAAAAAGGTCGCTAAGAAGAAGGCGGCTGAAGAAGTCGTCGAAGTGGCCGGAGAGTAATCTCTAGCGGAAACATTCTGAGAGCCGCCCGCGTGCAAGCGCGGGCGGCTTTTTCATGGGCCTCATAAGTCGTATATGTCCTCGCAGTTGCTAGACTCCACCCCTACAACCCCGCCATGAGCGATTCCATTGCCGAGCTAACCGCACAAATCCAGACGTTCGTGGATGCCCGCGAGTGGCGAAAATTTCACAACGCCAAGGATCTCGCCGTGGCGATTTCCGCCGAGGCCGGCGAGCTGATGCAGCACTTCGTCTGGCAACAGGAAGAGCAAATCGAAGAACGCCTGGAGAATCACCGCGAGGAAATTGCTTCCGAGATCGCCGACGTGGCGATTCTGTTATTTGAGTTTGCCGACAATCTCGGCATGAACCTCGGCGACGTGATGCAGGCCAAGATCGCCCGCAACGAGGTCCGTTATCCGGTGGAGAAATCCCGTGGCAACAACCTGAAATACTCCGAACTGTGAGCGACGAAGCCCCGCGTCCTCCGCGCCGCAAACGCTACAGCGGCAAGAATCCCCGGCGCTTCGAGGATAAATACAAGGAGCACGATCCCGCGCGCTACGGTGAGACCGTGGCCAAGGTGATCGCCTCCGGCAAGACCCCGGCGGGCACCCACATCCCGATACTCGTCGCTGAATCTCTGGAGGCGCTCACGCTTAAGCCCAGCATGATCGGCGTGGATGCCACGCTCGGTTACGGCGGTCATGCGGTTAGAATCCTTGAGCAAATTTCACCGGCGGGGAAACTCCTCGGTCTCGATGTGGACCCGTTAGAACTGCCCAAGACCGAAGCCCGCCTGCGCGGCTTGGGCTATGGCGAGGATCGCTTCATCGCCGTGCGCTCCAACTACGCCGGCCTCGCCAAGGCCATCACAGACCCCGTGGATTTCGTGTTCGCGGATCTCGGATGCTCGTCGATGCAGTTTGACGATCCCTCGCGCGGCTTCAGTTTTAAATCCACCGGACCGCTCGACATGCGCATGAACCCGAGTCGCGGTTTATCAGCCGCCGACTGGTTGGCAAAGGTCAGCGCGGAGAAACTCGAAATCGCCCTCCACGAGAACGCCGATGAACCTCGCGCCGAATCCATCGCTCAAGCGGTAGCAGGCAAGCGATTTGCCAATACTCTGGCGCTTGCCCAAGCGATCCGCGAAGCCATCCGCGTGAGTGATGACGAAGAGCGCGAACTCACCGTGCGGCGCGTCTTCCAGGCGGTTAGAATCGCTGTCAACGAGGAGTTCACCGCGCTCGATGCGTTTTTACGCGCTCTGCCTAACTGCCTCAAACCCGGCGGGCGGGCCGCGATCCTCACCTTCCACTCGGGCGAGGACCGCCGCGTGAAGCAGTTCATGAGAGCCGGCATCCGCGACGGCCTCTATGCCGAGATGAGCGACAGCCCGATCACTGCCGGTCCCGAAGAGCGCCGCATGAATCCACGCAGCAGCGCTGCCAAACTGCGTTGGGTGACTCGCACTTGAAAATTCCAGCATCGCGATAAGTTCTCCGAAGAGTTCCCCGTCGCACCTCGTAACCCATTCCAATGTTTTTTAGATCTTCGGTCCTGTTAGCCATTTGCTCCCTCACCGCCCTCGCCCAGCAGGGAGACAACAAAGGTGAACGCATGGACCCCGTGGTTCCTGAGAAATTGATCCCACCCAGCCCGGTGCTGCCGGTGGAGCAGGCGTTGAAATCGTTCCGGCTTGCACCCGGCTTCATCATCGAAGCGGTGGTCACCGAGCCGCTTGTGGAAAGACCAATCTGTCTCGATTTCGATTCCACCGGCAGGATGTGGGTCTGTGAAATGAAAGGCTACATGCCCGACATCGACGGCAAGGGCGAATCCAGCCCCGAGGGTCGGATTGTGATTTTAGAAGATTCTAACCACGACGGAAAAGCCGACAAGCGCACCGTCTTCCTCGACAAATTGCTGCTACCCCGTGCGCTCGCCGTGTTCGAGGATGGCGTGTTGTTCATGGACGAGCACCGCCTTTGCTGGATCAAGCGCAAGGGCGATGCTCCCGACGGCGAACCCACGCTGATCGACTCTAAAATCACGACCGGCGGTAATGTGGAGCACAAGGCTAACGGATTGTTAGCCAATCTCGACAACCGCTACTACCTCGCCAATTCCGACAAGCGTCTCCGCCGCACGGACACTGGCTGGAATCTCGAACCCACCGCCTCACGCGGCCAATGGGGAATCGCCCGCGACGACTTCGGACGGCTCTATCACAATAACAACTCCACCCTTATCTTCGGCGATGTGCTCACTCCGAATATCCTCCAAGGAAATCCGGGCGTGAGAATGAAAATTAAAGAATTCACTCAACTCGGCAGCAGCCTCGTCTGGCCCGCCCGCGTCACCCCGGGAGTCAATCGCGCCTACCTCGCCAAAGCCCAGGGCTTCAAGAAAAACACCCTCGACCCGAAGACTTTCAAGCTCATCAGCGCCACCGCCGCCGCCGGCCTTGCGATCTATCGCGGCACCAATTTCCCGGAGGAATGGCGGGGCACCGCCTTCACCACCGAGCCGGGGGGGAATCTAATCAAAGCCACCCGCATCGAAGAAACCGGAGGCAAGATGAGCGGCTCCCACCCCATGGGCGAAAGCGAATTCCTCGCCTCCACCGACGAGCGTTTCCGCCCGGTCAACGTCTACAACGCGCCCGACGGCTCGCTCTACGTCCTCGACATGTATCACGGCATCATCCAGCACAAAACCTACATGACCAGCTATCTCAGGCAGCAAATCCTGAGCCGCGGCCTTGATGTTCCCGCTTCGGGACTTGGCCGGATTTATCGCATCCGCAGCACTTCGGGAAAAATTGAGCCGTTAGAAAATATCGCCGCCCTCCAAGGCCTCGATCTCGTGAAAGTGCTCATGCATTCTAACGCCTGGCAACGCGAGACCGCCCAGCGCCTCCTCGTTGCCCGCAAGGATACCGCCACCATCCCGCTGCTTGCCAAACTAACAGCCGCCGGACCTGCCGTCGCTCGCATCCACGCCATCTGGACGCTCGAAGGAATGGCCGCACTGAAAGCTGAGCATTTGGTTTCCTCGATCCAAGCCAGCGATCCCAAGCTCCAGTCCTCCGCTCTCTGGGCCAGCACTCGCCTCGCGTCTGATGAGCTCGCGAAACTGGAGCCAGTTCTGCTAGCTGCTAAGCCCGCCGGTCCGGAAGTGCTTCCCTATTTCGCCCGCGCTTTGGGTCCGCTCGGCACCGCACCGGCGTTTGCCAAACTTGCTTCGATCCTCCCTCGTCCTGGAAAAAATGACTTCGTTCGCGAAGCCGCGATTTCCGGGCTCGACCACCGCGAGATCGCCTTCCGGGACACTCTAACCAAGGAACAAGCAGACTCGCAGTTTCTCACTTGGCTCGACCAAGGCAGCACAGACGCCACCGCCGCTGCGCACAGCTCCGGGATGTTAGGAAATGATCTCGCCTCCTATCAGCGCGGCAAAGCCATGTTCCATGGCGAGGCCGCTTGCTTCGGTTGCCACGGTGCCGATGGCGCGGGTGCGACCAATCTCGGCCCTCCGCTCGACGAATCGCATTGGGTCACCGGCCCGCCCGAGACGCTGGTGAAAATTCTCCTCCATGGTCTAACGGGGCCGCTCGTCGTCGCCGGTGAAACCTACAATCCCATCGCCGACATGCCCGGCCTGGGCGCGAATCCCGCCTTTTCCGATCAAGCCCTCGCGGACATTGCCACCTACATCCGCAACGAGTGGTCGAACCAAGCCGCTCCCGTTTCCGCCGACCTCGTCAAACGCCAGCGCGATCTAACCAAAGCCCGCTCCGCCCGCCCCTGGACCGCCAAAGAGCTGGGCAACTGAGGTGTAACTGATGTTGAAGAGAAAACCTGTCTCCGCTGGATCTCGCCGATCAAATCCATGGGTATTGTTAGCGGCATCCGTGAGAAAACTTCCATCCGCAACCACGCCCGCGCCGTCTGGTCCACAGCCATCTCACGAAGAACTGCTTCCGCCACTATTTCACGTCTCACAAGGCAGACTAAACGTCTCTCCCGGCTGGATGTCGAGTAGCTTCAAGCGGGGGACCGCACCTAGCGGCAACGGGTAACGAGCCTCGTCCGCAGTTTCAAACAGGACACGGACGGTAGCTGGGTAAGAGGTAGGATTTGTTAGCTCTAAGAACCATTTGTTATCTGAGTGCTGGACGGATCTAACTTCCAGATGATCGAGCACTGCGAGCAGTCCGGTATCGGTTTGGAAATAAATGGATGGTAGCTCGAGAGCGGTGAGCAGAAGGCTGACCTCGCACCAGCAAGAGCCGTGGAAAATCTCACCGACCGGCTCCAACCAATCTGACATGTTAACGCGCTCGCAAATCCAACCCGACGGCATCCCACCGCCGTACTTTGCTGTGATCGGCCGATCTTCTCGCGAGACAAACTGCGGTAACGAAGTGGCGATTTCCCGGATGAGGTCGAGATAGATCGTCTTCCCCGTAGCGCGAAACAGCCGGAACAACGAGTCACCCGAAAGCGTGCAAATCCCAGGGGAAGAGTGCTTGTGTTGCGCATTGGCGATCACCGTGCCCCGAGTAGAAATGCTCAACGCGCCAAACGTGGTGGCTTGGGGAAATACATAATCGTAAGAAACGCACCAGGTCGCGCATAATGCCGCCACCGCCTCGGCGCGCCGCAGCCACAGTTCATCACCTGTCGCTTCATGAAGGGCGACCATACTCTCTAATAGGCCGAACGCGGATTCACTATCAGGAGCAGATAAAATTTCACCCGGCCCGCCAGTGGTGAATCCTTGGCGGTGGAATCTCTCCCAGAAATAGTCGCCGATGTGTAATGCTTGTTTGATCCAGTCAGCTTCCTTCAGCGCTAAGGCGGCACTGCATAAAGCCGCCGGTAAAATTGCTGCGGCATCTGATCCGCCGACCAATAGTTCGCCTGTATCCTCATCGACGAACTGGCCGATTTGTTGATGCTCTCGCCAGCTTTGGAGGAAAGCCTCAGCACAGTTCCGCACGGCGGATTCCCACGCATGAGGTGCCTCCGCTTCCGCATGTCGAAGTTGTTTAGCGAGGAAGAACAGCAAATCCACGCTCTTTCGTGTTAGATGCCATTTCGTAACCTTAGAATGACCAAACGAATCATCACCCCAGCGTCCATTCCGCCACAAACTCCGGAAAAATCCAGCCGGAGATACCGCTTGTGTGCATATAAAATCCAGTGAGCGCAAAGCTCTATCTCTGGTGACGCCACATCCCTGAAGTAGGAGTGGCCACTCTACCATCCCGCCACCGATCCACCCGGACTGCCAGACGGCGTCGCGCTTTTCGATGAAATCGGCGGCAGTGCTGGCGTCGTCAGCGGGGTGGCTCCAGACCACGCTCGGGGTCCCCAGCGTGTCCGAGCAATAGAGTCCTGCGTCTTGGTGCCAGTTGTCGCGGTTATACTTTTCCTCAATAAGCTGCCTCGCTGCGGATAGAGGAAACAGCGCGCGCTTCTGAGCGGGCGCGGCGAATGCCTGACGAATTTCTAAGAAACGCTCAAGCAGCATCGGGCGATCTTCGCATTTAAAAACGAAGGCACGCACCTGAAGAATTGCTGACTCGTTCTCCTGCCACAGGGATGCCTCGTCATGACTCGGAGCGTCCGTTGTGAAGCAATGGTATCTATAGTTTTCTCGGACTCCGGGAGCGCTGAAACGTAGTATAGCTCGCTTCGTTTCGAAATCCTCTTCGATATCAATGCCCGTCTGCCCGAGGCGAGTGTTCTGTCCCGTTAGAAGCCACACTCCGGTCTTATTAATTGGATCGTAAACTCCGATGGCTGGAGTGGCGAGGTCCGCTGAGAGCTGTTGGATTAAACCGTTAGGAGCTGCCAAATGAAGCCGTGGAATGTCATTGATGATCGTCTCTACCCGCGGTCCCACATCGCCAGTTGCTGCGGCCGTGGGCGGGTAACCCGCACTGCGACTCGTAAATCGATTCCCCTCATAAACCGACCCCGGCAGAACGACGAAGTGCTCACGTGTCCAGTCAGCAACTTCGAATTCCAAGGCGAACGCGACCGGGGTCTGCGTGTCACTCATTGCCGTTACACTTAGGAAATGGTCGTCGCCACCCGCACGGTGGTTCGAGGTTATGCATTGGTGACCGAGCCGCCAAGCGGTGCCTGCGAAATTTTCCACCCTCTCGTTATTGCCGGTGGCTGCCACCCGCACTTCGTCCATCCTGTGGCTCCCGGCATACGCCGATAGGCGCACATAGCAGGAAATTCCCATCGCACCAAGGAGGGTGGGGGAGTTTACTTTCTCAGCTGGATAATTTAAGACCGCAGGGTGCAAGGGCGTGGGATTCAGATGGGTTTGAACAGGTTCCTTGACCTATTTGATTAAAGATCCCGAAAGTGATCCTGAACCGCAAGCACACGATGGGTTACCGCTAACCCGCCTTGGTGATTTTCCGCAAGGTGCCTCCCGCCTGCCAAAATCCTTCGATCAGCGTGGGACGCGGCACTTGGGGGACTCCTCGCTCGCCGGCGAGGATTTGTGCGACGACGATATCCACCAGTGCCCGATCCACAGACTCGGCGTTTATATCAATCCCAGCCATATCGCCCAGTTCCGGGATCACCCCGAAACAGGCGAATCCCACATCTTCAGGAACCCGGATCCCGCCTCCCCGCACTTCCTCTAACATTCCAGGAAATGTACTTAGGATCACATCCGGTTTGGATTGTTGATACCATTTCCAAAATCCGTCGGTATCTACACCATCACTATGGAATGGGGTGATGAATGCCGGCATCAATTGGCGGGTGTGATGATAGGCGTAAGCACTTTCGATCTCGTGACCATGGGCTTTCTCTGTTCCATAGAATGTGGCGATGCCGATCCGGCGATAGCCCAACTTGAGGAGTTCCTTCAATGCAAGCATCGTGTTGAAAAGGTGATCCGGTTGCACTCGGTGCAACTGAGGTTTCCAAAAGACCCGCCCGTGCACCGCGACTGCTAGACCGTCCACCTTCAGTGGCAGACGTTTGCCAGCGGCGAAAGCCGGAGGAATGATCAATCCCGCAGTGCCACGCACATGGAGGATCTGGCTCAATCGCTTCGCGCTCATGCCAGGTTCCTTCAGCCAGGATTCCTCGATCCTATATCCGAGTTCGTTAGCACCCTCGGTCACTGTATTGTAAAACCGCTTCAGATAGATTTGAGATTTCCAAGGTGAGGGCTCGCACTGATTGGTTAGTAAGGCGATGACGGGCTTTTCTGGGTGGCGCTTTTGAGTCGCCTTCATCACCTGGGCAAGTTCTGCATTTGGTGAGTAGCCGAGGTCGCGTGCGACTGTTTCTATTGTTTGGCGCGTGGCGTCGGAAATTCGTGGGTGGCGACTCAATGCAAGCGAGACCGTCGCACTGGAAAATCCGGTAAGTCTGGCAATCTCCCTGTGACTGGAGCGGTGATGGGATGACGGCGAAGCCATGGGTTTCAGGGATCTTGGGATTTCCCGTGCCCAGTGACAACTCATCATGCGGTTTCATTCAAGCGTCCGGCAGCAAGAGCAGCACGGTTGCAATTCTAAAGGGCGTGCTATTCCATCGTTTCAGAGGCCAGCGTTTTCAGATCCTTTAGTTTCATCCTATTTCCTAACAATGCGGAGCAAGGTCACGATGCTGCTGATGTCGCAGGAACCCGGCAGCGGCTGCGATACGCAGTTTCTTTTTTCCTGGGATATCATGGGCGACTACGAGGAGCGCTTGCCACGACACGCTCCCTCGCCCCTCGCTATGCTCAGTTATCCGGAGCAGGCGCGATCCGCGACGACCCTGCCGGCGCGGCAGGCGCGGGTTTCACGACCGCGCGGTGGGCTTTGACCGCTTCGATTAGATTTCCGCCGGTTTCCTTTTGATAGCGGACGGCCAGTCCGGCGAAAAACGCGGCGGCTGCTAGAATCAGGAATAACAGCATGGCACCCATGCCGGTGCCGCCAGATGACTGGGCCGGAGCGTAGGCCGCACGCTGGGGAAGTTGATTCACTGGCGATAATTCCGGCTCGCGCAGAATCGGCGATGGCTCGCTGGGACGCTCGCGGGCAAGCGCCTCGCGTTCTTCATCAGAGAGCATGAAATCAAACGACACATCGCCGATTTTCACGGTCGCGCCACTGCGCAAGGCGATGACTTCTTGGCGCACGCCGTCGAGCTTGATGCCATTGGTCGAGCCGATGTCGCGCAGCTCGTAGCCACCCTCGATGCGCCGCATTTCCGCGTGATGCACGGAGACCGAGCCAGACTCGATGGCGATGTCATTTTCACTGCCGCGCCCCAAGCTGACGACTTCGCGGTCGAGTTGGAAACGGTAAGGCTGGGCATTTTTCTCAGGGACGGTGATCGTGACGCGAGGCATGGCTTCAAAACGCTGGGGTTCGGCGGTTTCTAGCGCAAAACTGAAGCAGGATGCACGAAATTTTCTCCGCCGTGCTCCATGTGCCGCGCGACCCGCCACTTTAACCCACTCGGGGGGGAATAAATGGACGACTGTTCCTTGCGATACTCATGGACTAACAACTCATGGATCCGGGGAAATTCGCTCGTCTCGTCACCCCTGCAACTCTAAGAACCCACCCATCGTTTACCCGAACGCGTAAAAAAACCCTGCTTGCCACGCTCTCACTGGCACTGTGTTTCTCAGCCGGCCCCACCGCATCCGCCCAAGATTACGGGCTGGCCACACGGCCCAGTGTTGGAGCTTTTTTAGACGGAACAATGCCCGCCACGCCCCCGGCGCTTACCTCCACTTGGACTCCGGTCGTCGCCTTTCCTAATCTCCATTTCGACAACGCGATGGGCATGTTGCCGATGCCTGGCACTAACAATCTTGTCGTCTGGGAACGGGAAGGCCGGATCTTGAGCAATCAATGCCAAGGCTGGGACGACTTGGGCTTGCTCGCCATCGCCTTCCACCCGGATAACGGTTTCCTTTATCTCACCAACGGCACTGAGTTTCCCGAAGCACCATCATCGTCACCGTCATGCCACTAAAATTCGACTTCGCCGGGTTTTCCTTTAACGGCGCGCCCATGTTGCACACTCAAATCCCCGCCGGCGGAACTATACCATTTCCTACACGGAGGATCTTGAAATATGGCATTTGTTCCAGAGCAGCACCGCGAATGGACAAACGCTGGATTTGTTAGACCTCGGATGCTGGCACGCGTCGCTTCTATCAACTCAAGGTCGAGCCTTGAGAATCTCACTCTTCACATCTATTACCTCATGACTCTAGAAATTCCGTCCCGCCGTTTCATACTAGTGTTATTGTAACATTGTTAATGGGTAACCGCGGTTCATTAGCGGCTGCCATGGGGTAGTTGATGACCCGCGACTGCAACTATTAGGCTCAGTGGGCAAAAGCACCTCCTGTTTTTTCTAGCTTCCACCGTCACGAGTCTAACGCTTTCGCGGATCACTAATAGGATATAAGAAGAGATTTCTTTTCGATTTAAGGGTCGGAGATCGCGAAACAACAGGTCGAAAGGTGAGGGGATCAGCAGTGCTGCGTCCGTGAAACGGTTTGCTTTTTTTCAGCGGAACCTAACAAAGGAAGGTGCATCCGCAGGCTTTGCCTTGCTGCGACGCTCGGCAAGCCGACGTTGATCCTCCTTAGTTGGAGGCGCTCTTCGGCAGCAGTCGAAAGCCGCGGGTCACAAAACCGTAGTATTCGCGCTTGGGATGGTGATCCAGTATCCAGTCGCCCGAGTAGAGCATCCAGCCGGTGAGTCCGTCGCTGCCGAGCCATTTGCCAGGCAGGTGCGGCAGATAGCAGGAATGGTCCGGGCCTCCCCATGGATCTTCACGATAGACTAGGCCCCATGGACCCCATGGCGTCGGGCCTTCATACATCTGCAATTCGGACTGTTTATCCCATGTTTTGACTTCTGCTTCGGTGGCACTTTCCGAGTGCGGGATCGTGTCACTCCACACGGACAGGAGATATCGCTTCAGGGGAGCGTTATAGGTCATCCCCGAGTGGCCGACGTGTCCCGGATCTCGAAAGATCGGCTTGGCTGCGTCTTCTGATTTGGACCATTCGGGAGCGTTCGCCTTGCCCGAGAAAAACTCCCATGCGGAACGGTCCAGGATTTTATCGCGCGGCACCCGAGCTAGATACATATGGTCACCACTTGCCCAGTTAGAGTCGTTCGAGACCGCATAAACGTATCCGGCAAGTTCATCAGGCACGCCAGTATAGCCTGGCCCGAAACCAATAAAATCCAAGCAGCCGTAATTCGGTCCAAGAAACTGCGGAGCGCCTTTCTTCGGCACGTCACTCCATGTCTTGCCACCGTCCCGCGACAAGATAATGCCGCCGATCCCGCCCTGTTTGGAATAGCGATTGACTTCGACTATCTTGTTGTCCGGATTCCGCCAGTCGTAGTCGTAGAGGGTAACATAAAGATCTGTTCCCACAGCCACAGGCCCGCACCCGTAACGCTGCATCACTTGTGGAGTTTGCTTCCACCGGATGTCGAGTTCCCGGAAATTCGTGACGAGTTCAATTTTATGGTTCAATGGCGTGCCTGTGATCCGGGCAAGATTGATAAATGATTCTTTTCCGCCAAAGAAGGCACCATCGCCATCGATACAATAAATTGAGTTGTCGGCTGCCCAAGTATGCCAGTGCATGTCAGACACGATTCCCGGGTAAACGTGCGGTTCGCTGGTCCATTCCAAACCCGCAAGTATGTCGCTTGGCGGATAAGGGAGTTGCCGTGGCTCCGCAGCCGGACAGAGGCTGCACAAAGACATCAGAGATGTGAGGAAGAGTGATGCAGGTCGTTTCTTGGTGCGTGGGAAATGAAATGCGAGGAGGGACTCCTCAACAATAGCTGACTTCATTTGGGTAATAGGGTTTAGGTTTGTAAACACGATCTCTTCTAGAGCCTACATTTTCGTTATTGATTGGTGACACAGACACGACCGAAGCGCCTGGTTGCAGCGGCGGAATCGGTGACGGTGACACGTTCAAAGATCGCATCAATAGACATCATCGTTTCGGTGGCGGCGGGATTTACGGCCCAAGAGGCGAGGGCGCTGCTGAACTCGACGGCGTAGGTGATACCGGAGTTCGAGGCGGGCTTACGGCGGATGTAGGTTAGCTGGAGTTTACCGGCGGCTTCACCTGTGCCGATGCCCGCGAAGGGCAGGCCGGCCGAGCCGTTTGCAGCAAGAGTCGCGGTATTAGGTGCGGTCAACGTAGCGGCCTGGCCAGTGCCGGTGCCGAGCATGTTGAATGCATATTTGAGGAGGTTGGCGACGCCATCATTCGCAGGAGTAAGCAAGTCTTGTGAGCCATCCGCAGCGAGGCTGTTATTACTGCGGAAGGTCTGCAAGCCGTTGGCAGGGGCTCCGGTGGGAGTCACGCTGGCGAGATCGGTGCCGAAACGGATTTCGTCAATAAGGCCGACAGAGGTGCCCTCGTTATAACCGCCCAGGGTAAGCGTGCCTCCATTGAACGTGCCGTTGGCATACGCACCATTGGTCGTCACGGAGGTGACCGCGATCGCATTTGCGTCTAGTGCGGCCTCATCCCCACCGGCGAGTTTGAAGGCTGCGAAACCAGCGGCATCCAACTGCCAAGCTGTGTAGAGGTAGGCACCATTGCCTGCTCCTATGCTATCAAACTTGCCCACCATTATGTAAGTGGTGTCCAAGGTAACGGTGCTCGCTTGGTAGATGTAGGTATTATTATCGGCCGTGCTGATGTTGAAGCCCTCGCCGAAGTAGGAATGGTGCTGCAAGCCCCAGCCACCGTCGTTTGCCACACCATTAACTGTTACCCCGGTGTCACTAGCGGAGACGCTGAAGCTGGTGTTGTTGAAGAGATAGCTGACCCAGATCGTGTTGCCTGCGGTGGACGTGGCACTGATGTTACACGATAGGTAATGAATGCCGTTATTGGTAATGGTCACTGCACCTCCGCTGGTGACAAGTGAACCGAAGGTCAACCCCCCCGCGCTGGTGACCTCACCGGAAATGTTCTGCTCCTGGGCGGACCACGCGCCGGTGAGGCCGGTGGCGCTGGCGTCTTGACCTTCTAGGACGCCGTCTGTGTAGCCAGTGAAGCTTTCTTCAACCAGCAAGGTAGCGTGCGAGGTATAAGCAAACGATGCGAGGAGACAGGCTTTAACAATGGTGGATTTCATTTGGGTTTTAGGGTTTTGCTGGCGTCGAACGAAGGCAACACGCCTTGTTTGCTGGGATACTGGGTTGATGGTGAAAGAAGCGCAAGATTGGCAGTAGTTGTCGTTAACCTCTGGGGTTGGCTTGCGAGCTTGTGAATCATACCGGGCGGGAGCAAACTGTGAAAAATCCATGGCGTCCTCCTCGTTCCCGCGTCCTTCCATCCGCATAATCGCCGAGCTTGCCGGTGTTTCTCATGCCACGGTCTCGCTGGCGCTCAAGCAGCATCCACGGATCTCCGAGGCGACCCGCCAGCGCATCGCGATCATCGCGAAAGAAATCGGCTACTCGCCGAACGCGGAGCTCTCGCAGGTGATGCATGCGACCCGTAAGCGCCGTCCCGACAAGCCGGTGATTGCGTTGGTGACCGGCGGAGCGACCCCTTCGCCCTGGGAAACCCAAATTTTCATGAAGCGTTTTTACGAGGCGGTGATGGAACGGGCCGACGAGTTGGGATACCAGATCGAGGAATTTTGGGTCAACGCACCGGGCATGAACGCGAAGCGGCTGAGCCAGATTTTCCGCGCCAGGAATACATCCGGGCTAATTGTTCCGCCGCTGTTTCCCTGTCTGGGCAAGCGTTTGCCATTCTCGGTGGAGGGCTTGGCCGTCGCGGTGTGCGGGCGGGTGTTCTGGAAGCCGGAACTTCACCGCGCGCAAGCGGACCATCTCTTCAACACCATGTTGGCCTTGAAGGAACTGCGCAAGCTCGGCTACCAACGCATCGGCATCGCCACGTTTTACGGAGAGGAAGCAATTCACGGCCACGAGATCGGGAGCGCCTACGCCTATTATCATAACAGGAACCTCCTCGAGACCTTCATCCCGCCTTTTCACGCTGAGAACGGCGATACGGAAACTTTTTGGAAATGGTTTGAGGCGTTTCAGCCGGATGCGGTTTTGAGCACCGATCCGACCATTGTTGATCAGTTCAGGGCACGTGGAATCCGGGTGCCGGAAGATGTCGGGTTAGCCGGTTTAGGGGTTATCCCCGAGTTGGGCGATATCGCGGGTATCGACATCAATGCCACGGCTGCGGACCGCGCGTTGGTGGACATCGTGGTTACGCAAATCGTGAATCACGAACACGGCGTGCCTAAAATTCCCCACGCCACCACTTTCGAGGGGTTCTGGCAGGCCGGTGGAACCGTGCGCAAACAGCGCTGACCACTCTGGCGGCTTTTGGGGAGACTATGCCACCCGTGAGGTGGATATTCTTTCTCGCTAAACTGCGGGCGCGCTTCCTGATGCAGGCTCTCGCCCGCCCAATCGCGGAGGGCCACCAACGGAACGCCCGCGACCAGTGGATGATCTTTTTGCAGCGGCCACATCCGGCGGGTCGAATGATGCGTCACGCGGAAACCAAGGTTCTCCCGCAGCCAATTGACGTCCTGCGACATGACCAGTAAACGCCCTCCGGCGGAGATCACCTTCCAATCTCAAAGCACCTATGTCCTTCCTGTGCTGGCAAGCCAGATAGCTATATCTTCATGGCCGACCACTGGCTTAAGGATGACCTCGCCGATTCTCGCTACATTTGGCTCCCCATCACCTTCGACGGCAAAGGCAAAACCCGAGATCCGCTGGCACGACGCGTGGACGATCCAGTGATCGCAGAATTGGGATAATTCTAGTGGTCTCCGATCCGGTGCATTTCCCCTGTCCTCCAGGCGACCATCGGCGTGCTGGCTTGACGTGGCGACGGTTTTCAATCGCCATGCTGAATCATCATGAGCGTGAAACCCATCCTCCTCGCCATCCTCTTCACGCTGCCGGGACATGCGGCGGCGGATTGGCGGGGGCTGTTCAGCTCCAAGCTTCGCGAGATGGAGGCGGAGTTGAAATCGCACCGTGCCGAACTGGCGACTTTAGGTGATCCGGTCGTCGGCAACACGGTGCCGCAGTTTGGCTATCAGACAAACCAGAAGCCTGCGCCGCCACCAGAGTCGCCGTGGGTGCAGGTGGATCTTGGGAGTTCGCAACCGTTTGACACGATCGCGCTTGTCCCGGTGCTCGTCGATTTTCAACCGATCGACCGCGGCGCGTTTGGATTTCCCCGGCGCTTCCGGGTGGATGTTTCGGATGACGCTTCGTTTGGCGTGTTCACTCCGTTGTTCGTGCATACGGATTACGATTTCCCTAAGCCCGGAGTCGCGCCGGTGGTCATTGCTGCCGGATGCAAGGCCCGCTACATCCGGGTGACCGTCACCAAGCCCGCCGAGGAAAATTACACGTTTTTCGTCGCGCTCGGCGAGCTGATCGCCTTGCAGGGGAACCGGAACATCGCGCTCGGCGGCGCGGTCAGGGCATCGGACCCAGTCAACATCCCGCCGCGGTGGGACACTCTCTATCTGACTGACGGGCGGAGTCCGTTAGGCCCGCCGATCCGGCACGGGGTGATGCCGGAGTTCGACGCGGTTTTCGCCGCGATTCGCGCTGACGGATCTCCGGCCTGGATGGCGGTGGACCTCGGCGCGGAAATGGCGTTAGGGGAGGTGCGCCTGCACCCGCTGCATGCCCGGCAAGGGGCGGATGTGCCGGGTTTTCGGTTTCCATTGCAGTTCCGGGTGGAGCTGGCATCAGAAGCCGGTTTCGGGGACTCGCAGGTGCTTTTCGACACCTTGGGCGAGGACTATCCGAACCCGGGAAATAACCCGGTGACGATCCGGGCGGATGGCAAATCGGGGCGCTACGTGCGGGTGGTGATGGTGAAGGGCGAGATCCCCACCACGACGGAGTTCGCGCTTTCGGAGCTGGAAGTCCAGGCATCCGGCCACCGGGTATCTAAGGGCCGTGAGGTGACCACCTCGGGCGATCCGAAGCGCAAACCGCCACGGCCGATCGAGCAATTGACCGATGATTTCACCAGCTACGGGCGGCTGATGGAACTGCCAGAGTGGCTCGAAGAATGGGCACGCCGGTCGTCACTGCACGCGTCGGTCCGCGAGTTGGAAGATATTCTGCCAAGCCGCATCGCCTTGGCGGAGCGACGGGCCGCATGGACTGCGGCCGGAGTCGTGACCTTGTTGGTGGCGGCAGCCGCCGCGCTCCTGCTGCGGACGAAGCGTGTTAGAAAGACGGAGCAGGAGCGTTTCCGCACGCGGCTTGCGCAGGATTTACATGATGAAATCGGCAGCAACCTGGCGGGAATCGCGGTGCTCAGCGAGACCGCCACGCAACTTGGCGAGGAGAGCGAGGGGGATATGCAGGAGATCCACCGCATCGCGCAGGAGAGCAGCGAGGCGATGCGCGAGGTGTTGTGGCTCGTCGGGGCGCGGCAGGAAATGGGCATCGACCTCGGTCGGCAAATGCAAACGGCGGCATCGCGGTTATTGCCGGGGCGCGCGATCCACTGGGCCCGGGTGCCGGATGATTTGCCGCAGTCGTGGAGCATGGATACCCGGCGGCAGGTGTTCCTGTTTTTCAAAGAAACGCTAACAAATGTCGTCCGCCATGCGCGCGCGGATTCGGTGGAAATTTCCTCAGGCGTCACCGGCGGCGTGTTCGAACTACGCATCCACGACAATGGCCGCGGCTTCGAGGTGGCGACCGCACCTGCCGGACTGGGGCTGCAAAGCCTGCGCGACCGAGCTGCATCGGTGCACGGAAATTTCACCATCGAATCCACGCCGGGATCCGGCACGCTCGTCCTGCTTACCATCCCCATCCCTAACCGCTGAATCATGGCCCGCATCTGGATTATCGAAGACAACGCCGCGTTCCGCCGTGGCACCTGCCGGGCGTTGATCGCATCGCCGCACTTCCACCGTGTCGAGGCGTTTGAGAATTGCGAGGATGCGCTGGCAGTGCTCAAGTCGGACGACGCCCCACAGGTCGTTCTGCTCGATGTCGGTCTGCCCGGTATGGACGGTATCGAGGGCATCGCGCATCTCAAGAGCAAGGCTCCAGGGGCGAACATCCTCATTCTAACGGTGTTCGAGGATGACGACAAAATTTTCCGCGCCATCTGTGCCGGTGCCTCTGGGTATCTGCTGAAAAGCCAACCGGTCGCGCAGGTCATCGCCGCGATCGACGAGGCCATCGCCGGCGGCTCCCCGATGAATCCGCGGGTGGCCACTCGGGTGCTGGCAATGTTCGCCCGGCTTGCTCCGGCGAAGAAAGACTACGGCCTCACCGAGCGCGAGCAGGCGGTGCTCAAATGCATGGCCGCCGGCCTACCGCGCAAGCAGATCCCCGACGTGACCGGGCTGAACCCACACACTGCCGATTACGTGACGCGCAGCATTTACCGCAAACTACACGTGAACTGCGCCGCCGCCGCCGTCTCGGTGGCGGTGCGGGAACGTCTCATCGCCGATGCAGAGCCACCTTACGAACCTTCGTAAATGACGAGCGCGATGCGAACACGTATTGTGATCTGAAATGATTCGGATCAAATCCACTTTCATCCTGCTGATCACCTGCAACGGCGCGCTGGCTGAGGTGTCGTTTAACCGCGACGTGCGCCCCATCCTTTCCAATAACTGTTACTACTGCCACGGCACCGATCCGAACCACCGCAAGGGCGACCGGCGGCTCGACACGCCGGAGGGCGCGATGGCCGACATCGACGGAGTGAAGGCCATCGTCCCCGGCAAGCCGGATGACAGCGAACTCATCGCCCGCATTCTTAGTGCAGACCCGGACGTCGTGATGCCGCCGCCCAAGGCGAACAAATCCGTCAGTCCGGCGGAGAAGGACATTCTCCGCCGCTGGATCGCCGAGGGCGCGAAATACGAGCCGCACTGGGCGTTCCTCACTCCCATCCGACCACCGGTGCCCGCAGGCGCAAACGCGGTTGATCATTTCGTAGAAACCTCTCTCACCGCGAGTAACCTAAAGTTTTCGCCCCGCGAGGAGAACGGCGCGCTGCTCCGGAGGGCCACGCTCGATCTCACCGGACTGCCGCCCACGCTTGCGGAAATCGAGCAGGCGTCCACCGAGACGTATGAAAAATCCATCGACCGGCTGCTGGCTTCCCCGCGCTTCGGCGAGCGCATGGCCGTCGATTGGATGGACGCCGCCCGCTACGCCGACACCAACGGCTATCAGGGCGACGCCTATCGGATGAACTGGCCGTGGCGTGACTGGGTGGTCAAGGCGTTCAACGGGAACATGCCGTTCGACCAGTTCACCATCGAGCAGCTCGCCGGGGATCTGTTGGAGAAGCCGACCCAGGACCAACTCGTTGCGACGGCATTCAACCGCAATCACATGATCAATGCCGAGGGCGGCACCATCCCGGAGGAGAACCGCACCAAGAATGTTTTCGATCGCGTGGAAACCACCAGCGGCGTCTGGCTCGGTCTAACGATGCAGTGCTGCCAGTGCCACGACCACAAGTTCGATCCACTCAAGCAAAGTGAATACTTCTCGATGTATGCGTTTTTCAACCAGCTCAGCGAGTCGGGGAATCCGGAACGGCGTTTCGGGAAAAAGGATTACAGCGATGACTACGACAAGCTCTACACCGTCGAATCGCCCTACATTTCCTTGGCAGACGAAGCTCAAAAAGCGGAGTCGAAGGCGGCCTCGAAAGTCCGCGAGCAGGCGGCCGCTGCCTTCGTGGCCCGGAAGCAGGATTTCTATCCGCAGTTCGTAAAGTGGGTGGAGGAAATGCTCGCCACCCCGTCGCTGATTGAAGAGCGGATCCAGGGTCCGACCGCTGAATTCGCCCGGCGTGCCGTTTCCGTCGCGAAACTCGACAATCTCTTAGACGGCAACACCCAGAAAGTTCTCGAAGTGTTTCTCAAGCAGAAGGACTATGCCGAATTCGACGCGCTAAAGATGGAGATCGACAGAGCGAAGATCGCCGAAGATCGCGTGCAGGAGAAGATTCCGCTGGTCATGGTGATGCGTGACGACAAACCGCGCGAATCGCACATCCTCCTGCGCGGCAACTATGAAACACCCGGCGAGAAGGTGCAGCCAGGTATTCCCTCATTTCTACCGCCGCTTCCGGACGGTGCGAAAGCCGACCGACTCGCTCTGGCGAAATGGCTCGTCGCTCCCGAGCAGCCGCTGATGGCGCGGGTGGTCGTGAACCGACTCTGGCAGCTTTTCTTCGGTCGCGGATTGGTGAAAACTGCCGATGATTTCGGTCTGCAAGGCGCACTGCCTTCGCACCCGCAACTGCTCGACTGGCTCGCCGTCGAGTTCCGCGAGAGCGGGTGGGACGTGAAGCACATGGTGAAGCTCATCCTCGCCAGTCGGACCTATCAACAGTCGGCGGTCCTGACCCCGGAGTTGCTCGCGAAAGATCCGGAAAACGCCCTGCTCGCCCGCGGCCCGCGCTTCCGGCTCGACTCGCGGTTCATTCGCGACCAAGCGCTCGCGTTGTCAGGCTTGCTGGTGGACAAGCAAGGCGGATTCCCGGTCATGCCCTATCAGCCGCCGGGCATTTGGGAGGACATCAGCTTCGGCAAGAACCTTTATTTCCAAGGCTCGGGCGAGGATCTGCACCGCCGCAGCCTCTACACGTTCTGGCGGCGCAGCTCGGGACCCGCGAATTTCTTCGACTCGCCCTCACGGCAGGTCTGCGCCCTCCAACCGCACCGCACCAACACTCCGCTTCAAGCCCTAACGACCCTTAATGACACCACCTACGTCGAGGCCGCGAGGGTCTGGGCGCAGCGCCTCGAACCGCTGCCGGATGACACGGCGAAACTCCGCCAGCTCGTCCTGACCGCCACCGCCCGGGAACCGGAACCTCGCGAGATTACTTCGCTGCGGAAAATTCTCAGCGAGTCCCGCGAGCACTTCGCAGCCAGTCCCGAAGAAGCCGCCAAAATCGCCGCCACCGGCGAGGCCCCACGTGACCCGGGGCTCGATCTTAGCGAACACGCCGCATGGACGACCGTTTGCCTGCTGGTCCTAAATCTTGATGAAACTCTGACGAAATGAACCGCAGTCCGTCAATTCGTTTCCAGGCCATCGAGTGTGGCGAGGTGGGCGGCTTTTTTATCGGATGTCCAAAACGTGTCGCATCTCAGCGCCAAGGCGGATGCGACATGCATCACGTCGTAAACACGGAACCCACGACGCGCGGTATGTCGGTGCACAAGCATCGTGAACCACTGTTTGAAGGTGCCGGGAATGGGGGGCGTGTTCTTTCCCGTTGATTTCACCGTCTCTGTTTTTATGTCTTACGTGATGACTGACATCGACCCTTCCTGCAAACCGTAATTTCCCGCCATGAACCCACTCGCCGAGCACGCCAATCTCCTCAGCCGCCGCCGTTTCCTCGGCACCACCGTTGCTGCCGCCGGATTGTTCGCCGCGCCTAACATCAGGGCATCGGACAAAACCGGACCTGAGTTTCATGGCGGCATCATCGGCCATGGCGCACATCGCTACCGGCTGGACATGCTCTGGAGCAAGGCCGATCCCGTGAAGACTCCGGTGAACAACTGCCATGAAATGGTGCAGGTTCGCGATGGCAGGCTCTTCCTTCTCACAGACGATTCGCGGAACAATGTGCTCATCTATTCTAAGGACGGGTCGCTGCTCGGCACCTGGACTTTGAAGCTCGGTTGCGCCCATGGCTTGACCTTTGCGCGGGAAGGGGATCGCGAGGTATTCTGGATCGCCGATTTCACCGGCCGAGTGATCAAGACATCGCTCGATGGCGAGCTGCTGATGGAACTTCCGACAGCCGCACAATGCGGGGCTTACAACGCCACTGAAAAATACCTTCCCACCGAAGTCGCCGTCGGCCCGGGTGGCCAGATTTACGTTGCCGACGGCTATGGCTCCCAATTCATCCTGCGTTTCGACAGCGCCGGCAAGTATCTCGGGAAATTCGGCGGCAAAAGCGAGTTGAGCCAAGGAAAATTCCTTCAGGCTCACGGACTGGTGATAGACACCCGCGAAAAGGAACCGCTGTTAGTCTGCACCGAGCGGATGCGCAACGAGTTCCAGTGGTTCACCCCTGCGGGCGAGTTCGTGAAGTCGGTTTATATGCCCGGCGCGTTCGTAAGCCGTCCGGTGATTCAAGGGGATTTCCTCTACTCCGGCGTGTGCTTCGGGATGGAGCCGGACGATTTTCGCCCGAAAATGAAGCGTGGTTTCATCACCATTCTCGACAAGGAAAACCGCGTGGTTTCCAACCCCGGTGGCACCGCACCAAGCTACAATGCCGCGGGCAAACTCACGGTCATGATGCAGGAACAACCGATTTTCCAGCACTGCCACGACGTGTGCGTGGACGATCAGGGCGATCTCTACGCCTGCCAGTGGAATGCCAACAAAGTCTATCCTTACAAACTTCATCGCGTCAGCTGAACCCGATCAATCTCATGAATCCGCTTACCGAACACGCCAACCTCCTCAGCCGCCGCCGCTTCCTCGGCACCACCGCGCTTACGCTCGGACTACCCGCACTCCAGTCGTTGTTAGGAGCACAGGTTTCCGCGCCGCTTGATCTCAAAGGCCTGCCGCATTTCGCGCCGAAAGCGAAGCGTGTGATCTACATGATGCAGACCGGGGGGCCGTCGCATGTCGATCTCTTCGATAACAAACCGGCGCTGGAAAAAATGCGTGGCACCGACATTCCGGAAAGCGTGTTAGGCGGCCTGCGGCTGACCACCATGACGCAGAACCAGAAGGGCAAACCCTGTCTGCCTGCAGCGTTCGGCGGCAGCCAGCGCGGGCAAAGCGGCATGTGGGTGAGCGACCTCCTGCCCCACACCGCGAGCATCGTCGATGATCTAACGTTCATCCGCTCGATGCACGGCGAGCAGATCAATCACGCGCCCGCCGTTTCCCACATGCTTTGCGGCCACAACCTGCCGGGCCGCCCGAGCATCGGCGCATGGGTCACCTACGGACTGGGCACCGAAGCGGAGAATCTCCCGGGATTCATCGTCATGACCTCGCGCGACCAGGAGGCGAGCTGCGGCCAGTTTTTCTACGACTATTATTGGGGAAATGGATTCCTGCCTGGAAAATTCCAGGGCGTCCCGTTCCGCGGCGCGGGGGATCCGGTGCTCTATCTCAGCAACCCGGATGGCATGGACCGCAGCCTACGCCGCAAGATGTTAGACGGGCTTGCGGAGATGAACCACTACGCCAGCGAGCGCGTCGCCGATCCGGAAATCAACACCCGCGTCGCGCAGTATGAAATGGCCTTCAAGATGCAGGCCAGCGTCCCTGAGCTAACTGACCTCAGCAACGAACCCCAGTCCGTGCTCGACATGTATGGCCCCGACGTGAAGCGCAAGGGCAGCTACGCTTACAACTGCCTGATGGCCCGCCGCCTCGCCGAGCGCGGCGTGCGTTACGTCCAGCTTCTCCATGCCGGCTGGGACCAGCACGGAAATCTTCCCACCCAGCTCCCGATCCAATGCATGGACACCGACCAGCCGAGCGCCGCGCTGGTGAAGGACCTGAAAATGCGCGGAATGTTAGAAGATACGCTGGTCATCTGGGGCGGTGAGTTCGGCCGCACGCCGTTCGTCCAAGGCGACATCACCAACCCGAAAGCCCATGGCCGCGACCACCATCCGCGCGCCTTCACCGTCTGGCTCGCCGGCGGCGGTGTGAAGAAGGGCTGCGTCTATGGCAGCAGCGACGAATTCGCCTTCCACGCGGCGGAAAACCCCGTCCACGTCCACGATCTCCAGGCCACGCTCCTCCACCTCTGCGGCTTTGATCACGAGCGCCTCACTTACAAGGCCCAAGGTCGCGATTTCCGCCTGACCGATGTGCACGGGCAGTTGGTGAAGGGAATCCTCGCATGAAATCCCGTCCACGATTGGGGCACGGAGTTTCCCGGTGCGCACGGGCTCTCGCTGGTTGAGGAAAACGGGCGCGAAGTGCTGAAGGAGCTAAAAATGCGCGGAATGTTGGAAGACACGCTGGTCATCTACGGCGGGTTCGGTGAATCAGGCTATTCTAAGTCTCTCTTCATCTTGGGGA
This sequence comes from Akkermansiaceae bacterium, assembly GCA_043729385.1. Classification (GTDB taxonomy): domain Bacteria; phylum Verrucomicrobiota; class Verrucomicrobiia; order Verrucomicrobiales; family Akkermansiaceae; genus Luteolibacter. Next base: position 22,989 of record JAYTLO010000133.1, read on the forward strand.
AATCCAACCCATCCCAAAGACGACCGGAATGAATCCGCGTGTTCCGCTGTCAGGGAGGGAACACTCCTGCCATTTGCGGATAATCGTGAGTCCGACCTGGTGCATAGTCTGAAGGTTTTTGGTGGCGGTTCCTTGCCTTTTCATGCGGGTTGCGACGGAAAAGGTGATTCCCGCCAAGGCGGCGATAATCACAATGACCACCAGCAGTTCCACCAAGGTGAATCCGGCGGCCTTTTGAATGTTGGGTTTTCTCTTCATAAGGCTCAAAGGAGATCACGAAATCATGGGGGCAACTATCCCCCATTGGAGCGATTCGTGAGTCAGGGGGGAAATAAAGCGGCTCCACCACCCTCCACGATTTTTCGCAGGAGAGCGGAAGTTACATCGGATCGCACGGCCACAGCCTTTCGACGCGGCGAGGGTGTGTCATGTCGCCCACATGGTTGGTGCCGTGGTATCTATAGCTGGCAAACTCGTAGAGGCTTTCATCGGCAGGCGGTGGAGGAGAATGTGAAAATTGCGGATGTTCGCCTCACACAGTCGGTCGCGCACGGCGGGGCATCAAACCGTTCCGTGAGTGCTTCTTCGGCGTGGAGGCGGTCTTGATACCCTGATCTGAAACACCACGCCGAGCAAAGAATAATCACCGGCCATCTTCGTTCATCTGCGGGTCTAATTTCCTTTTTAGTAGAGGTTCCAGAACCGGGCCCAAGTGACGGCAAACGCGGAAAACACCTATTTTGAAAAATGAAATCTGTTCTAAGGGGTAACTGATGACCCAAGCCATCGACGGGCGCGGCATGGCGGCGTGCAGTGCAGAACGAGAACGCACAAACGACTTTGAAAACGAACAAAGACGCACCAGCTACTGCAATCCTACCCGATGGCGGAACGGGAGGGATTTGAACCCTCGGTAGGGTTACCCCTACGTTCCCTTAGCAAGGGAGTGCTTTCGACCACTCAGCCACCGTTCCGTATGCGGGTCGGCAGGTTTGAAACATAGCGCAAGAGGAACGTCAACCCTCGGCAGATGGAAAGTTTGAGGAAATTGAAATTCGCCGGATTCAGTCAGCGGCAGGGGGCTGATCTTTTGCTTCCGACTGCTGTTCGGCGGGTATTTCAACCGGAGTTTCAACGGGTGCTGCCTCAGAAACGGTTGCTGAGGATTTTTCCACCGGAGTGGATTCTTCCGTTGAGATAGATTCCGTTTCGACGGCTTCTGGTGCGGTGGTTTCCGCTTGGGCTTCGGAGGGGGCTTCCTCGATATTCCCTGGAGCCTGATCTGGAGAGGCAACAGTTGCTGCGGCCTCACCTTCTTCAGCCTTCGGCTTCTTGGCTCTCTTTTTCTTTTTCTTCTTTTTCGGCTCGCCGCTGGGTTCAGTGGCGTTTGCCTCGCGTGCGTCTTGGACGACGAGCGTGTCGTCCGTGTAGAGCAGGATGTGCCCTTGATGGAGCAGCCAAAAGAGATCGGCAGCATACTCAGCGGGTGGGGCGGTGCTGCCTTCTGGCAGAACGGATTTCCACAGCCCTTCAAGTTTCGCAGGGCTGTTCTCGCGGATCCAAGCGACCATTTGGCCGGGGCGCTCGGCGAGGATCGCGTTGAGTGGCAGCGGATGCGGGCGGGCAGGACCGGTGTGGAGTTTCCCTTGGCGTTTGAAGACTGGAAGGTGCTCCGCCTCGACCGCGCGGCACACCGCCGGGATCAAAATGGCGGGATGATTGCGGGCATGGGTGCCAGAAATTTTCAACGAGACTAACAGCGACGGCGAAAGGTTCTTGGCGGGGATGGCTCCCGAGACATCGGCCACGCGGACCTCCTCGAATGCCTTGTCGAAACAACGTGCTCCGAGCGCGCGCTCGGCTTCCGCACGGTCGTCGATCCATGCTTCGTCGTCCTCGCCCTTGATCCGCCAGCGGGTCTTTTTCTTGGTCGTTTCTAACCACGCGTTGACGGCTTCCTCGCCGCGCTCGGTGCGCACCTTGGCCGAGTAAGCTTCGAACGGCATCCGCGCAAACCGCTCGCGATGCAGGCGGCGCAGGTTCGTCTGATAGGAGTGGAAATTAACGGGGCCTAACCACTCGCCGGAGATTCCGCAGCGGGCGATGGCTTGGAAATTCCCGGTCGGTGGCTCGACGTCGATGGTTTCTTCTTCGATCAAATCGTTGCGCAGTTCCGAGTTCCAAAGATGGCGGAGCGCTTCCTCGCGGGTCAGGAAAACAGACTCCTCGAGCTTGCCGAGGATCAACGGGGCGTGCGGCTCGGGAGCTTCGAAAATTGCCCGGCAGCGGGACTTTTCCGCAAGCAGGATCTTCGCGACATCGAATAACGGATAGACCCGCGCGACTTGATGGACTTCCTTGCCGATGAGATGCACGGCTTGTGGATCTGGCGCAATGGTGGCGCGGACTCCAACTTCCGGGCCGACTTCGATCTGTGGGGGTGGGCCGTTACGACGATCCTCGTAGTTGCCGCCACGGCCTTGTGGCGGGCGGCGTTCGCCACCGTCGCGCGAGCCTCCGCTGCGCGGTCCACGGTCGCGATCATCGCGGCGGGGCGGGCGGTCATCGCCTCCGGAAAAGGTCTTGGGTTTGCGCTCGGTGGTGTCGCCGGCGGCGCGTGCCCACGCGGGTCCCAGGGCGAAGCTGGACAGGAGGCTGCTCATTGGATCGGTATCAGAATCACTCACGACGCGCACTCTAAAGACCGAAATTGAAAATGACAAACTCCGCTTGCATCAAATTATGGTCCCATTTCCGGCCACAAGAAGTGCCAGAATCCGCCGTGTCGCGCCGTCGTGGTGGGCTAACAACTCGGTCGCTTCACGGGTCATCGCCCGGGCCTTTTGCGGATTGAGCGCCGTGACGATGGCGCGAACGAGTTCGTCCGAATCTCTAGCGGAAATGCAAGCGCCGCGGGCGATGAGTCGGCTGGCGAGCGGTTGGAAATTCTCCATGTGCCGGCCGAAAATCACTGGCTTCTCAGCAAGGATAGCCTCGCAGGGATTCTGGCCGCCGGTGGAGAGAAAGCTCTTGCCGATGATGACCACATCCGCGTGCGCGGTCCAATCGCTGAGTTCGCCCGTGCTATCGATGACGAAAACGTGGCGGCGATTAACGGTCGTCGCAGCCTCTGGAAATGACGATCTCAAGGTCACATGGAATCCCGCGCCTTCGAGTTCCGCCGTGACATCCGCGCGCCGCTCGGCATGGCGTGGCACCATCACCGCCACTGCATCCGGCCTAGCCTGATAGACCGCACTGGCAATCCACGCATCCTCGCCGGGGTGAGTGCTGGCTGCTAGAATCACCGGCCTGCCCTGGCCGAAGGCATCGAGCATTTCCTGAAACTCCGGTCGCCGCGCCGGGCGAGCGCCGCTGCCAGGATCGAACTTCAAACTGCCCGTGGCGTGGATTTTTTCCGGCGCGATGCCGAGGGTCTCCCAGATTTCCGCGTCGCCGGATTCCTGGATGGCCACCGCGTCTAGCAGCCGATAGATCGGTCGCAGCCAGCCAGCAAATTTCCTGAATCGCCGCGCCGAGCGAGGTGACATGCGGGCATTTACGAGGCGGACCGGGATGTCCCGCTGCTTGCAAGCTAACAATAAATGCGGCCACACCTCGCCCTCGATCAGGACAATCTGCGCTGGCTCGAAGCGCCTCAAGTAGCAGCCCACCATCCAGCGGAAATCTAACGGCGAGTAGGTGACGCGCAGGCCGGGGATCTGTGCTGCCGTCGCCACGGCGTGGCCGGTTGCGGTTCCAGTCGCCAGCACGAAGCGACGGCCGGGTTCTCTAACCAACCACTCGCGGATGAGCTTCAGCGCCAGCAGCGACTCGCCGACGCTGACCGCATGAAAATGCACCGCGCCGCAGGGTTCATACTCTAGCGGCGAGGGGTAAATCGCAGCGCGCTCGCCCAAGCGCGTGCCGAAGCCGCCGCGCCGCAGCATTTTCACGACCCACCCGGGAAATGCCGCGATAAATAACAGCGGCAGCAGCAGCCGGTAAATCGCAAGGGCGGTGAAGAAACGCATCGCTGCGGAGACTAGGTCGCTGAAATGGGCAGGTAAAGCCGGATGGCATGGCCCTCACATGACCCGATCTAGCAGCGGTTCACCGTTCTGATAGCGTTTGAAATTTTCCACGAAATGCCGCACCAGCGTTTCTGATTCGTGCGCATGACCACCAGCGATGTGCGGGGTGATGAAGCAATTCGGCTCAGCCCGCAGCGGATGATCGGCGGGTAGCGGCTCCGGCTCGGTGACGTCTAACCAAGCCGCTGCAAGGTGGCCGGAGCGGAGCGCTTCTAGCAGCGCACTTTGATCCACCGTGGTGCCGCGGCCGATGTTATAGAACACCGCACCGGGTTTCATGTGGGTGAGGCGTGCGGCATTGATGAAATTTAGCGAAGCCGCGTTGTCTGGCAGAATGTTGATGACGTGGTCGGCGGTGGCGAGCGCGGCGGGCAGCGCTTCGGCGGTCACGGTTGGAAATCCCTCGTCGCCACGCGGCTTGCGGCGCATCGCGGTGATCTGCATTTCGAACGGGGCTAACAGCTTAACCAAATGCGCTGCGATCCCGCCGAAGCCAAGGATGACTAGGCTCTGGCCGCGCAGTGAGACTGAGTCAGCGCGGAGCTGAAAATACTCCGGCGAGCCGGTGGGCGCGTGGCTCGGTAGCGCCTGTGGCAGCCGCCGGGCATTGGCTAACATGAATGCGAACACATGCTCAGCACACGCCGCCGCATAGACGCTTGAGCTGTTAGTGACGATCAGCCCGCGCGCCGTGGCGAGAGCGCGGAACTCCGCCGTGTCGTAGCGGGTGAAGCCAGCAGAGCTCACTTGGATCCATTTAAGCCGCTCAGAATTCGCGATGCTCGCCAAGTCCGGTTGGCCGAATGCGATGTCCGCCAGCGGAAATGCCGGGTCGGCTTCCGGCGTGGCGAGGATCGAGGACAGTCGTTTTTGCGGCTCGATGATTTCGTGCGGCGAGACGGCTTCGTGCAAGATCCGGGCGGCGTCCGCGCTGAGCGGGGAGTCTGAAAAAATGCGATGCGTTTTCATAAAAGCGTTGCGGAAGCACACACCTCACCGCAGCCGATGGCAAATGCTTCATGCCGTGGCTGGGCGTTTTCCTTCGAGCGCTCCAGCGGCCACACCCGCCACCAGACCGGAGCTGAAACCGAAGACATGGCCGAGCACGTCGGTGTTCGAGCCGTGCCCGCCGCCGCCGCCGAGCCAGCCTAGCAGGACCAGTCCTGCTAGAAATGGCGCCGAGATTCGTAGCCACGGCAAGCGTGCGTGATCGCGCAGGGTTTCAGCGACGCCGAGACCGGACAGTATCCCTAACGCCGCGAAAACCGCAGTCGAGGCACCCAGCGAAATGAACGGCTCTGGGTAGGTGAGCCGTGAGGTGATGACGTTTCCTAACATGCCGCAGCCGAGGATCAGTGCCCAACCTAACAACGGACCGATCATTTTCGCGACCAGCGTGGCGAAGACGATGCCGCTTGCTAGATTCCCGGCGAGATGTCCGAGATCCGCATGGAGAAATAGCGCGGTAAATGGCCGCCACCACTCGCCGCGGCCGATCAACCCGACGCTTGACGAAGCAGCCCGCTCGACCAGCGTCGTATCCTGCCCCTGCCAGTAAAAAACCGCCATCAGCGTGATCACCCAGATCCCGCAGAACCCGAATCCAGACGAATGTCGTGCCCACTCTCCAGCGATTGGCTGGCGCTCAATTGGCAGCGCCATTTCCTGCCCGTAAGCATCCAGCTCTGCGGAAATTTTCACCGCTGGCAGGGCTTCCGCTTGCAGGTCGAATTCCCCCGGCACCGCCGTTTCCGTCACCCGGCAAGTTTCGCCCATCGAGAGGATGACCAGCCCGTGATCATACGCGTCCTGCAAGGTCGGATAGTGGCCGACTTGCACCCAGTTTTCCACCGTTTCAGGCAGCGGCTCGAGGTTGGCGTTTGGAGTCATCGGTGTTCCGCGAAGATCCACCGTTTCGATCATCCGTCAATCGTCAGGATTTTGACGTAGGTCTCCGCGTCGAGGAAATCTTGGCCGTGGATCAGGTGATCGAGCAACGGTACGCCTGCTAGATCCTCGACCACGCCTTTGTTCGTGATCATCGCCGTGTCCATTTCATCTTCGAGCTGGTTGAGGACGATCCCCGCGCACACCAACCCTTTGGCGCGGATTGCGGCGACTGTTAGTAAAATGTGATTGAGCGCGCCCAGCTTGTTAGCGGCCACTAACACCACCGGCAGGTTTAAATCCGCCGCCAGATCCGAGACCCGGTAGTTTGCCGCAAGCGGCACTTCCCAGCCACCGGCGCCCTCTACGATGACATCTGCATGTCTGGCCGCTAACTGGTGAAACCCAGCTAACAACACAGCCGGCTCCAGCGTGCGGTTTTCTAACATCCCTGCGACGTAAGGCGCCACGGCGGTGTTGAAGAAAACCGGGTTGATCTTATCAAGGTCCAGTCCACCGGACGCGGCTGATAGAATAACCGTGTCCTCGCGATCCCCGCAAGCGACGGGCTTGTAGCCGACGGCATCGCGGCCCTCGCGGCGCAGTGCTTCCAGGATCAGGCGGGTGACGTAAGTTTTGCCGACGCCCGTGTCGGTGCCAGTGATGAAAAAGCTCATGCCGGATGGGTGGACCCCTGCATCAGGAGAGTCAAGGCGGGGGCGGCTAAATACTTCCGGCTGAGACAGCCGGAACACATTACCCACCTCCGAGTCTCACGAAGGAATCGCGATGTGATCGATAAGCCGCACCTCGCCGTAGAACACGGCGGTCGCAAGGACGGACGGGCGATGGAGCGCGGTGATGCACTGCAAGGTTTCAGCATCGACGAGTGATAAGTAATCGATGCGGGCTAGCGGCGATGCCTCAATGGCGGCGCGGGCGGTGGCGAGGATTTCGGAAGGGGAAGTTAGAGAGGCGGCGGCTGCTAGTGCTTGGCGGATCCGCGGGGCGTCGGCGCGTTGCTCGGGGGTGAGGCGGGTGTTGCGGGAGGACATCGCGAGGCCGTCCGGTTCGCGCATCGTCGGGCAGGGGACGATTTCCACCGGTACGTCAAGGTCGCGGACCATCCGGCTGATGACGGCGAGTTGTTGGAAATCTTTCTCGCCGAAAATCGCGACATCGCAGCCGGTGAGTAGGAACAATTTTAAGACGACCGTGCACACGCCGTCGAAGTGACCGGGACGACTGGCACCGCAGAGGCCGCGGAACAGTAGATTTTCGTGAACCGTGATGGAGCGGTCCGGGAAATACATGGAATCGGCAGCAGGCGTGAATGTCACGTCCACGCCTGCGGCTTCACAAGCTGCTAGATCGCTGGTCATCGGCCGCGGGTAGGCGGCGAGATCGGTGGCGCGGTCGAACTGGATGGGGTTTACGAAAATGGAGACGACCACTGTGCCCGCCGGTCCGGCGATTTCCCGGGCGCGATGCATGAGCGAAAGGTGGCCGGGGTGGAAGGCTCCCATGGTGGGAACGAGCACGCACGGGCGAGGGGCGTCCTTCAAAATCTCCCTCAAGGCCGTGCCCGTGTCCGCGACTTTCATGCGCGCGGCTTACTCCGAGCCGGTCCGGTGGGCAAGTGATCTGTGCGAGATGTGCAAGGACTGGATTCAATGTTCCCGCGGCTTGATGGAGCCAATGCTCGTCCTGATCTGCCCTAAAATGAGCCTGTCGTTGCTCCTCCTCCATGGCTCGCTCTTCTTTTTCATTTCAGAGTTCCCAAATCGTGCCGCCCCTCTAGGTTGCCGCCCCCATGTCCGCCAAGATCCGTTTCACCTCCGCCACCGCCACTGGGCTGGTGCTTGCCAAAGTCGGTCATCCTCAGCGCGATGAACCGCTCCAGACTTCCAAGGAGGTTTTCAAAGTGGGCGATGGCGATCAGGAAACTTTGGCCACCATTTTCCTCAAGCCGTTCAAGAACCTAACTGCCCACCGCTTCAGCCACCATTCGTCGCTCGATCAGCATGAAATGAATGCCTACGCCGCCGCAATTTTCGCCTCAGACGACGGGCTGTTGGAAAAAGGCTGCGACATCGCGAAGCGCCTCTACGCCAAGTCGAATCACCCGAACATCAAGTCCGGAGATCTCTGCATCTCGCTCATCAAGGACATCGACATCGACGGCGAACTCACTCAGGGCTTGTGCATTTTAAAATCCGAGAGCGTCGTCCCGTTCCTCAGCATTTCCACCCGCGACGGCGACCTCGAACTCCACACCGAGCAGGGGATCAACCCCGAGAAAATCGACAAGGGCTGCCTGATCCTCAATCACCTTGCGAGCAAGGGCTACTACGTCCTCACCTTCGACCGCACCGGCTCGGACTCACGCTTCTGGGTCCGCGATTTCCTCGGCGTCGTCCCCATCACCGACAGCCCGTTCCTGACTAACAAATATGCGAACATGGCCGTCGCTTTCCTCGAAAAGGAGAAGAAGGACAACCCGAAAAAACCCGCCGCCGACGATGACGCTCCGCCATGGGACACGGCCAACGCCTCCCGCGACGCCATCACTTACTTCGAGGAAAAGCAAAATTTCAGCCTCCAGGAATTCGAAGAGCAAGTGCTCAAAACACCCGAGGCCAAGGCCAAATTCGCCGAGCACCGCTCGAAAATCGAGGAAGAGCAAGGCCACCGCCTCGACGACTCGTTCGAGATTTCCAAGAAAGACGTCACCAAGGCCAAGAACAAAATCAAGACCGTGATGAAGCTAGACACCGGGGCCGAGGTCCGCCTCAAGCCCTCCCTTGCCGCCAAGCCGGACGCGGTGTTAGAGCATGGCTTCGACGAAGTGAAGAAGATGAAGTTTATCAAAATTTACTTCAACGAGGACTTGGCGGATTGAGCTGAGTCCTCCCCACGGACCGCGAAATTTATTTTGCCCGTGCGCGGGACGGTGGTGACAACGCTGCTGCAGCCGCGATAGACCACGGCCCAATTTGCGGACTGAAGTCCACTGCTTTCATCCGATGTCGTTCTGCGACGCTGACGTTTACCTCAATCCTTACAACTAGCAGCCTGTCGGATTTGAAGTATTCTTGGAGACGATGTCAATTGGTGGACGCTTGGTCGCTTGCGGATACCGCCTGTCGTGGTCTGCTCTCCGT